>PMYM01000242.1 GCA_003171235.1 Phycisphaerales bacterium | reverse complement strand
GCTGTGCCACCCGTGGAATTTCCTGTGACAGACTACTAGAACCAGCAACCCCCGACTCACGTCGGGGGCTAACTAGGAAGAAATTCGCAACCGACAACCGGAACCCGCAACTCTCAACCGGCAACCACTAGTTCACTTTGCCGGCAGGCGTGTAATTCGAATATTGCGGTATTCCAGCCCGGGCGACAGGCCGATGGGGCCGGAGGCTGGCACCACCCCGGCTGCACCTTCGTATTGCGAGGCTCCGCTGTTCAGAACTATTGCCTTCCCGCCCGAGATCATCACGTCGCAATAGTTCCACTGCCCGCGCGGATTTGCAGGAGGTCTCGCAACGGGTTGGGCGCCGGAACCACCCTCAGCGGGTTGGAGGCCGGGACTTTCCTCCCAGCCGAGAGCCATGAACCCCGACTTGGCCCCCTTTGGGCCGCGAAGCCAGATGCCGCCCCCCTTGGCCTCTTTGGGTTGCCGCCATTCAAACCGCAGGTGATAGTCGCCGTAATCGGTCGTCTTGCTTTCAAGGGCCTCGGCGCCATCGCCGGGCGTCAGCACGTCGCCCTCGAGCTTCCAGCCCTTGCCGGTCCAGCATGCCAGGTCGTTCAGGCCGTCGCAGCCGATTTCCTTGATGCGGATGTTCCGCCACTCGATGGGGAAGTACTCCGCTTGCAGGCCGATGTAGCCGCGGGCGGGCGCAACGCCGGTGGCCTCGTAGGCCAACTGGCCGTTGCACCAGAGGGTGAGCTTGTCGCCCACGACCAAAACGCGCCACTGGTTCCATTCCTTCAGGGGCCTCTGCAATTCGGGCGCGGGCTTGGCGCCTTTGGGCTTGCCTACCGGCAACTGCAGCATGCCCTCATCGCCTTTCTTGAAGTTCAACTGGTTGGAGTGGGAGTTGCGCTCCGAGCGGATGTAAAAGCCGCTGTTGTAGTTGTCCTGCATGGCCCGCCATTCCAGGCGGGCCTCGAAGTCCTCGTAGTCCCATTGCGAGGTCAGATTGGGCTTGGCGTCCTTGAGGAAGCGGATGACCCCGCTGTCGATCTTCCAGTTGGCCGGCATGGTGGTCGGCAGGGCGTAACTTGCGTCGCCGAACTGCCAGCCGGAGAAGTCCTTGCCGTTGAACATGGAGACGAAGCCCGCCTCGTCTGCCGCCGGGCTGGCCGGGCGGCTTGCGGCTGGGCCGGTGGCGGGCTGAGCGCTTGACGGATGCAGCCCAAGCAGAACTGATATCGAAGCCACGGCCACGAAGACAAAAAAGGCTCTCGTCCTGCCCATGTTGGTCTCCTTGCCGTTGTTGGCGGCGATCGAGGTGCGAAGGCGGCTGGGATTGGGCGGCCGGCTAGACGACCTGCACCTTGCGCCCCACGCGGCGCTTGCGGTTGATCATCTTGCGGCCAAGGCTGGTGCGCATGCGGGAGCGAAAGCCGATGTGGCGAACCCGGTGACGCTTTGAAATCTTATGCGGATAATGCATTCTTGTTCCTCGTTATCTCTACAGGCCTCTTGTCGCTGTCAATCCAGACCCGCGAGGATACCCCAATACGTCCTCGGAGGCAATAGCAAAACACAGGTTACGTTCGTCCGAAGGTACTTGGCGCCTCCTTATTTAGCCCCCGGCGCAAGCCGGGGGTTCCGGGGTTGCCGTTTCTGGGTTAGGGGTTCTGGGTTTGGGATGATCCTTGCCGTCTCCGGATTCCCTACGCATCGCCCCAGCCGCGCGGGTGGCGGCGATGCCACTCCCAGGCGTGGGCGATAATGGTCTGGATGTCGCCGTAGCGGGCCTTCCAGCCAAGCTCGGCCTGGGCCTTCTCGCACGAGGCCACCAGGCGCGGCGGATCGCCCGCTCGGCGGGGGGCCGTTTCGGCCGGTATGGCGTGCCCTGTGACCTGCCGGCAGGTCTGGATGATCTGGCGGACGGAGAAGCCCGCCCCGTTGCCCAGGTTGAAGGCCTTGGCCTGGCCGGGCTGGATGGCCTCCAGCGCCAGCACGTGGGCCGTCGCCAGGTCCATCACGTGGATATAGTCGCGGATGCAGGTGCCGTCGGGCGTGTCGTAGTCGTCGCCGAAGATCTTGATCGCCGGGCGGGCGCCCAGCGCCACCTGCAACACCAGCGGGACCAGGTGCGTCTCGGGGTGGTGGTCCTCGCCGACGGCGGCGTCGGGGCTGGCACCGGCCACGTTGAAGTACCGCAGCGAGACGAACCCCATGCCGTACGCCCGGGCGTACGACCGCAGCATGAACTCCACGCACAGCTTGCTGGCCCCGTAGGGGTTGATCGGCTCGGTGGGGTCGGTCTCCTGGATGGGCAGGTTGACCGGCTGGCCGTACACCGCCGCCGTGGAGGAGAAGACCATCTTGCCCACGCCGGCCTGGCGCATGGCCTCCAGCACGGAGAGGCCCCCCAGCGTGTTGTTGTGGAAATACTTGTGGGGATGCTCGACCGACTCGCCGGCCTCGATGAAGGCGGCCAGGTGAATGACGGCCTGGGCCTGGCAGCGGCGCAGGGCATCGGCCAGGGCGGCGGTGTCGTTGATGTCGCCGCGGACTAAATCGAAGCCTTCCAGGGCGGCGGCGTGGCCCTTGCCCAGGTTGTCATACACCAGCACCTTGTGCCCGGCCGAGGCCAGCACCCTCACCAGGTGCGAACCGATGTAACCGGCCCCGCCGGTAACCAGAACGTTCATAGGCGTCTCCCTTGCGGGGAGCATTATAGAAATTCCGGGCGCCAATCCACAACCCGCAACTCACAACCGATGGCGTCAACTACGTTATGTAAGTTGCGGAAGCAGGTGCCCGCGGGCGAGTTGGCCAAAGACGGCTCGTTCGATGGCTGGCACGTTGGCCAGGCAATTCATTGGGCGCAGGCGGATCCGCAACGTGCGGATCATCCGTTCCGGCGGGTTATTGGTGCGCACTCTGGTCCACCAGGCTTGGGGTAATTGGTAAAAGCTCAGGCTGTCGGAGAGGTTCTCCGGGAAGCACTGCGTCGCATACGGGTGGATGTCTCTCCGGCGTTTGGCCCAGCAGAGGGCGGCATCCAGGGCGGCCAGTTTAGAGGGGCAGCGGAAGATGCGGGCGGCGGGCCGCGCCCGGCCTGCTCACTAATACAAAGCGCAACCTGCGTTACTGACAACCGCGTACCCCGCCCTGCTAGATTTTCCCCACGACTTCTGCCAGGCGGCGGAGGGCGGCGGTCTTGTCGGTTTCGCCCAGGCGGGCCTTGCGCAGGGCGTCGGTGAGCACGGCGATGGAGCGGTCGTAGGTGGCCCGGTCAACGGGGAAGGGAAAACCGTCCTTGCCGCCGTGGGCATAGGAGTAATCGGCGTAGCGGCGGCGGGCGGGGGCCTGTGCGGGGGGATTCTCCGGCGGCGGAACGGCCGGGTCGCGGTGGCTGGCGGGGGCGCTGTAGATCAGTTCCGCCAATAGCGACAAGGCCCGCACCGTGGCCGGCCCCACGCCTTGAAGCCCCAGCAGCGTTTCAAAGTCGCCCGGCGCCCGCTCGTGGGCCTGGCGACAGATTCTCTCCAGCCGCGGGAGGTTCACGTCCGCCGGCAGCACCGGGTGATGCCGCGGCAAGAGCAGCGTCCCGCCCAGCGTGGCACTTTCGATGCGACAGAGCAGTTCCTTGAAGTCATCTCGCACCAGGCGTGCGGAGCCCTCGCGATTGGCCCCGGCCTCCAATGCCACCATGTTGAGCAGGGGGAGGGACGACGCGGGCGGGACGCCCGCGACACCCAGGGTGGGTGGCATGGTCACGCTTCCTTTCGCGTGACCATGTTTGGCCTCTCGGCTACGAGAGGTTCTTGCCTTGTTGGTGAAGCAGCAGGGTTGTCCAGGTCCTTCATGGCCGCCGCAAACAGCGCGGACGGCCATGCCACCCGAACCCAGGTCGGAGATGCCGCTGTGGGGCTCGCAGACGAAGTCGCTGACGTTCTGGCCCAGCCAGTGGTAGCGGCGGGCCAGGCCCTCCCGGTCGTTCATGCCCTGCTGCACCACGCACCAGCTACCCGAGGGGGCAAAGAAGAAGCTGTGATGGTAAATCTGGTAGCCGTCCTGCAGGGCGGCTGAATCGACCTTGGCGCTGGTCCGGCTGGCGTAGATGAGNNCTTGCGGCTGGTGGCGCCCTTGCCGCCGGCCACGACGATTCCCAGGTCGTCGCCGAAGATGCGGGCAGCCTCCTTCATCGCCCCGCAGGTGACGGTGGTCAGGCCGCTGGAGTGCCAGTCGAAGCCCAGCACGCAGCCGAAGGCCTGGAACCACCAGGGGTCGGCCAGGCGGCGGAGCATTTCCTCCGGCCCGAAGGCCTCGACCACGGCCATGGTCACCGCCCCGGCCAGACGCTTCATGCGCTCAAACAGCCAGGGCGGGGCCTTGCCCCCATGCAGCGGAAGTTGTGCGACACGCCTTTGCATGCTCTTCCGAAAAGATTAGCCGCGAACATCGCGAACCGCGCGAACAAGAGTCCAAAACAACTAGCCGCGAACAACACGAACGCCGCCAACAGGACAAAGACTTTCAAAGAAAAGCCGCGAACATCGCGAACAACACGAACCTGCAAAAAGTTAATCGGTGACTCGGTAAATCGGTTAATCGGAAAAGACGGGTCCAGGCATGTGTGAATTCTTACTGATTAACTGATTAACTGATTCACCGATTAACCGCTTAACCGGCATACTCCTTAACCGGTATACCGAACAACAGTCTTTTCCTGTTCGCGTTGTTCGCGGCTATGTCTTTTGGCCGTGACTTCGCGGCTATTCTTTTCTCGTGGCCTGTCCCGTGGCCGGCCGGCTGGCGAGAGAGGAAGTGACCTCCCACGGCAGGAGGTTTACGGCCAACAGTCTGAACGGTCTATCCTTTGGGTCCTCGGATCTCCAAATCTGAGTGAGTTTCTCCTGGGCCGTCGTCGGAGTCAGGGAATTCAATAGGGCGTCCCAACGTTTCGCCTCAGTTGGAGCCAGTACTGCGATATTCATGGCATATCTTTGCAGCGCGTCGCCTTCCAGTATCAGCTTGCCGAATAGTCGCCTCTGTGCCGTTTCGTCCGGCAAAGACCAAAGTGCGTAGATGGTGCGCGGCAGGAGTTGGCTGTCCATCGCGGGCAGGGAGGTCGTCCAGGTTATCTTTCCGGACTGGTCCTGTTGCCCATTGGTCTGGGCCCCTGGTTGGGCGTGCAGAACCACTTGTAGCCTGTCAGGAGTCCCGCCTATCAGAAACTCCAACGGCACCCCAACCAGGGAGTCGAACAGTTCTTTAGGAGTTGCCGGCTGGCCGGGTTGAGTGGCGGCCCGCGAGGCCAACTTGGTTTCGAAATAGTGGTTGATGGAGTCGGAGACCTCCTGACTGGGCGGAATGAGCTTGGCAATGAAGGTCTCGTCCTTCAGCCCGGCCTTTCGGACGATAATGGCTCGCAAGACAGGATAATTATCAGCGCTCAAGCCAGGTAGTACGCCAAATTCCTCCGGACGCAGGTAATCTTTCTCGACGAGATATGAGACGATGCGGGCAAGCGTCTCTTTGGGCACCGCCATGTCTGCTTTCAGATTAGCCTGGGCACCGGCGGCTGACCAGGCGTAGGCGATGATGTTCGTGACGTCAGCCAGAGCGGTGGTCCTGACGAAGTCGGCCAGGCGCGCGGCGTCCTTCTCGTTTGGATAAGTTTCCTGCAGCCAGCCGGCAAAAAACTCAGCCATGGTGTCGGCGGCCTTGAAGTACTTCTCCAGCACTTGCGCGGGTTGACTGGTGCCGCGGAAGCTCTCTACGTAGACCCAAGCAGTGCCCAGCGAGGTCTTGTACTGGTGGAAGAAGCCGTTGCCGCCGACGTCGTTTGGGGTTCTACCTTTGAAAATGCCCACCACAGGAAAGCTGGTGGTGGTGGACCGGTAAGTGGCGGCGATCCCATCAAATTGCGTGGAAGGCGTGCCTTCGGTGGTTCCAACCTCAGTAGGATAATCGGTGTTCCTGTCGTAGGCCATAATGCTCCGCCGCATGCTGCCGTCCTGCCGCGGAGTCATCTCGACCTGGTATTCGACGTACGGGCAGCCGACCAGGATCAGCACGATCGCCAGGGGCAACAGGCGCCAAGGACGCATCATAGTTTGGTCTCCCGAAAGGTCCGTGATTGCGCCGGCGAGTATAGACGCGCCTGGAAGAATACGCCACAAAGACTAGCCGCGAACAACGCGAACATCGCGAACAGAAGCAGAATGTTAATCGGTTGATCGGTGGATCGGTAATCTAGAGCGTTTTTCATAAAAGCTGTCGTAATCGGAGGGATGATGTCGATGTTCCTTTCATGGGAATCGCATCTGCGGATACAAGACAACGGGCCTTGGCGGCGTACCAGCAAGGCGGGAAAGCACAGTCGGAGATTGCCGCCCTCTTCGGCGTTACTTTGCGCACGTTTCAACGTTGGTGGCAC
>PMYM01000003.1 GCA_003171235.1 Phycisphaerales bacterium | reverse complement strand
ACCCTACACCACGACGCCCGACAGTCTACCCGGCAACCAACTGGGCCAGTTCCTGTTTGACAACACGCTCGCCGGCCACGCGGTCAGCGCGGGGACAATCGTGGCCCCAGCCTACCCGTTTGTCGGCAACCACGCGTATGAGATCCACAACGCGTACTTGGTGGGCACGGAATGGTTTGTATCCCTTTACAACGTCTGGGGCGGGCCGACATTCACCGTGTCACTTGACCAGTTCCGCGACAACGTTACTCAAATATCTGTGAGTATGGCATGAGCAGACAACTTCCGATCTTAAGTCACTGGGCGCAGGGCAAGTGGCACCCCTACGGCGTCACCCCGACGGCGCAACTCGCATCCGCCGAGCGATTCAACGGCATGGCGATGGTGGGCATGTGGTCGAGCGACCGGGCCGACCTGGAGTCGCTTGCGACACAGGCCAAAACCAACCGCCTGCCCTTTGGCATCCGCCTGGAAAACCCGCCGGCGGACTACCTGCCTGACGGGCGCACGCTGTTGCCCGAGCACATGACCACGGCGTTCTTCGCCAAGGGCGGGCAGTACGTCGCCGACCGGATTCGCGGCCTGGACAAAATCTACCCCCGCGCGTCTATGCCCACCTGGCCGCACGTCATCGTTAACAACGAACTTGGCATACCCCCGCTCCCCGCGTCGGGAGTCTGGCCCTGGAATACATTGCACCCCGCCATGCTCAAACCCATTCGTGCGGCACTGCCGGGCTGGGGCGACCTGAAGATTGTTGCTTATAACAACTGGCGGCGCTCGCCGGTGAGTTCCACGTGCTACCAGGGCGTTTCCACCGCCGCACAGGCCTCGGCCGATTCGCTGGACTCGTTAGCCAGTCTGTGGTGGACCGGGGAGATCGGCAAGCCCTCGGGCCTGCGCGTCATCACCGTCGGGGCGGGCGTGATCGAGGGCTCGCCCCAGGAAACGCCCCTTCGCCGCGCGGCCAACCTGGGTCTGATGAAAAACGTCGTCCTGGCCGCACGCCCCTTGGACATGGTGTGCTGGATTCAGGAGGCCACCGACCCCGGCACGTTCTATTACGAAAACCTTTGCCACGTCCTGGGCGGTCTATTCGTGGGCGACCCCGACCTGGCCGCACAGTGGGCCAAGTGAAAACTGAAAGCTAAAAGCTGAAAGCTGAAATGAAGGCGAGCGGAAGATGAACATAGTTGTGACCTGCACGGGCAGCAACTCGGATGCCAGTGGCACTTATCTCTATGTTGGCCTCTACGGCGGCCGTCCGAAGTTCGTCTGCGATAACACACCTGTCGGCAGCATGTGCATCTGGTACATGGCTGGCGACGGGGAGTGGTATCTCAGTGACCTAACCGGTCCTTACAGCAGCCACGGACTGTCTGGGGGGTTCCATAAAACTAATGACGGCACCAATCCCCTTGGAGCATATCCCCACTGGGGCGCTGTCACCGGCTCTGCGGTCGCAGTCGAGGCTGTGTCCAGCCGTCGCCGCCGACTACTCACAGGGAGTTCCGCATGATATTCGCCAAGGTTGGAGTTGACAAAACCGTGACCTTCGGCCCGGTGCTGGCGGCCGATGGCACAATGAGCAGTGGGGCAATCGCCTACACCGACGCCAAGATATTTAAGAACGGCACGGACGGGGCACTGAACGCCTCGGCAACCTTTACCCACAAGTACGAAGGCGTCTATGCCCTGCTGCTCAAGGCTGCGGACCTGGACGCGGTAGGCGCGTATGAAGTTGTCCTGAACAAAAACCCGCTGTCCGCAGCCCCGGTCAAGATCACGGTGCTGGCGGCCAACGTGTATGACTGGCTGTTTGGCACTGTGGCTCCGTTGACGGACAAGGCCGGCTACAGCCTCTCCACGGCCCCGCCCACGGCGGCCGACATCGCCGCCCTGATCCTGGCCAGCCCCGCATACAAGCTAGTGACCGATGCAAACGGCAAGGTGAACTACAGCAACGCCGCCCCGGACAACACGACCATCGGGGCGATCCACGACCTCATTAAGGCCGCCGGCGCGGGCGACCTGGCCGCCATGAAGGGCGTCGTGGACAAGATCAACTCCATGCTGGAACAGATACCCGCATGAGCTATCGTTTCAAAACGCGGTCCACCACGCCGGGCGCCTGGGCCTGGAAACTGGCCGCCGCCTTCCCCGACTGGCGGTTTGCGCCGCGCTCCACCACACCGGGCGATTGGGCCTGGCGGTTGGACGCCCTCTTCCCCGACGGCCTGACCGTCCAGAGCGGCTACCGCGTCTACTGTTCCTCCGATCCGGCGGTGCTGGGGGACCTGGTGGCCGAAGTCCCCGCCGGCACGTTGGCGGCCCAGTTGGGCCAGATCGCCGACACCGACTACTGGTACACGGTGATTTCCCTATCGGAGGCGGGCCTGGAGTCGCTTGCCGGCCCGCAGGTCCGCGCCCTGATCGACGATCAGGGCGTTCTGGTGCTCCCGGCCCCCAACCCGCTGCTATCGGCCCTGGCCAAGCCTACGGCCGCCGGCGGGGCAAGGGTGGAATTCGCCTATTCGGCGGTCGGCCAGGCGGGGGTCGGGGCCAGAGTCCAGATAGCCGAGATAACCTCCGGCGTGCCCGACTGGGCCCATCCGGTGGGCAGCGGCAACCTCTGGCTCGACGGATTAACTGTTGGCGGTTTAGAACTGTCAAAAACGTGGGCACACGGGGCGACCGTCGCCCTGGCCGCCAGGGCCCTCACGGCGGACGTTCCGCCCGTCGCCGGCCCGGAGACGGTGATCGCTCCTATTTTGGCCCTGGCCACCCCCCCGGCCCCCGTGGCGGGCGTCACGGCGAGCGTGTACGCATGACCAACCCCTCAAAAATCATACTGCCCCTGGTGCGGGTGAAAAAGCTCTGGACCGACGACTGGGGAATAATCCACCACCTCCGGCCCATCCAGGCGGTGTGGTCGGCGGCGCCCTCCATCTCCGCCGCCACCCTGGATTGGCGGTACGGCAAGATCCTCCGACCCGGCTCATCCGAGTTCGAGAACGTTTTCCCGGATCCCCTGGTGGAGAGTTTGCTGGGCTGGTTCATCCAGATCGTCATGCCCAGCGAGGAAGACCCCGCAGCCTTCAGCATCCTGTGGACTGGAAAAATCACCGGCTCGGCCGACCAGATCGGCTCGACCGACTCCGCCCCCGACACCGGAACCGGCCAGATCGTCTACACCGCCCTGGGCCTGGAGCGGTTGCTGTACGATTGCCCGCTGCGAAATTTCCCCTGCCTGGGCACGGGCAGCGAGTTCGTCTGGTCCGATATGCCCATCCCCTTCAACGTCTTCCGCGAGGCCGACCAGAAACTTTTGCAGACGATCACCGGCAACCGCTCCGCTGCCAAAGAGGACGGCGCCTACGTCTTCTCACCGGCCGAAGGGGAAAAATGGTCCATCCGCGACGTGATTGAGCACCTCCTGAAGTTCTGCGGGCCGACGGACGTGCCCTTCAGCCTGTACGACAACGCCGTCCTGCAAAAGAACCTGGATGATCACACCCGGCCTGCAAGTTGGCATCTGGCCGATTCGCTGGGAAAAGCCCTGGACACGCTGGTCGACCGCCGCCGGGGCCACACCTGGCGGGTTTCCTGCTATGGCGCCAACCCGCTCATCGAGATCCAGAGCGTCTTCGGCGACGATGAAGCGGCCGGGCTGGAGCCCAACGGCGTCCAGATCGACCTGGTCGCCAATCGAACCA
>PMYM01000281.1 GCA_003171235.1 Phycisphaerales bacterium | reverse complement strand
GCCCAGCCGTCGCCGCCGAAGGCCCAGACGCTGCGGCGGACCAGGGCGTCGGCCACGCCGGAGAGGTATTTGGCCTGGGGGCTGGCGATGCCGGCGAGCTTCTGCCGCAGGGCCGCCACCCGGGCGCGCTGCTGGGCGATGCCCGCCTCGGTGGTCTGGTCGGCCTGGAGCAGTTCATCCACCAGCGTCTGCCCCAGTTGCCCGGCCAGCGGCTTGAGCAGGTCGGCGGCGAATTCGATCTGCTTGTCCAGCGTCAGGCGGAAGCCGAAGGCGAACTCGGCGCAGTCCTCGAAGAGGCTGTTGTTCCAGGCCGGTCCGCGGCCGTTGTGATCGACGGCGTAGGGCGTGGTGGGCAGGTTGCCGCCATAGATGCTGGAGCAGCCGGTGGCGTTGCCGATGACCGCCCGGTCGCCGAAGAGCTGGGTGACCAGCTTGACGTAGGGCGTTTCGCCGCAGCCGGCGCAGGCGCCGGAGTACTCAAACAGCGGCCGGCAAAGCTGGCTGCCCTTGACCGAGGCCACGCGCAGTTTGGTGCGGTCGAAGTCGGGGATGTTCAGGAAGAACTTGTAGTTGTCGCGCTCGCTTTCCCGCAGCGGTGGCTGGAAGGCCATGTTGATGGCCTTCTTGCCCAGGTCGGTCTTGTTCTTGGCCGGGCAGACCTGGACGCAGGCGCCGCAGCCGGTGCAGTCTTCGGGGGCCACCTGCACCGTCCACTTCAGGCCGGCGTATTCCTTGCCCTTGGCCTCGGCCGACTTGAAGCTGCCGGGCGCCTTGGCCAGCACGGCCGGATCGTACAGCTTGGTGCGGATGGTGGCGTGCGGGCAGACCAGCGAGCACATGCCGCACTGGATGCAGGTGGCCGGATCCCACACGGGGATTTCCAGGGCGATGTTGCGTTTTTCCCATTGGCTGGTGGCGGTGGGCCAGGTGCCGTCGTCGGGCATCTTGCTGACGGGGATGTTGTCGCCGCGGCCGGCGATGATCTCGGCCGTGACGGTCTGGACGAACTCGGGCGCCTCGGCCGGCACCACCGGGGGCAGTTCGATCCGGCTGGTGGCGGCGGCGGGCACCTTCACTTCGTGCAACTGGGCCAGGGTGTGGTCCACGGCGGCGAAGTTCATCTGCACGATCTTCTCGCCCTTGGAGCCGTAGGTCTTCTGGATGGCCTTTTTGATCTGGGCGATGGCCTCGTCCTTGGGCAGGATGCCCGAGAGGGCGAAGAAGCAGGTCTGCATNNCTGCATGATGGTGTTGATGCGCCCGCCCATGCCGCTGGCCTTGGCCACCTCGTACCCGTTGATGACGTAGAACTTCATCTTCTTTTGCAGGATCTGCTCCTGGACTCGGCGGGGCATCTTGTCCCAGGTCTCTTCCGTGCCGTAAGGGCTGTTGAGCAGGAAGGTCGCCCCTTGCACGGCCGAGGCGAGCACGTCGTATCGCTCCAGGAAGGAGAACAGGTGGCAGGCCACGAAGTTGGCCTGGTTGACCAGGTAAGCCGAGCGGATGGGCCGGGGGCCAAACCGCAGGTGCGATACGGTGATGGTGCCGGCCTTCTTGGAGTCGTAAACGAAGTATCCCTGGGCGAAGTTGGGGGTCTCCTCGCCGATGATCTTGATGGANNGTGCCGTCGGAGCCCAGCCCGTAGAACATGGCCCGGACCACGTCGGGCGGCTCGGTGCTGAAGGAGGCGTCATAGGCCAGGCTGGCGCCGGTGACGTCGTCGTTGATGCCGACGGTGAAGTGGTTGGCCGGGGCGGGCTTGGCCAGGTTGTCGTACACGGCCTTGATCATGGCCGGGGTGAATTCCTTGCTCGACAGGCCGTAGCGCCCGCCGACGATCTTGATCTGCCGGCCGCCCTCGAAGCAGGCGTTGACCACGTCCAGGTAGAGCGGTTCGCCGGCGGCCCCTGGCTCCTTGGTGCGGTCCAGCACGGCGATGTTCTTGGCGCTGGCCGGCAGGGCGGCCAGGAAGTGCTTGTTGCTGAAGGGCCGGTAGAGCCTTACCTTCAGCAGGCCGACCTTCTCGCCCTTGGCCCTCAGGAAGTTGACGGTTTCCTCGGCCGTCTCGGCCCCGCTGCCCATCAGCACGACGACTCGGCTGGCGTCGGGGGCGCCGACGTAGTCGAAGAGGTGATATTGCCGAGCGACCAGGCCGGCGAACTTGTCCATGGTCTTCTGCACGATGTCGGGGCAGGCGGTGTAATACTTGTTGACGGTCTCGCGGCCCTGGAAATACACGTCGGGGTTCTGGCTGGTGCCGCGGAGGACCGGGCGGTCGGGGCTCAGGCCGCGCCGGCGATGGGCCTCGACCAACTTGTCATCCATCATGGAGCGGATGTCGTCGAGGGCCAGCAGTTCGATCTTCTGCACCTCGTGGCTGGTGCGGAAGCCGTCGAAGAAGTGCAGGAAGGGGATGCGGCTCTCCAGCGTGGCGGCGCTGCTGATCATGGCCATGTCCATGGCCTCCTGCACGCTGTTGGAAGCCAGCATGGCAAAGCCGGTGGAGCGGACGGCCATGACGTCGCTGTGGTCGCCGAAGATGGACAGCGCCTGGCAGGCCAGGCTGCGGGCGGTGACGTGGAAGACCGCGGGGGTCAACTCGCCGGCTATCTTGAACATGGTCGGAATCATCAGCAGCAGGCCCTGGCTGGCGGTGAAGGTGGTCGTCAGCGAGCCGGTCTGGAGGGCGCCGTGGACGGCGGCCGAGGCCCCGCCCTCCGACTGCATTTCCTGCACCAGCGGCACGGCGCCCCAGATGTTTTTGTTTCCGGCAGCCGACCAGGCGTCGGACAACTCGCCCATATTGCTGGAGGGGGTGATGGGGTAGATGGCGATGACTTCGCTGACCTTGTGCGCCACGTACGCGGCGGCTTCGTTGCCGTCGATGGTGGCGGTTTTGCGTGCGGATGCTTTCTCCTGGCTCATGGCGAGTGACTTTCCTTTCAGCGTCCAGATAACTGATCAACGCCCCCGCCGGCGCACGAGGGGTAACCCCGGAACCGGCGCAGGGCAACGGTCTTTCCATCATGGCAAAAGCGGCAAAAGGATGCAACCACTTTCCCCCGCCGGCGGTCAGAGCGTCTCGTTCATGGAGCCGCTGCGGAAGCCCTGCAGGTCCAGGGCCACGTAGTTGTAGCCCAGGGCCTTGATGGCCGAGACGATCTCCGCTGCCTTGTCCAGGGCGGACTGGAGCATCTCGGCGGGCACCTCGATCCGGGCCACCGCCCCGTGGTCGCGCAGCCGGCAGGCGACAAAACCCAGGTCCTGCAAGGCGTTCTCGGCCTTTTCGATGCGATCCAGGGCCTCGGGCGTGATGGCCTGGCCGTAGGGCAGCCGGCTGGCCAGGCAGGCGTAGCTTGGCTTCTGCCAGGTGGGCAGGCTCAGGGCGTGGGAGGCGGCGCGGATCTCCGGCTTGGACAACCCGGCCTCCAGCAGGGGGCTGTGGGCGCCAAGTTCCTTACAGGCCACCATGCCGGGGCGATAGTCGCCGGTGTCGTCGGCGTTGGCCCCGGTCAGCACGGCGCCGAAGCCTTCGTGCCTGGCAACTTCATTCAGGCGGCTCAGCAAGTCCTTCTTGCAGTGGTAGCAGCGGTTGGGGGGGTTGGCGGCGAAGTGGGGATCGGCCATTTCGGTGGTGGGCAATTCAACCAGCCGCACGCCGATGGCCAAGGCCAACTCCCGGGCCTGGCGGCACTCGCGCTTGGGCACCACCGGCGAAACGCCCAGCACGGCCAGAACGTTCTGGGCCCCCAGCGTTCGCCTGGCCAGGGCCAGCAGGAAGGTGGAATCCACCCCGCCGCTGAAGGCGACGACCACCCGGCCAAGGCGGCGCAGGATATCCTCAGCCGCGG
>PMYM01000268.1:4349-10594 GCA_003171235.1 Phycisphaerales bacterium | reverse complement strand
CCATGAACAAAGATTACCTTCTTGCGTCTCCGAAAAACCAGATCGGGACTTCCTGGCAGCGAACCGTCATGAAGTCCGTATCTGTATCCCAGTCCGTGCACCAGTCTCCTGACCTCCATTTCCGGAGTGGTGTCACGAGATTTGACGGCTCTCATGATGTCGCTACGAAACGCGTGTGAGAAGGTGTCGGTCATAGGCTACGTCAGGTTGGACGGCATTTCTATCAACAGCGAAAGATCGGTCTCCACCTCCGAAACTCGGCGGTTATATGCCTCCAAAAGTCGCCGAAGGCCGCTTCGTACGCCCGACCCGGTAAAATCGAAGAGTTCTTCAATGTTCGTAGCGACGAAGGATTCAATGGATTGCACGGCAATTCTTCGGGGAGCTACCATTTCGGCGTTTTGGCGTGCAGCGACAAGCGTCTCCTCTGGAACAAGCACGTAAACGCGCCGCCCGTGACCAAGATTGCGTTTGCATTTTTCCATGACCGCCGCTGCCGGCGCTACCGTCACGTGGAAAACCATGTCCCCTAACTCAAAGTCTCCCTCTCTGCCGGTTGAAGCATCCGCGGCCATCACCCGGTTGTTCGGGATGACGGTGTTGGGGAAGCGCAGTTCCAACTTCGCCCCCACCAAGTGCTGCGCCAGAGCGGCCCACTTCCCTGCTGTGTGAGCCTCTGCCAATAGGGCCGTCACGAAGCTTTGGGTGCTCAACTCCGGCTCAAAGGAAACAGACAAGCGGTCACAATTCAGCAGATCCGTTGCGAGCTTTACAAGTTGAGCTTGTATCTCATCAAGGAGGCAATTTCTTTTTTCGGCGGATTTGGAAGAAGCACCGCTGGTTTGCAGTTGGCTTAGCAAGAGTTGCATGTCCCCAGGAGCCCCTCGATTTGTTCGTCCGCCCTCAGATGAAAGGATACGACCCTCACCATGCCTGGCAAGAATGGCTTGAACCTTGGGCCGGTTCTGTTGCTTTATCTGCGCGAGTCCGTCTGCGCGGTGAGCATTCAAATCAAGAGCAAAATCTTCTCTTAGCTTTTCAGTAATAATAAGCGCAGCCGCAATTGTGCCAGCAAATGGCAAACCATGCCGAATTCGCCTTTTCGGAAGTGAGGTTACCCATGTTCTTACAATGTCCTCGGCTTCACTTGGCACACGGCACCCCTTCCGCCCGAGCGTAATCAGTCAAAGTTGGCTTAAGGTAATTATGGGCAATCCATTCGATAACGGGGACGCATACGGCGTCGCCGAATCCAAAAAGCGACTGGTTCAAGGGTACGTTTACAGGAAAGCTGTCCGGAACACCCTGCAACCGAGCGCATTCACGACCCGTGAGTAACCTTACCGCGTATCTCCCTTTGCCCCCGCGAAAAAGAATCTGACGCCCGCTTCCGCCTCGAGGCGTGCGAAGGCAACCTGCCACCCCGTCCGTTCTCAGTTCGGCCATCGAACGACCTTTGCGAACGCGTCGGAAAGCAGTTCCATACGAGTAATGGCGTTGGGCGATCATCGCCTTTGCTACTGCCAAATGCCGAGGGCTAAGTTGGTTGAAGAAGTATTCCGCTCGTTCACGATCCCACCAAGCCTCATGGTCATCAGGAAGATCTTCCAAAATGTTCTGCAAGGCCATTTGACGGCGAGGCAACCGGGGAAGAGGCAAAAGTCTCCAGTCTATATCCGGATGAGAAATGATGAAATGGCGTATTGTCTCGTCGCGCGAGGATAATGCTTCCTCTCCGAAGTTAGCTCTTGTACCTACCGAAGCCCGCCCTACAACGAAAAGGCGAAGACGACTCTGGGGAACAAAATGAGAGGCATCCACTTGAAAAAGGTCGCAAGCATAGCCTAGCCCATTCAATGCCTGGAGCGCTCCGGCAAGGTCACCTCCGTTATTGGACATCAAGAAACCTGGGACGTTCTCTAGAAGGATCAAAGGCGGTCGTCTAACCCCCATCTCCTCAATGATCCGGATGAATTCCCAGAACATGCTGGACTCGCCGCTGTGGATTCCGTTCATTGCGCCGGCGATTGATAAATCGGTGCACGGAAAGGAAGCAGTTGCAAGGTCGCAACTCGGAACCTCGTCGCCTGTAACCTTTTGAATATCGCCCAACCTGAAATCTGACTCACCAAAGTTGGCACTATACATCCTCAGTTTCTGAGGATCGATGTCGTTGGCAAATACGTGATGAAACCCCTCGCGTTCCAGCGCAACCCGAACTAACCCGATGCCTGCAAAAAACTCGGAAAATGAGGGGCCCAGTGTGCTTTTCCCGAGAGAAAGCTGATATTCGCGGTTCCCAAGTCGCTCTAATTCAAGGACGCTGCCAACCCTTATGTTATGCTTCTTGAAAAACTCACGTACCCACCCTCTCCCTTGGAATTCCCTCCTGGGCTTTCCGGTCTCCCCGTCTATGGGGACTACTGTTTCTATCGCCTTGTTGAGACCTTTGAGTTGGATGGTAATAGGTTTTGGCGTTCTGTTACCCCTTCCCCCATAGCAGTCTGCAGGAAGAAAGCCCCTCAGGGAGGACACCGAAACATGCTTATTGCGGAAGTTTCCGCCGCTAACCTCAATCCGTCTAGTTGCGGTTGATACCTGTATCATCTCGTCCATCACCTATTCAGGCGTATCCTACCGCCGAACGCACTGGCGGACAAGGCCATCATGGGGCTGGCCTTGAGGAATTGCATGAAGGTCTTGGTCAGTTCGACCAGGGGGGCGGGCACGGAGGGGTCGTTGTGGATCTGGGTGAGGGCCTTGTTGGCGGCCTGGTCCCATTTCCAGGTGTCCTCGAAGGCCTTGATCTGGGCGGTTTCGGGGGTGCCGGAGGCCTCTTTGAAGAGCACGTTGTAGTTCTGCTGGCTGTTGAAGGGCGGGTCGAGGTAGATCAGGTCGACGCACTCGTTGGGGAAGAGGGCGGTGTCGGTCAGGAAGTCCAGGTTATCGCCGTAGCAAAGCAGGTTGCCGTCAAGTTCGCTCATTCTGATAGGCCCCGAAAAGTCGCACCCGGAGCGACCCGCCCCGGGCAACTTGCCGTAAGATACCGCGCGGATGGCCCGGAGCAAAGCAGGTAGGACCAACCGAATCACGGATTAACCGATCCACCGATCAACCGATTAGCCATCCTCGCCCTCCCGAATTTTCCCACAAAGCTTGACATTGCCGCCGGGCAGGCCAACTATGTTCGGGTTTTTCTGCTTCAGTGCGGCCAATGTTTGAGCCGAAAGAGCGAACTGACATGGCCAAGGCGTCGCCCAAAACGTCCGTGCGCAGTCCCGCCACCGGCGGGAAGGCCCCTTCCGCGCGCCGCAAGAAGTCGGCCGACGGCGCCGTCGCCGCGCCCGGCGCCCTGCCCAAGGGCAAGAAGCTGGTCATCGTCGAATCCCCCGCCAAGGCCAAGACCATCAACAAGTACCTGGGGGGCGACTTCGTGGTGAAGGCCTCCATGGGCCACGTCCGCGACCTGCCCGCCAAGGGTCTGGGGGTGGACCTGGAGCACGACTTCGCCCCCAGCTACGAGCCGCTGGCGGGCCGGCGGAAGGTGCTGGCCGAACTGAAGAAACTGGCCAAGACCGCCCCCGAGGTCTTCCTGGCCACCGACATGGACCGCGAGGGCGAGGCCATCGCCTGGCACCTGGCCGAGGAACTGGGCGTGCCGCCCGAGCGCCTCCGCCGCGTGGTCTTCAACGAGATCACCAAGCCGGCCATTCAGGCGGCCTTCGCCCAGCCGGGGCAGATCGACCGCCACAAGGTCGACGCCCAGCAGGCCCGGCGAATCCTCGACCGCATCGTGGGCTACCAGCTCTCGCCGCTATTGTGGCGGAAGGTGGCGGTGGGGCTGTCGGCCGGTCGCGTCCAAAGCGTGGCCGTCCGCCTGGTGGTCGATCGCGAACACGAGATCCAGGTCTTCCTGCCCGAGGAATTCTGGAAGATCTCCGGCATCTTCACCGCCGACATCGCCGGGGCGGACGAGCTGGCCCGCAAGTGGTCGGCCTTGCTGGCCCAGACCGAGCCGCCCACCCAGGCGCGGCAGAACGAATTCCTGGCCGGACAGGCCGCCTTCCGCGCCGAACTGACCGAATGGAAGGGCCAGCGATTCAACGCCACCGACGAGCAGGCCGCCCTGGAGGCGGCGCGGGCGCTGGGTTTGGCCATCGGCCCAAACGACATCCGCCGCGAGCAGGACGCCCAGGCCAAAGGCCCGGCCGTTAATCGCGTCAGCGTCGCCGGCAGGGTGGACCGCGGGGCCGGCGCAGTCTGGAAGGTGGCGGAACTCACAACCCGCGTCAGCCGACAGAACCCGCCCGGGCCCTTTACCACCGTCACCATGCAGCAGGCCGCCAGCGTGCAGCTCCGCTGCTCGGCCAGCCGGACCATGCGCATCGCCCAGCAGCTCTATGAAGGCGTGGAGTTGGGCGGCGAGGGCGCCGTCGGCCTGATAACCTACATGCGAACCGACAGCCTGAACCTCTCGCCCCAGGCCGTCGGCGCCGTCCGCGACTTCATCGCCGCCCAGTTCGGCGGCCAATACCTGCCCGAGAAGGCAAACTTTTACCGCTCCGGCCCGCGGTCCCAGGCCGCCCACGAGGCCATCCGGCCAACCGACGTTTCCCGCACGCCCGAATCGCTGGAGGGCGCGCTGGAGGAGGACCAACTGCGGCTCTACCGGCTGATCTGGCGGCGGTTTGTGGCCTGCCAGATGTCCCCGGCCCAGTGGAACGTCACCGACGTGACGATCTCGGGCACGACGCCCGCCGGCCTGGGCCTCTTCAAGGCCACCGGCAGAAGCCTGGCCTTCGACGGCTTCCTGAAGGTTGCCGGCCCGGCCCGCGCCGACGACCAGGTCCTGCCCCCGCTGGCAACGGGTCAGGCGGTCGCCCCGGCCGTGCTCTTGCCCAGCCAGCACTTCACCCAGCCGCCGCCGCGNNCATCATCCAGACCATCCAGGACCGCCAGTACGTCCGCCAGGAAGAGCGCAAGTTCTTCGCCACCGACCTGGGCATCAAGGTCACCGAAAAGCTGGTGGGGCATTTCCCCGACATCTTCGACGTGAGCTTCACCGCCGGCATGGAGGACAAGCTCGACCTGGTGGAAGAGGCCCGGGCAGACTGGATCAAGGTGCTGCACGAATTCTACACGCCCTTCAAGGCCGCCCTGGAAAAGGCCACCACCGAGATGGTCCACGCCAAGGCCGAAAGCCAGCCCAGCGAGTACACCTGCCCGGCCTGCTCCAAGCCCATGGTTTATCGCTGGAGCAAGAACGGGCGATACCTGGCCTGCACCGGCTATCCCGAGTGCAAGACCACCAGCCCGGTGGACGAGAACGGCAAGAGGCTCGAACGCAAACAGGTGGACGTGCCCTGCCCCAACTGCGGCAAGGGCATGGTGCTCCGCCGCAGCCGCTTCGGGGCCTTTTTGGGCTGCAGCGACTACCCGACGTGCAAGGGCATCACCCCCTGCGACGCCGAGGGCGTGCCGCTAAAGCTGGTCAAGGACGAGGACATCAAGGAAACCTGCCCCAATTGCGGCTCGCCCATGCAGGTGCGGCGGCGCGGGCGGCGGGCCTTCCTGGGCTGCTCGCGCTACCCCGACTGCAAGACCTCCGCCCCCATACCCCCGGGCCTGCGCCTGGCCGGGCCGCCCAAGGCCCCCCCCAAGGAGGCCGGCATGAACTGCCCCAAGTGCGGCAAGCCCATGCTCATCCGCACCGGCCGGCGGGGCGAATTCGTCGCCTGCTCGGGCTTCCCGCGCTGCAAAAACGCCTTCGACCTGTCCAAGCTGGAAGAGATGAAGAAGACCCCGCAGAAGTAACTGAACAGGCACCAGGCACCAGGCAACAGGCACCAGGGAACGGGCAATAGGGATCAGGCAATCCGGGTGGCCGGGTGCCATGCCCTTACGCGTCTTGCTTGCCCGGCGTAGCCTTGGCGAAGCCGGGTGCGGAAGGGCATGTTGGCCGGGGTGCCGTGGTTTGCGACGCGAAGCGGAGCAACCACGTAGTGCGGTAGGGCGGGGATTGCCCGCCGTCCCTCAAGGTCGAACCGCGAATTGGCGGGCAGTGCTCGCCTTACCCCTGGCCCAGGCCCGAAGGGCCGCAAAGATGGTAGCCGGGGGTGCAGCGGCCTTGGTGGCACAGCTTTTCAAGCTGTGCAGGCACAGGTTAGAAACCTGTGCCACCGGCCGGGCGCGAAACCCCCGGTGACGGATCCCCTGAATGAGCAAAGGCAGTGCCGTGATTAACC
>PMYM01000268.1:0-4297 GCA_003171235.1 Phycisphaerales bacterium | reverse complement strand
GCTCCACCCCCGGCTAAATTCTTACCGGCCCGTCGGGCCTGGGTTGCCCAATTGGCCGGTCCAACCCTTGTTGCGACTGGACCTTCCTTTTCCTCAAGCAAGCGAGTGGGGCGGTAGGCCGCGTGGTTGTTTGGCCCCTTCGGGACTCCGCAGCCGACGGCAGCCGCCACCATCACGTTGCCCTCCATCGGATAGTGCTGTACAATTATAAAATCACCCCGGAGGCTCTGACGCCTTATGACCACCCGACACCCGAAACCAAATTCCCGATCAGGTAGAGTGCACATTGATTCAGATCAGGTAAAGCAGAGCGAGGCATCGCTGGTTGAGTTCCATAAGAACAGCGTTCTCGTGGATCGCAAGGGCAATACGATTCTGTCGCAAATCGGCCCTGATTTATCGCCTGATCCGGAGGGCGACCGCGTGGGTAGTCGAGCCGACAGCCCCTGGCGAAGGCTGCCTCAAAGGGCCCCCTTCCTCTTGCCTCAAGACAAGGACATTGTCATGAAGTTCAATGAGTCAGCCAACGAAGACTTGAAGCTTCATCATGAATTGCTTCCGGAGCCATTCCTGGGTAACCCTGAGGCCCCCGTCGTGCTCTTGAACAAGAATCCAGGTTATTCTTCACCCAAGGATCTGACGGATCACACTCCTCCGGCCTCCAATACCGGGGCGTGGAGCAACCTCCTGCACAAACGGACTGCCTTTCCCTTTTATCTCCTCGACCCTGACCAGTCTCGGGCGTTGGGTTACAAGTGGTGGAATAACAAGCTTAAGTCATTGATCGAGAACTGCGGGCGCCGGCTGGTGGCCCGATCCGTTCTCTGCGTTGAGTATTTTCCGTATCATTCCAGACGATTCGGGCATGGTGAGCTTGCCCTCCCTTCGCAACAATACAACTTCGATCTGGTAAGATCAGCTATCAGTCGGCATGCCGTAATTGTCGTCATGCGGGGCAAGCGGCAATGGTTCAAAGCAATCCCGGAATTGCAGTCTTACAGTCGGATCTACTATTTACGAAACCCACAAAACCCAACCATCAGCCCGAAGAACTGCCCTGAGGGCTACGCGTCGGTGGTAAGGGCGATTGGCAGAATGGCTCCGTGATTTCGGGTACAGCCTGCAGGGTGCACAGATTTCGGGTCGCGGTTCCCTGCCTTGGACCAGTCCAGGCCCGAAGGGCCGCAAAGATGGTAGCCGGGGGTGTAGCCCCGAGTGCAGTCGAGGGGCGAAACCCCCGGTAAGAGGCTCTGCCCAATCCCAAAGGCAGTGCCGTGATTAACCATGAGGTTTCATCTCGACTGCCGATGATGTGATTCTCCGGGGCATCGCGCGTAACGAGTTGCCGCTCTGAGAGCGAATCTCCCGCCAAGGTCGCCGCGCCATCGCGAGCCGGATTAAATCCGCGCGCAGGTCCAGCCGTTCGCTCTGTTGGTCGTGGCACGCTTACCGGGGGTTGCGCCGCGCACGGCTGCGCCGTGCTTGCTCCACCCCCGGCTAAATTCTTGCCGGCCCGTCGGGCCTGGGTCGTCCAATGGGTCGACCCCCCCCCTTGTTGTGGCTGATCTTTCCTTCTCCTCAGGCAAGCAGGTTAGGCAGTAACCCGCGTGGTTGCTTCGTCCCTTCGAGACTCCGCACCCCACGGCACCCGGCTCCGGACTTTCTTCTCCGCACTTCGCACTCCGCACTTTGCTTTGGTTGACAATTGGCAATTGGCAATTGACAATGTCCGCGATGATGGATCGCTCGAAGTTAACCACGGAATGGGCCAACCCCGCCAGCCGCGACATCGACCGCCGCAGCGCGCTGCAAATCGTCGGGATCATCAACGCCCAGGACGCCCTGGTGCCCGCCGCGGTGGCCAAGCAGAAGCGCAGCATCGCTAAAGCCGTGGAAATGGCGGCGGGGGCGTTTAGGGCCGGCGGGCGGCTGTTTTACGTGGGGGCGGGCACCAGCGGGCGGCTGGGGGTGCTGGACGCCAGCGAGTGCCCCCCGACCTTCGGCGTGAAGCGGACGCTGGTGGCGGGCATCATCGCCGGCGGCAGGCGAGCCCTGGTCCGCTCGGTGGAGGGGGCTGAAGACAGTTCGGCCGACGGGGCCGCCGCCGTCGCCCGCCGGCGCGTCGGGCCCAAGGACGTGGTGGTGGGCATCGCCGCCTGCGGATTGACCAGGTTCGTCCGCGGGGCGTTGGCACAGGCCCGCAAGCGCGGGGCCGGCACGGTGTTTCTGACCTGCGCGCCGCAAGCAGCCCGCTGCCGCGACGCCGACGTGGTTATCGCCTGCGTGGTCGGGCCGGAGGTGCTCACCGGTTCGACGCGCATGAAGGCCGGCACCGCCACCAAGCTGGTGCTCAACACCATCACCACCGCCGCCATGATCCGCACGGGCAAGGTGTACGGCAACCTGATGGTGGACCTGCGGGCCAGCAACGCCAAGCTCCGCGACCGCGCGGAGCGGATAGTCATGGCCGCCACGGGGGCCAGCCGCGGCGTGGCCCGGCGGGTTCTGGCCCGCTCCGGCGGCCGGGCCAAGCTGGCCATACTCATGCACCTGCGGAAACTTGACGCCCCCCAAGGGCGGCGAAGGCTCCGCCAATGCGGGGGATCATTGAGAGAAGCCCTGGAGATTTCGAGTTTCGAGTTTCGAGTTTCAAATTGCAGAAAAGACCACGGCGCTGCCTTGGCTCGGCCAAATCGAAAATCGAAAATCGAAAATCGAAAATCCCCTCGAGTGCGACATGCCTGAGGACAACATAACGGTGCAGGCCTTTGCCGGGTCGCTGAAGTACGTCATTCCGGCGGCGGCGGTGGGGGTGTTGTTCCTGATCGCCTACCTGAGCGGCCGGCGGCAGGGCGACACCACCGACTTTTTCCTGGGCGGGCGGAAGGTGCCGGGCGTGGTGGCCTGCCTGTCCTTCGTGGCCACCGAGGTCAGCGCCGCCACCATCACGGCCGTGCCCGCCACCGCCTACACCGAAAACTGGCAGTACCTGCAATACTTCGTGGGGTCGGCCATCGCCCGGGTGCTGGTGGCGCTGCTGTTCATCCCGGCTTTTTACCGCTGCGAGTGCACGACGGTTTACCAGTTCCTGCGGAACCGTTTCGGCAGCGCCACCCAGTACTGCGGCAGCGGGTTCTTTCTCGTGGGGCGCTTGCTGGGGTCGGGCGTCCGGCTGTACGCGGCGGCCGGGGCGGTGGCCGTGCTGATGGGGCTGGACCTTCGGCTGGCCATCCTGTTGTTCACGCTGGTGGGCATCGTCTTCATCGGTTTCGGGGGCGTCAAGGCGGTGGCCTGGACGGGTGCGTTCGAGGCCCTGGTGTTTTTCAGCGTGGGCTTTGTTCTGCTGGGATTCATATACAGCCGGATCTCCGGCCCGATAGGGCCCTGGCTCTGGGGGGGCGGCCACGACCCGCTGAAGCTCTGGAACTTGACTTTCAACTTCTCCGACGACGGCACGCTGCCGGGCGCCCTGCTTAACGGGCTGTTCGTTGGGCTGGCGGTCTTCGGCACCGATCAGGAGCTCATGCAGCGGCTGCTGGCCGTGCGTACCCGCCGGGCCAGCCAGCAGGCCCTGCTGACCACGATAGTGGCCGTGCTGCCCCTGGCCGTCTGCTACCTGGGCATCGGCACGCTGCTGTACGTCTTCTACCGCCAGAACCCCGGGTTGGCCCCGGGGCCGGGCGAGTCCAAGCAGGTGCTGTCGATCTTCGCCGTGGGGGTCATGCCCCTGGCCATGCAGGGGCTGCTGTTGGCGGGGATAGTGATGGCCAGCATCGACTCGCCGCTGGCGTCGCTGTCGAGTTCCTTCGTCACCGACCTTTACCGGCCGCTGATCCGCAAATCCGCCGGCGAGCGGCACTACCTGATGGTTGCCCGGCTGGGCGTGGCGGGCTTTGGCCTGGTGCTGGGCTGCATCGCCTGGCTGTGCCGGGACGCCAAGAACATTCTCTGGCTGGCCTTCCAGGTCTTCTCGATCACGGGCGGCAGCCTGCTGGGGGTGTTCCTCTTGGGGCTGCTGACGCGCGTGCGCTCCAACCGGGCCAACGTGGCGGCCATGATTATCAGTTCCCTGACGACGCTGTCGCTGCTGCTGTTGTCGCGGGAGGATCTGTTCGTGCCGGGCAAACTGCTGAACCTCGGATGGGATTGGCTGATCGTGATCGGCACGCTGCTGACGATGGCCTTGTCGGTGCTGCTCTCGCGCGTGCTGGACAAGCCGGCGGGGACCCCCCAGCCGTAGATCCTTTGAACATGCCCTTCCGCAAAAAACCGCGTAAGGGCATGGCACCCAGCGCAG
>PMYM01000134.1 GCA_003171235.1 Phycisphaerales bacterium | reverse complement strand
AGTAGTCTGTCACAGCAAAAACGATGGGTAGGTTCTTTGGTGGCACAGGCTTTCCAGCCTGTGCGCGCACAGCCTAGAAAGGCTGTGCCACCCGTGGAATTTCCTGTTACAGACTACTAGGCGTTCGCCCAACCCATCGCCGGCCATTTCTCCCTATCGCCGGTGGCACTTGGGTTTTCGGCATCCATTCAGCCCCGTCTGGCTCGCTCATCGCCTGTCAAAGTCCGCCTGGGTGAGCATCCGTTTGCGTGGCCGCTGCGGCAGCGCTTGGCCGGCAGCCTTCACGCCGACCATGTTGGCCGCCGCGGCGCAGCCGACCAGGCAATCCAGCCAGTGGTTGTCGGGATGGGCCGGTTTTTGCCTCCATTCCTTCACATCGCGCCCCTGGCCGTCCTCCAGGTTGGTGTCGAACTCCTTGAGGTATTCGGCCAGTTCTTTGTCGGTAAAGCCCAGGAGCTTGAGGTCCGCGCCGCCGTCGCGTAGTTCGCCAAGCTCGATGGGCAGGAGGTCCACGTCCCACTCGGCGGTTTCAGCGGTCCGGTTGTCGGCGATGCGGTAAGCCCGGGCTACCTCACCGGGCCGGGGGCGAGGGAGCGGGCGGGCCTGCCTCCGGGCACCGGGCCGTATAAGGTCATCAGCACCCTGGCCCTGATGGGCTATGACCCCCAGAGCAAGCGCATGCGCGTCGAGAGCCTGCACCCGGGAGTCACCCGCCAAGACGTCATCGACAATACCGGCTTCGAGATGCTCTTTGCCGATCCCGTGGCGGTCAACGCCGAGCCAACCGACCAGGAACTGCGCATCCTGCGCGAGCAGATAGACCCGCAAGGCCTGATTATCGGCAAGCGCTAAGCCGGCGCCGCCGGGATTGGCCACTCCCGCCTCGGCGGCAGCGGCATCCGTGGTTGATTGGCCCCTTCGGGACTCCGCACCCCGCGGCACCCCGCGCGAGAATTATCCGAAATGCGTATTAAGGGGCTCTATTTTCCGGCCGTCGCTCGGGTGGCGAGGATTCGGCCGTAGTAGAGGCGGTGGTAGTCGCCGTTCTTGTACATGCCGGTTTGAATCTCCCCGGCCAGGTGGGCCGGCACCACGTCGTTGTAATGGACCACCTGGCATTCATAGATGATGCGGCACTGGTGGATGTCGGGGGCGTTGACGGCGGCGGCCTTGCTGGAGGTCAGCCCGCAGGCGGCCAGTTTGTCCATGTCGCGCCCGGACTTTTCGCCGCAGACCTGGCAGGCGTTATCCAGTTCCTCACCCGGCACGCAGACGGTGAAGCAGCGCGAGTGCTCCAGGCACTGGTAGGTATAGCGCGAGGGGCGGACCAGCACGATCCACATCGGGGAACTCCACACGCAGCCCAGGCTCCCCCAGCCGATGGTCATAGCGTTGGCCTTGCCCTTGGCGTCGTAAGTCCCCAAGAGCAGCCCGCGCGAGGTCAAGGCCGACATCACCTCGCCGAACCGCTCCGTGTACGGCATCTCGATGCGCTTCATGGAATCTCCTTTTGGGGGATTTTCAATTGCTGATTGTCAATTGGCAATCACTCGTAGGTTCGCCCCTCGTGGCCGTTGCGTCGGTTGAGCTTGGCCCGGCGGATGAGCTTGTTGCCCCAGTTGGTGGGGTATTTGCCGGTGACGCAGGCGGTGCAGAGATGGTCCTGCCGCACGCCGATGGCGGTGGCCAGGTCGGGCACGTTGAGGTAGCGCAGGCTGTCCACGTTCAGGCTGCGGGCCATGCGGGCGGCGGTTTTGTCGTCCAGGATGCCGCGGTAGCTGGGCCCGACGTAGCGCGGGGCGAACAGCTCGCCGAAGGTGGACATGTCGATGCCGTAGAAGCACGGGGCGACGATGGGCGGGCAGGCCACTCGCACGTGCACCTGGCTGGCCTTGCCGCGGGCGCGCATCTGGTCGACCAGTGCCGCCAGCGTGGTCGAGCGGACGATGGAATCCTCCACCAGGAAGACGCGCTTGCCCTCCAGCACGGCCGGCAGCGGGGTGTACTTTCGCTTGGCGGAGATGGCCCGGCTGTCCCGCCCCAGGATGAAGGTCCGCCCCACGTAGCGGTTGCGGATGAGGCCCTCGACCGAGGGGATGCCCAGGTGGAAGGCGAAGCTGTCGGCGGCGGCCTTGGCCGTGTCGGGCACGGGCACGACGATGCAGTCGGCGCCGATGGGCTGGTCTTCCTTGCGGGCCAGCAATTGGCCGGCCCGGGAGCGGCTGACGTACACGCTGGCGTCGTCGATGGACGAGCCGACGTTGGCGAAATACACCCACTCGAAGAAACAGTGGGCCTGGCGGGTGGAGGGGGCAAAGCGCCGGAAGGACAGCTTGCCTTGGCGGATCCAGGCCATGGCGCCGGGGGGCAGGCTGCGGATGTCGGTGAAGCCCAGGTTGGACAGGGCCACCGACTCGCTGGCGGCGGCGAACAGCCGCCCCTGGGCCGCGTAGCACAGCGGGCGGAAGCCCATCGGGTCGCGGGCGACGAACATCTCGCCCATGGCGTTGAGGAATGCCAGGTTGTAGCAGCCGTCGAACAGCTTGCCCAATCCGCGCATCACCGAGGCCAGGTTGGGCTGGCGGTCCCCGCGCAGGTGGAAGGAAAGCTGGTGCATGATGATTTCGGTGTCGGTGTTCATGGAGAAGTGGTAGGCCTGCTTGGCCAGCAGCCGGTCGCGCAGGGCGGTGTAGTTGGCAAGCTGGCCGTTGAAGGCGAAGGTGAACCACTTCCACCGCCGCCCGTGGTGCCGCTCGAAGGGCTGGGCGTGGCTGCTCAGTTCCGTGCCGCAGGTGGCGTAGCGGGTGTGCCCGATGGCCGCCCGCCCGCGCAGACCCTCCAGGATGGATTGGTGCTTGGCCGGGTGGCTCATGCGGAAGGCCTCGGCCACGGTGCCGATCTCTTTATAGGTCTCGATCAGGGCGGGGCGCTGCGGGTTGTAGGTGCTCATGCCGGCGGCAAGTTGGCCCCGGTTCTGCAGGTCCAGCAGCATGCCCGGCATCAGCGGGGCCACATCCCCGTCCGAGACGCTCCGGCTGGCCGGACCTTCGGGCCCGACCGGCTTGTCCAGCCAATACAACGCCGCCACGCCGCACTCATGAAATAGTTCGTCCGACAAGATTATCTCCGGCTCAGGAATGCCTCTACGATACCACGATGGCCGCTGGAAACAAAGCAATCGTAGGTCAGACAACCTGAAGGTTGCCCGCGCGATGCCCGAAGAATCGCAAACTCACTCCTGGGGCAGGTAGGATGGCCGGGAACGGCGGGAAGTCGCCTCGGCCTGCTGGAGCAGGCTTTTCGCCGCGGGATTATTGGGGTGATCTTTGCAGGCCTGGCGGGCCAGTTCCAGGGCCTTGGCGGGATTGCGCAGGGACTGCACCGGGCAGGCAAGAAGCAATTGGCAATACTCGGTTTGGGTAATGGGGTCGAATGGCCGGAGTTCCAGCGACCGCTGGTAATGCTCCATCGCCCGCCGGTAATCGGGCATGGGCTGGTTGGCCAGGGCCTTGGCCAGCAGGCGGTGGCCTTCGCCCTGATCGGGGAAGACCTCCAGGGATTTCTCAAAAAGCGCCTTGGCCTTGAGGATATCGCCGGCGCGGGCCTGGTTGACCCCCAGTTGATCCCAGCCAAGCCAGCAGGAGGGGTTCTTGGCTACCGTGTCCTGCCACAGAGATTCATTATCGTGGTAGACGCCGCATTGCCGGAACGACAGCACCGCCAGGGGCAGAAGCAACAGGGCCGAACCGGCCCAGGCAAGCTTGACATTCCCGCCGGCCAGACGCCCTACCGCCCAGGCCCCTGCCGCCGCCAGCACCGCCAGCACGGCCGGCAGGGCGAAGTACTGCCAGTGATCGGCCACGAACGTGTACCGCATGTAATAGATCTCGATAAACCCCAGCACCGGCCCCAGCATCAGCAGGAAATACAGCCATGCCGCCAGCGGCCCGCGCCCCAGCCGACGCCGCAGCAGCCACAACCCCGCCGTCAGCACGACCATTCCCGCCAGGGGCAGGTAGCTGGCCGGCGCCGCCAGGTCCGCCCTCCAGCGCGGATAGGTGAACGCCAGCCCCACCGGCCAAACGGCCTTGTACAGGTAAAACCACACTGCCCAGGAAGCTATCACCGCCCGCGAGAGCAGAGAGTCGCTGCGCACCACTTCGTTGGCGATGGCCCGGTGAGACTGATACCACACGGTCAGCAGCCCCAGGCCGATGGAGATGGCCAGGAACGGCAGCACTCGCCGCAGGTCCGCCAGGCCGATGCGCCCCCGCCGCTTCCAGGCCAGCACCAGCAGCACCAGGGGCATGGCCACGGGGGCCGTCTTGGCCAGCATCGCCAGCAGGAACAGCCCCACCGACCACAGGTAGAGTTTCTTAGGCCGGCCGTCCTCCCACTGCAGGTAGGCCAGCAGCGACCCCAGGTACAGCACCATGGGCAGGGTGTTCTTGCGTTCGGTGATCCACGCCACCGACTGCACCGTCACCGGGTGGACGGCAAAGAGCGCCCCGGCCAGGGCCGCCCCCGGCACCTTCAGCCGTTCCAGCACCTTCCAGACCAGCACGGCGCTGCCCGCGTGCAGCAATATGTTGACCAGGTGAAAGCCCCAGGGCTGGCCGCCCCACAGCCGCCACTCAACCCAAAGCATGGAACTGGTGAGCGGGTAGTAGTCGTAGGGCTCGGTGGTGAACCAGAATCGCGCCAGGCCGTCGCCGGCGTGAATCCAGGGGTTTTCGTATAGGAAGGTGTCGTCGTCCCAGACGTAACCGGCCGTCATGGCCGGCAGGTAGGCCGCCAGGGCCAGCATGCAGATCAGGCCCGCGATGACGTATTGTCGCTTCACCGGGTGGATGCCCTTTCCGGCGCGGGACCGGCTTGCCGGGCGGCGCGCTGCCGGAGCACTTCCCCCACCGCCTGGAGCACCCCCTCGACCGTGATGGCCTGGAGGCAAAGGTTGTTGTCGCAGGGCACCAAGCGGTCGTTGTACGCGCTGACGCACGGGCTGCAGGCGATGCCGGCGTACAGCACGTGGCTGCGCGGCGAGACGGCCGCGAACAGCTTGGGCGTCTCCGGGCCAAACAGCACCACCACGTCCACCGGCGT
The DNA here is from genome assembly GCA_003171235.1 of Phycisphaerales bacterium. Lineage (GTDB taxonomy): Bacteria > Planctomycetota > Phycisphaerae > SM23-33 > SM23-33 > FEN-1344. The sequence continues at coordinate 10,632 of PMYM01000134.1, read as the reverse complement.
GAGGCTGGCAAAGTGCGCCGGGCCGCTGTCGTTTGTCACCAGCACGTCGGCCAGGCAGTACAGCGTCAGCACCTGGCGGAGCGTGGTGCGCCCGGCCAGGCATATCACGCGGTCGCTGCCGACCTGCTGGGCCAGGGCCGCCGTCGGGGCGGCCTCCGAAGGCCCGGAGGTAAAGACGATGCGGCAGTGGGCATCCTGGGCCAGCAGCCCTCGGGCCAGTTCCACGTAGCGCTGCGGCGCCCAGGCCCGCTGGGGCAACAGGTCGCTGCAATTGGGGTTGAGCACGATCAGCCGGCAGGTCGCGCCGCCCGCGGCGTCGCCGGGCAGTTTCAGCATCTGCCGTACGGCCTGAAGGTCTTCCGGCAACGGCAGAAACTTTTCGGCCACCTCGGCCAGCGGCGGGATCGGCAAGGGCAGGGCGGGCAGGTCCTCCACCTTGGCCTGCAGAGCCTCGACCATCACCTGAAAGAACTGGCTGGTGTGCATGTGCGGATTGAAGCTGAGGCGATGGGTCATCAGGTCGCCGCGATAGGCCGCCTCGCCGCCAAAGCTGTGCAGGCCGACCCGCCGCCTGGCGCCGCTGAGATAGCACAAGGCGGCCGATGAACGGGCGAAAAACTCAAGGTCGACGGCCGAGTCGATGCCGATGCGGCGGGCACGGCGAATGGCCGACCACGCCCCCGCCAGCACGGCCGGCAGCCCGCCCGTGCGGATGGTCAGCACGTTTTCCGGCGGGACCAGCCCCATCACGTCCAGGATGAAGCGGTTTTCCTCAAAGCACAGGAAGTAAACGTTCTGCCGCCCCACCAGGGCGACGGCCCGGCGAATGGCGGGCGCGGCCAGCACGGTCGAGCCCTGCTCGGCCAGTTTGACCAAGAGAATTTTGCCCGTCGGGCCCAGCCGACGGCGGCCCACAAGGTCGGCCAGCCGGCGCCACAGCGTCAGGCAAAGGCAACCCGGCACACCCAGGCGCCGGTCAATCTTTCGCATGGTTGAAACGTTCATCAGGCCCGCCGTCAACGCCTCCAGAATATACTATAAAAATCGGCTCATCGGCGGGTCAAGGTGAAGGGATTGCGGCCCGACCTGAGAGTAGCCAGGAGCCAGTACCCGGTAGCCGGGTTAGGCTTGGCTTCCCGCAAGATAAACTCTAAATCCTAATTCCTAAATCCTAAACAATGAGCCAAACGCCAAGGCTCGAAAAGAGGCTAGATTGAACTGTTTGTTTTCTTCTTGTCGGTTTTGGTCAATGTTTAGGATTTAGAGTTTAGAGTTTAGGATTTGCCGTCCTTATTGGTTGGCTGACGGTGCGGCGGCGGGTGCCGGGCTGGCCGGTTGCGCAGGTTCGGGCGGGGGCGCCGGGCTGGGCGGCGCCGGCGCGGAGGCAGGCGCCTGGCCGTCGCCTATCGCTTTCTCAGGCGCCACGGCCTTGGCGGCGGCGGGCTTGGGCGGTTTGGCGACGGCGGGTTTGGGCTTGCCGCCGGCTTTGGCCGCCGCCAGCGGCGTCAGCAGCATGGACAGCGAGCGCCCTTCCATGCCCATGTCGCGCTCCACCTTGGCCACGCCGACCAACTTGGCCTTGATGCTGTTAAGTATCTCCCGCCCCAGGTCCTGGTGGGCCAGTTCNNTCCTTCTTGGACTGGGCGTACTTCCACTTGCCGTAGTCCATGATGCGGCAGACAGGCGGACGGGACTGGGGCGCCACTTCCACCAGGTCCAGCCCCACCTCGCGCGCCCGGGCCAGGGCGTCGCGGGTTTCGACGACGCCCACCTGATTCCCCTCGTGATCGATCAGGCGAATGGGGGTAAGCCGGATGCGTTCGTTACAGCGCAGTTCTTGAAAGATGTCTTGACCCTTTACTTGCACGGCCGGCGGCGCCACCCCCACCGCGGGGGCAAGGCCTGCCGGCTGACTTGCCACATTGTACTACGTCGCAGCCTCAATGGCAGGCTGCAGACCTCTACTTTCCACTTCGCCACGGAGCTTCTGGAGGGCGGCCTCCAGCCCCACCGCCCCGACCTCGCCGACGGAACGCACCCGGACGGCGACCGTCCGGCCTTCCACCTCGCGCTGCCCCACCACAAACAGGTACGGCACCTTCTGCAAGGTCCAGCGCCGAATCTTCGCCCCTATTTTATCCGAGGAATTGTCCAATTCCACCCGAAGATCCGCCGCTCGGGCGGCCTGGGCCACCTGCTGGGCGTACGCGTCGAATTTCTCGCTCACCGGCAGCACCGCCACCTGCACCGGCGCCAGCCACAGCGGGAAAGCCCCGGCAAAGTGCTCGATCAGGATGCCGATGAACCGCTCCAGCGAGCCGAAGGGCGCCCGGTGCACCATAATAGGGCGGTGGGCGGCGTTGTCGGCCCCGGTGTACTCCAGGCCGAAGCGCTCGGGCAGGTTGTAGTCCACCTGCACCGTGCCCAGTTGCCACTCCCGGCCGATGGCGTCCTTGACGATAAAGTCGATCTTGGGGCCGTAGAAGGCGGCCTCGCCCGTCTCTTCGCTGTAGGTCATGCCGCTGGCCTGGACGACGGCGCGCAGGCTGTCCTGGGCCTGCTGCCAGTGGGCGGCATCGCCGACGTACTTGCTGCTGTCGGGGTCGCGCAGGCCGATGCGCACGCGGTAGTCGTTCAGCCCCAGGGTCGAGAGCACCAGCTTGACCAGGTCCACGCAGGAGCTGATCTCGCCCTCCAACTGCTCGGGGGCGCAGAAGATGTGGGCGTCGTCCTGGGTAAAGCCGCGCACCCGGATCAGCCCGTTCAGCTCGCCCGATTGCTCCATGCGGTAAACCGTGCCGAACTCGGCCAGGCGAAGCGGCAGGTCGCGGTAGCTGCGCTGGGAGTTCTTATAGATCTGGATGTGGTGGGGGCAGTTCATGGGCTTGAGCAGGTAGCCTTCCGCCGTCTGCTCGTCGCCGCCCCGGCCCATGAGAATGGGCGGGAACTGCGAGTCCTTGTAATAGGGGTAATGCCCGCTGGTGCGATACAGGTCCAGCCGCCCGATGTGGGGGGTGATGACCATCTGGTAGCCGCGCCGCAGCAGTTCGCCCCGCAGCCATGACTCCAACTGCCCGCGCAGCACCGTCCCGCGCGGCAGCCACAAGGGCAGGCCCGGGCCCACCGCGTCGCTGACGACGAACAGCTCAAGCTGCTTGCCCAGCACGCGATTGTCGCGCTTGCGGGCCTGCTCGATGTGCTCCAGGTGGGCGGCCAGCTCTTTCTTGTCGAAATAGGCCACGCCGTAGATGCGGGTGAGCATCTTGTTGGCCTCGCTGCCGCGCCAGTATGCCCCGGCGATGGTCAGCAGCTTAAAGGCCTTTATCCGGCCGGTATCGGGAAGGTGCGGCCCGCGGCAGAGGTCGGTGAAATCGCCCTGGCGGTAGAGGCTGAGGGTTTGAACGCCCTCCTGCGCGGCCAGGTCGTCGATCATCTCCTGCTTGTAGCTCTGGCCCAGTTGCCCGAAGAACTCGCGGGCCTTGGCGGCGGGCAATTCCTCGCGGCTGATGGGCAGGGCCTGCTGGATGATCTGCTGCATCTGCGATTCGATCTTTTTCAGGTCTTCCTGGCCGATGGGCTGGGGCAGGTCGAAGTCGTAGTAGAAGCCGTACTGGAAGTCGTCGGTGAGTGCCGGCCCGATGGTGTACTGCACCTTGGGCCCGTAAAGCTGGCGCAGGGCCTGGGCCATGACGTGGGCCGTGGTATGCCGCAAGATCTCCAGCGACTGTTTGTCGCGCTCGGTCAGCAGGCGCAGCTTGTGGGGGCCGTCGGGCAGGGCGGTTGACAGGTCGACCAGCTTGCCGTCCACCTCGGCGGCCAGGGCGGCCTGGGCCAGGCGCGGAGAAATGTCCGCCGCCACGTCGGCCGGTCGCACCGGGCGGTCGTACTGCCTGACGCTGCCATCCGGAAGTTCAATGCTCATCATGCGGGGAGTCTCCGATGCCGGCGGCGCCAACGCAAACGGCCTCGGCTAATTTTGCACGCGGACGTTTCGCAGTTCCACTTTCAGCACCGGCTGGTCGCCCACCAGGGCGTGCTCGCCGATGCGGTAGACATCGAAGCGGCAGGGAACGGCGACGCCTCCCACCGGCCTGAACGCGCCGCCGGGATACTCCGTGACCGTGCCCGGCTGGCCTGGCTCGTCGCCCCCGCTGGTGAGAAACCGCGGCAGGCAGGTCCGTCCGTCCAGGTACATCGCCTGCAGCCGGTCGCGATTGGTCCAGCCGGCCAGCGGCTGGGCGGAAATGGGCAGCCGCAGCAGATCCTGCCCGCCCAGGCGGCGCATCGAGGGCCCCCCGGCCGACGCCCCGTCGGCAAACAGCAGCGGGCCGCGCACCCGCACCAGCATCATCCGCAGGTCGGATATGATTCGCTGGTTGTCATCGGCCGTGCCCGCCGGTCCGCTTCTCTGCAATTGCCCCTGCCCGCAAAGGGGCACGCCGGCCTGCCAATTGCCCTCGGGCAGAACGGCCTGGGCGAAGATCATGCCGCCGTTGACGTCGATGAGCAACTGTTCCTGGGTAAGGAAGGCCGCTCCGGCGGCGTCGTAGCGGGTGACGATGGCGGTGGCGGAGATGGATTTTACCTGCTGCCAGTTCGCCCCGCCGACCGCCGCAATCGCCTGCCGGGCAAGGGGCGAGCCGGCTCCGGAAACGCCCTGCGGTTGGGCGCAACCAATGGTGAAGGCCACAGATGCCAGGGACAGCAAGGCGGCGGTTTTGATCATGATTCACTCCAAGATGAATATGCCCGACAGGAGTCGAACCTGTAACCTTCGGCTCCGGAGGCCGACGCTCTATCCAATTGAGCTACGGGCACGCGCTAATGGAATTCTCTTCATCCAGGCCGGCCACGTCAATAGGCATTGCCGGCGCCGCCGCCGAAATCTCGTGCTTGACCGGCGCCCTCATCTGCAACACTTCATGACAACCGCCGCCAACTCCACTATAATGTGCCGCCAAATAGAGGCGAAGGCATGGTATATCGTTTGACGCTCCTGCCGCTGCTGCTGGGCTCGTTGCTGCTGGGCCAATCCAACCCCGCCACCCAGCCCGACCAGGCCGCCTATACGCCCCAGGAACTGGCCAGGTTGATCCGGCAGTACGGCGACGAACTGACCGACATCGACGTGGAGGTCACCCCGGCCATGGAGGCCAAGGCCATAGAGGCCTGCAAAGCCTTCCGCTACGCCGCCAAGAACCCGCCCGCGGGGCCGGCGCTGGACGGGCTCAACCGGGTGGGCATCCGGGCGGGTTTTGCCGCCGGCGATCCGGCCGTCATGCTGGAGGGGGCCAAGTTGCGCTGGCAGGGGGAGAAAGACAAACACACCGACTACACGGCCTACGCCCTGGTCTGGGCGGGCATTTTCGCCGGCGACGCCGCCCAGGCCAAGATCGGCCTGGACTACCTGGCCCACGGCCCGACCGAGCCCCTCCGCGAGTGGGCCCAGCAGATGCTCCCCCTGGCCGCCGACTGCGCCAAGCCGCTGGACGCCAGCTTCAGCGCCCTGGACGGCTCTAACGTGTCGCTTTCCCGCTATCGCGGGCGGGTGGTGGTGATGTTCTTCTGGGCCGTCTGGTGCAAGCCCAGCCTGGAGCAGGTGCCGGCCATGAAGGCCTTCCACGCCCAGCGCAAGGCCGACGGCAATTTCCTGCTGGTGGGCCTGTCCATGGACGACTCCTCCCAGACCGCCCTGACCGGCGCCAGGGACCTGGGCATGAAGTGGCCGCAGGCCATGAACCAGAACCTGCGGGAGAAATTCAGCAGCGGCAACTTCGTGCCCCACGTGGTGGTGCTCTCGCCGGCCGGCACGGTCATCTGGCAGGGCCATCCGGTCATCAAGAACGTCCTGGCCATGACGGTGGATTTCGCCCGGCGCCAGGCGGCCCGCCAGGCCGGGCTGCCCGCCGGCATCGCCACCAGCCTGGCCGCCGTCAGCGCCCCGGCCAGCGCGCCGACTGCGGCCATCTCCGTCAGCCGGCCGGCGACGCGCCCGGGCGTCAGCGAGGACGACGCCTTCGCCGCCGAGCAGAAGCTCAAGATCGCCAATATGTATCTCAAGAACGGAATGAAGGACAGGGCCAGGACCGTGCTGATGGAAATCGTGCAGAAGTATCCCAATACCCCCGCCGGCCAGAAGGCCGCCGAAGCCCTGCTGCAGTTGAGGTAGCCGCCATGTCACAGCCCGAGCAGCCCTGGTATGTCGCCGGATTGGCCTTCGCCTGCCAGTCCTGCGGGCGGTGCTGCGCCGGCCCGGAGGAAGGTTACGTCTTTATCGACCCCGGGGAAGTCGCCGCCGCCGCCGCCTTCCTGCACATGCCGCTGGATGAGTTCCAGGCCCGCTACGTCCGCCTGGCCTATCGGCGATTCAGCATTATCGAACATCCCCAGACCCACGATTGCATCTTCCTGGCCGACAGCAACGGCGCCGCCGCGCGCGACTGCGCCATCTACCCCGTCCGCCCCGCCCAATGCCGCACCTGGCCCTTCTGGGTGCGCAACCTGCGCAACCGGGACGACTGGCTGGCGGCCGGCAACCGCTGCCCGGGCGTAAACCGCGGCCAACTCCACGGGCTGGAAGAAATTGAGCGCAAGCGAAATGAATCCGGCCCCTGAGGCCCTTCCCGACGTGCTGGGGAAAATCCGCTCCAACCGCCCTTTCATGCGCGAACTGGCCGAGTTGCTGGAGCAGGCACAATCCCAGGCCGACCGCTCCGGCGCCCGCTGCCTGGGCGGCGGGGCCTGCTGCCGCTTCGACCTGATGGAGCATCGCCTCTACCTCACCCTGGCCGAATTGGCGTTGCTGACCCAGCCCCCGCTGCCTGACCTCTCGCCCGTCGCCCGCCGAAGATGTCCCTGGCAACGCGGCCCGCGCTGCCTTGCACGCTCAAACCGCCCGCTGGGCTGCCGCAGCTTCTTCTGCCGCCAGGATCCAGCCATTCAGTCCGAACTTTACGAGCATTACCTGGCCAGGATGCGCGAGCTGTTTCGCCGCCACAAGGTTCCCTACGGCTACGGCGAACTCTTCCAACTGCTGGGTCAGTTTCAGTAGTCGTTTTCGCGCCGGGGCTTGGGGAGTTGGGTGCCATGCCCTTACGCGTCTTGCGTGCCCGGCGTAGCCTTGGCGAAGCCGGGCACGCAAGACGCGTAAGGGCATGGCACTCCCCACCCTACAACTCGCAACCCGCAACTGATTAGATGTGCGTTCCGGCCGGCGGTTCGTATAATTCCCGTGGAGGCATTGACCGGCAATTTGAAAAACAATCAGCCCAGAACTCACGACACCCTGGGGCAGGAGCGGGCGCTGCTGGTGGGCGTGCTGCTGCCCGACAGCCGCCGCGACGTTCAAGACCCGCTGGGGGAACTGCGCAGCCTGGCCCAGACGGCCGGCGCCCTGGTGGTGGACGAGATGATCGCCCGCCGCCAGAAACTCACCCCTGCCCTGTACGTCGGCAGCGGCAAGGCCCAGGAAATCGCCGACCGCGCCCGCCAGAACGATGTTGACGCCGTGATCTTCGACAACGATCTTTCCCCCGCCCAGGTCCGCGACCTGGAAGAAGTCGTCGGGCGCAAGGTGCTGGACCGTAGCGAGGTGATCCTGGACATATTCGCCGCCCACGCCCGCACCACCGAGGCCAGGCTGCAGGTGGAACTGGCGCAATTGGAATACACCTATCCCCGGCTGCGGCACATGTGGAGCCACCTGGAGCGGATCGCCGGCGGGGCGACGGGTGCGGCGGCGTCGGTGGGCGGCATCGGCACCCGCGGCCCGGGCGAAAAGCAGATCGAGATCGACCGCCGGCTGGTGCAGAAGCGGGTGAGCGAACTGAAGAAGCGAATCGCCGTCGTCGATCGGCGCAAGCAGCGGCTGGTGGCGTCGCGCGAGGAGCATTTCCTGGCCTGCCTGGTGGGCTACACCAACGCCGGCAAGAGCACGCTGATGAACCTGCTGACCGGGGCCGGGGCGTACGTGGCCGACAAGCTCTTCGCCACGCTGGACACCAAGACGCGGCGCTGGAACCTGGGCGGGGGCCAGCACGTGCTGCTGTCGGACACGGTGGGTTTTGTGCGCAACCTGCCCCACCACCTGGTGGCCAGTTTCCGGGCGACGCTGGAGGAGGCCATCGGGGCCAACCTGCTGCTGCACGTGGCCGATGCCAGCCATCCGCAGGCCCGGGAGCAGATCGAGGCGGTCGATGGCGTGCTGGCCGAGTTGGGCCTGAAGGACAAGGACCGCCTGCTGGTGCTGAACAAGGTGGACCGGCTGGCCGACCCCGCCCAGCGCACTATCCTGACTGGGCGATATCCGCAGGCGATATTCGTCTCGGCCGCCACGGGCGAGAACGCCCAGTTGCTGATCGAAGTCGTCGGCGAGCGCGCCCGCCGCCTGCAGGCCGAGGTCACGCTGGAGGCCAGCGCCGCCAACGGCAGGCTCATGCACTACCTGGCCCAGCACGCCCGCATGCGCCAGGTCGAGTACAAGGGCGACTGGATGCGCTTCAAGGCCAATCTCAACCCCCGCCACCTGGAGGGGCTCAAGCAGTTCGGGGATGACGTGCGGGTGGTGGATGAGGAAAGAAGCGAAAGCTGAAAGCTTAAAGCTGAAAGCTGAAATAGAAGACGCGCCTTTCCGCTTTCTTTCAGCTTTCAGCTTTTAGCTTTTAGCTTTGCCTTAGCTAGCCTTTCAAGTAGTCCGGGCCGAAGGCGGCCATGCCTCCCCAGTGGGCGGTAAGCACCACCATGACGGTGGCCCCCGCCAGCAGCAGGCCATACACCGCCGCCCGCGCGGGCGAGAGCCTGCCCCAGTGAAATACACGTACGGCCGCCGCCGCTATCGCCAACGCCAGGGTCACGAACCCCATGTCGCAGTGGCGGTCCACCAAGTCGCCCACCTCGCCGCCCGGAGTGCGGGCGGCCATTTCGTCAGCCAGTGCATCGCCGGCCAGGACCGTGGGAATGGCCATGAGGGCCGCGCCCAGGATGCAGTACTTGCCGGCGGCGGCGAAGAAGTCGCGCCGCGTAATCAGCGCCAAGAGTTCAGCCAGCGCCGCGGCCAATATCAGTGCGATCGGGAAGTGCAGGATCTGAAAGTGCAGCGTGCCGAAGTTCATAAGTCTCTCCGAGCGGCCGCAATGGACGCCGCCATATGTTACACGGGCATTGCCGGGCGGTAAAGGCCCGATCCCCGGCGATCTACTTGGCTGACTCAACGTCGGGTTTTGCGCCGGCGCTCAAAGGTTGAACGATGCGCAGTGGCGATTGGGGTGCAAGTTGCTGAGCGTGCCCCAGCCAGGCCGACAGGCCCAGCCCCAGCACGGCCACGCCGGCGGACACGCCCAGGGCGGCCTGAAAGCCTCCCGTCGCCGCCCACATCGCCCCCCCCACCAGCGGGGCAACGGAGGAAATGCCCTGGGCCACCATCACCCAGGGGTAGGTCGTACCCAGCAACTCCGGCCCGTACAGCCGGGCCAGGGTGGTGGGATAGATCGCGAAGTTGGCGCCGTGGCAAAAGCCCGCCATCAAAGCCGCGCCCAGGAATATCGCCCAGTGCCCGCTGGAAACCAGCATCGCCCCGGTCGCCAGCACCAAGAGGCCCTCAAAGCCCAGCATGGCCTTACGCGTGCCAATGTGATCCAGCAGGTAGCCCCAGAAGATCCGCCCCAGGGCGTTGCCTCCGGCGATGGCGGGAATGGCCAGGGCGGCCACCCAGCCGGCAAACCAGACGCCGGCCATCGTCTGCAGGTTGCCCGTCAGCAGCAGGAAGGGGAAAGTGCCGCAAAGCATGCCGAAAAAGAGCAGCCAGAACCGCCGGTCTTCCAGCAGCATCTTCGTGCGGAAGCCGCCGCGGCGAAAAGTCGCCGCCGCGCCGGGCGGGTTCTTCAGCAGCATGGCGCAGGCCAGCAGTACGGGCACGTATATCAGGCCGATCAGGCCGAAGATGTCCCGCACCTGCCAGCCCGCCGCCAACAGGGCCGAGGCGAACTTCTGCACCAGGATGGGCCCGACGGCGAAACTGGCCGCCGCCAGCCCGGCCACCAGGCCCCGGCGGTTGGGAAAGTACTTGATGGCGGTAGCGATGGGCGGGGTGTAGCCGGTGGAATTGCCCACCCCGGCCAGCAGGCCCATGCTCAGCCACAGCATTTCTGCCGGCAGCAGCCAGGACAGAAGGTATGACAGGCCCAGCATGGCCGCCCCGGCCAGGGCCACCGGCCTGGGGCCAAACCGGTCCTGAAGCCGCCCGCCCACGATCATGCATACGCAAAAGGAGAAGCTGCTGAGGGCCGGCACGACCTGGGTCTGCACCTTGCTCAGGCCGCTCTGGTGCATGAGGGGCAGGACGTACACGCTCCAGGCCGCCGCCGTGCCCAGGCAGACCAGGCTGACCAGGCAGGCCAGCAACACGATGTACCGCTTGCCGTTCTCGCTCATGCTCACTACCGATTCAGCAGGCGGGCATCATACCGCGCCGCCGGGGGACAGGTTAGAGGGCAGGTGAGAGAGGTCAGGCGAGAGGTTAGAGAACAAAGGGGCATCGGCCCTTCTCTAACCTCTCACCTTCACCCTTCCATTCCTACCATCTAGCCTCTAGCCCCAAACCCCTGACCCCTCGCCCCCCGGGCTCTGCTCTGGCCG
>PMYM01000149.1 GCA_003171235.1 Phycisphaerales bacterium | reverse complement strand
ACGCCCAGGCCTGAAAGGCCGGGAAGGACTTAGCCGGGGGTGGAGCGAGCACGGCGCAGCCGGGCGAAGCGCAGCCCCCGGTAAAGGCATCGCACAATCCAGCCCCAACGGGGCGAAAGGAGCCTCATTTCCAAAGATAGCGTTCGTCATATTCAATGCCGTGGCGGTCCAGGAGGGTGCGAAGCTCCTGCTGAAAATCCATCTTTGCATGATGCTCAAGTTGCCGCTGAACATACCCAACGACCTGGTTGGTGGCAGAATGCGAAACGGAAAAGGCGGCGTAGCCTTCCTGCCATGCGAAATCCGCTAGCTCGCTGAAATTCTGGTGGATCCATTTTGAAGAATTGGCCTTGATGATGTTCAGCGCCTCCATCAAGGGCAATTTCTGATCTAGCACGGCAGCGACGTGGATGTGATCAGCCGGGCCGTTTGCGGCCAACATGCTGCCGCCGATCTCGCGGATGATTCCGCCAATGTAGGGGCTAAGGCGGGGCATGATTGCAGCCGAAAGGAGCGGCCGGCGGTCTTTGGTCGAAAAGACCAAGTGGTACTTTAGGCAGATGTAGGACATGTCGCTCCTTTCGCCCCGTTGGGGCTGGTGCTTGCCTGACCGCTTTCCGGGGGCTGCGCTTCGCTCCGCCCCCGGCTAAACCCTACCGGCCCTGCGGGCCTTGTTATCGCCTGATTTTGTCGCGTCTGCCATTTCAAGGCTCCCCCAGCCAGCAGAGAAACAAGAGGAACAGAGCAGAAAGGTCAGATGGAGGATTCCCCCGCCTGTTTCTCTCTCAACTCTTGTTCTTGTTTTCCGTTTCTTTCCTTTTCTTCCTCTTTCTCGTCTCTGTGCTCTTTGTGTTCTTTGTGGTGCGGGCCTCTTGTCTTTCCGCGAGTTTCGCTTTTCTTCCTCCGCGTCCTCTACGCCCTCTGCGGTGAGATTCTTCACAGCCGGACGCTCACGCCGCGGTCGCGGAGGTATTCTTTGACCTGGGCGATGGTGTACTGGCCGTAGTGGAAGATGGAGGCGGCCAGGGCGGCGTCGGCCTGGCCCTCGGTCAGGACGCGCCAGATGTCCTCCGGCCCGCCGGCCCCGCCCGAGGCGATGACCGGTATGCCCACCGCCCCGGCGATGGCGCGGGTAAGTTCTATGTCGTAGCCGGCGGTGTGGCCGTCGGCGTCGATGCTGGTCAGCAGGATCTCCCCGCAGCCAAGTTCCTCCACCCGCCGGGCCCACTGGACGGCGTCCAGCCCGGTGGCACGGGTGCCGGCGTCGATGTACACTTCCCATTTGGGTAGCACAGGTTTGTAACCTGTGCTTTCCGAAGGCACAGGTTGAAAACCTGTGCCACCACCACCGACGCGCTTGGCGTCGATGGCCACCACCACCGCCTGGTTGCCGAAGGCGTTGGCGCCCTCGGTGATCAGGCCGGGCTTGCGGACGGCGGCGGAATTGATGGAGATTTTCTCCGCCCCCGCCTGCAGCAGGGCCTTGATGTCGTCCAATTCGCGGATGCCCCCGCCGATGGTGTAGGGAATGAACACCGCCCGCCCCACCGCCGCCGCCAGGGCGCGGATGGTCTGGCGGGCCTCCAGCGTGGCCGTGATGTCCAGAAAGACCAGTTCGTCCGCCCCGGCCTCGCTGTACAGCCGGCCCTGCTCCACCGGGTCGCCGGCGTCACGCAGGTTCACGAACGAGCGGCCCTTGACCACCCGGCCATTCTTGACGTCCAGACACGGAATGATTCGTTTTGCCAACATGGGGGTATTAAACCACAAAGATCACAAAGGACACAAAGAGAGAAACCCGGAGACTTGTCGATCTGTTGATCGGCGAATCGGTTAATCGAGACTGTCCGATAATCCCTTAGCTCGAACATCTTGGCGTGACGCAGGTTGAGTTTCGTGGCAGGTGCCTGTCTTACGCCTACCCCTCTATATGTCGCTATTGTCCTCTCGTGTTTTCGTGCTCTCCTATGCGTATAATCGCACCATCCTTCGGGAGACCAAACCATGAATCGCGCAACAAGTGGCTGGCTGCGGCTTTGGCTGTTGATGCTTGTGCTGCCGGCAGCGGGATTGCTGCCGGCCCAGCAAAGCAAGCCTGCCTCTTCCCCCGCCGATGACGAGGAGGAACCCGCCTCGGCCTCCGCCCCGGCCCAGGTCAAATGGGCTGACAGTTACGAGGCCGCCAAGGCCCAGGCCTTGCAGCGGCAGGCGCCGCTGGTAGTCATCTTCCTGGCGGAAAACGTGCCCGCCAGCATGGGCCTGGAGAGCCGGGTTATCTCTGACGCGCAGGTCCGGGACCTGCTGGTCGAAATGGCTGCCGTCAAGCTGGACGCGGCCTCAGAGGCCGGCAAGGCGCTCTTCGAGGCCACCGGCCAGAAGCAGCCCCCGCTGACGCAGATTTTCCACGCCCAGGGTCCCGGCAACCTGGAACTGCTGGACGCCATCCCCGGGGCGGCGCCGGTTGATCTGTACCGCCGGCATCTCCAGGCGGCCAAGACATACGTAGCGCTGGCCCGGCAGGAAAAGCCCTCGCCTCAGGTCCGCTGGGAAATGGCGCTGTCCCGGCTGGTGCTCTCGACCCGGGAGAAAACCCTGCCGGTGCTGGATGAGTTGGCCAAGAACCCCCCGCCGGGCGTGCCGCCCGAGCGGATCAAGCTGGCCAAGGCCCAGGCCATCGCCGCCAAAGACCCCGCCGCGGCCAAGAAACTGGCCCAGGAGGTGCTGCAGTCCGCCGCCGACAAGGAGGAGTTGGGCGGGCAGGCCATGCTGTTTCTGGCCCGCCAGGCCGCCGTTGAGAAGGACAACAAGACCGCCCTGGAATTGGCCAACAAGTACATCGCCGCCTTCCCCGCCGGCGGCGACCTTGCCCAGGCATACTACGACAAGGCCATCCTGCTCTTTGGGGGCGGCGACCGCCCCGCCGCCGTCGCGGCGTTGAATGAGTACATGCAAAACCACCGCGACGACCCGGCCAGCGGGAAGGTTCGCGACCTGCTGGCCGACCTGACCGGCGGGAAGAGACTGCCGCCCCCGGGGAGTGCATCCCGGCCGGGCATCGCGGCCCCCACGGCGACGTCTTCTGCACCGTAATTCGAATTTCGAATTGAAGGAGCCAAGGCAATGCCGCAGACGCAAGAGAAGGAGATCAAGCCATGAAACGGTTTCTCTCTGCTTTGACGGGTGGGAGTCTTCTTCTTGCATGTCTTCTGTCTGCCGGCTGTCCACGGACGGCACGACCGGACGGGACGGAACAGAGCGTTGGATCGAAATCGACAAGTGCTCCAGCCACCAGTTCAGCCCCTCAGGCTGTGCCCATTGTGTACGACGAGAGACTCACTCCCGACCGGCTTTCGGACGAGCAGAAACAGAAGATCTTCGCCTATGCCAGGTCCATGTCCCCCGCCGGCCAGCGCCCGTGGTACGTTAAGGTGAGGTACAACGACCAGCGCCAGGGCGAACCTTCCTGGGCCGTGTCCATCTTCTACAGCCCGTATTCAACATCATCCAGATTGCGCAAGGGCAAGGCCATAGGCATGGTTGACTTTCAGGGGAGATGGACCAAGCTCCTACGACGGACCGTTCCGAACTGGGATGAACAACAGTTGTACTGGGATTACTGGCAGGTCTCGCCAAGTCAAGAGCCTTTCGGTAAAGACCTGGTCGTACCTGATCAACCGTTCTGGCCCTTTAAAGCTCCGGAGGGATTGACGGACCAAGAGGTTGTTGAGATTGTCGATTTCGTCAGGACGTATTCAGTTCGACCGTATGCTGAAACAGCCAAAACGATGAGTCTTTGGTCCACTGAATCAATCGATAAGACTCTCCCCATATTCTCAATCAGCAAAGGGCCTGACGGGAAATTTGAAGTCTGGACAGGTACGCTACAGGGCGGCCTCTCTGGAATTGGCCAGACCCTGACTATTACCAAAGAAAACGGCAAGTTCGTTCTATTGGCACTTGGCATGTGGCTCAGCTAGTGCGGGCCCAGGCAGGGCACGCCGGTTCGTGAGCGAAGCGAACGGTTCGGCGTGCGGGATAATACGTGATGGCCGGTTCTCAGGCCCGAAGGGCCGCCGGATGATAGCCGGGGGTGGAGCAAGCCCGGCGCAGCCGGGCGCAGCGCAGCCCCCGGTATGGGTCTCCGAGGAACCAAAGGCAGTGACTTGATCGGCTAGGAGGACTGTTCGTGCCTGCCGATGGTGCGACTACCACAACTTGCCTCTGCCTCCCAAAAGCATGCCGTGACATCGCGAGCAAGATTCATTTCGCACGTAAATCCAGCCATCGCTCCGTCTGTACCGATCCGCTTTTCGGGGGCTTCGCCCCCGGCTAACCTCTTGCCGTCCCGTCGGGACTAGATTGGCAGTTGGGATAACGTTCTCCGGTTTTCCCAGGGCGTACTCACACAGCCACGACCGGCTGGTCCACCTGATGCCTTGGCTCCTTCAATTCGACAATCGAAAATCGCAAATCGAGATTTCTCCCGCCGATGGCTGCCTTGACGCACCCGTCCCCTTCCGATGATAATGATTCTTTCTGTTCGCGTTGTTGGCGTTGTTCGTGGCTGATCTTTTCGCGTTGTTCGCAGTTAATAGAGCACAAACATCTGGAGAGCGTGATGGTCAAGGTCGTCGGCAAGAGTTCCCCCGGCAACTGGAAGGTCCAGCCCTTCGTCAAGAACAAGGGCGACGTGGGCAAGAGGAAGATATGCGCCATCGGCGCCAGCTACAAGTTCGTGCACAAGGTGCTGCGCGACATGCTGCTGGTGGGCGGGTTTGACAACGTGGAGATCTGCCTGCACGACATCGCCGAAGAGCCCCTGCGGGTGGTGGGCGACCTGCTGGAAAAGATGGCCCGGCAGAAGAAAACCAACATCACCATCACCCGCACGCTGGACCGCAAAGAGGCGCTCACCGGCGCCGACATCGTCTGGCTGTGCATCACCGTGGGCGGCCAAGAATCGGACATGCGCAGTTGGGAAGTCTGCGCCAAGTACGGCATCCCCGTGGGCGTGGGCGACACCCTGGGCCCGGCCGCCCTGGTCCGCAACATCCGCGAAATCCCCGTCGTCCTGCCCATCATCGACGACATGGTCAAGCACTGCCCCAAGGCCGTCATGCTCAACTTCTCCAACCCCATGAGTTGCCTGACCATGGCCATGGCCCGCCGGAGCCACATCCCGGTCTTTGGCCTGTGCCACTCGGCCGATTCGCTGTTCGAGTACTTCGGCGAGGTCTTCCACTGCAATAAGAGCGACATCCAGATGGACGTCGGCGGCGTCAACCACCAGTCGTTCGTCACCAGGCTGGTGGTCAAGGGCAAGGACCGCACGGGCGAGATGCTGGCGGCCTCCCTGGCCAGCCAGGCCAAGTTCAAGGACAGCCTGCTGACCACCACCGAGGAGGACGTCTCGCTGCAGCAGGACGTCTACCGCATACTGGGCGCCTGGCCAAGCTGCGGCGACAGCCACCTGGCTGAGTTCTACCGCTTCTTCATGACCCCGCGCCACGTGCACAAGCTAGGCCACATGCAGCAAAGCGTGGAACCCGGGCGCGAGCAGTATGGGGCCAAGAAGCCCCCGCAGATCATCCTGGACTGGGCGTATGGCCCCGATCCGGTGGGCGACCTGCACCTCATGACCACCGAGCACGCCCACGAACTGATGTGGGCCTGCCTGACGGGTAAGAGCTTCACCCGCGTGCTCAACCTGCTCAACACTGGCCAATACATCGCCGGTCTGCCCAAGAACTGCTGCGTGGAAGCCATGGTCACCGTGGCCGGCAAGAAAGTCACCGGCAAGAGCATGACCCTGCCCCCGGCTGTGTTCCAACTGGTGCACAACTGGGCGACCATCCACGAGCTTTCCTACCAGGCGTCGGTCAACTTCGACCGCCAGGCGGCCAAGCAGGCCCTGTTCCTGGACCCGCACGTGCACGACATGTACGACATCGACCCCATGCTGGATGATTTCTTTGCGGCCCTGAAGCCCTGGATGCCGCCGCAATGGTATGACGGCAGTAGCGGTAGTTAGTAACCAGCAGGTCGATACCTCTTAAGAAGAGATCGATTTCAAATTTGGGAATTTCAAATTTCGGAATTGTAAGAACTGGCCACGGCAAGGCCTTGGCTTCTGCAATTTGAAATCTGAAATCACCAGATTTGAAATTGCCGCGGACGATCAACAGAACTTTCCGACGTAGTGCGAGTTTTACAGGCGGGAGAGATCGGCCAAAGGTTGATGTCTCCCGCCTTTAATAAGGAACCGGAGTATGGGCAAGTGCACCAGGGTCTGTATCGTGGCACTGTGGTTATTGTCGGCGGTGGTTTCTCGTCCGTGTCATCTCCAGGCGGCGGAACCGGCCACCACCGCCGGCCCCGGCGGCGTAGCGATCCTGGATACGCAGCTTAGCTTCTGGAGGGTGCACTACACCTTCAGCCCGCCCCTGGTGCGCGAGGGCGCCCAGCTGAGCAAGCTGCCGACCGACGTCGGCCAGACCGCCCTGCCGCCCAAGGACTGGACGCAGGTGGATTTCGACGACAGCTATTGGTCGCGGATCGCCGGCAGGCCCCTGCCGCCGGAGATTTCGTCAGCCGCCGTCAAGGAATCCACCAATGCGGGCATCACCGGCGTGGAGGGCAGTTCGCCCGCCCTGGGCCTGCTGTGCCTGCGGGGCAAGTTCGGCGTCACCGACCCCCTGGCCGTCAAGGATCTGAAGCTCTCGCTGACCTATCGCGGCGGCGTGGTGGTGTACGTCAACGGCCAGGAGGTCGGCCGGGCCAACATGCCCAAGGACGCCGCCACCCCCGACGCCCCGGCGGAGGATTACCCCAAGGAGGCTTTCCTTAAGGGCGACGGCAGCCCGATGATGCCCGTCGCGAACACCTATAGGCCGCCTGACCCGGCCACGCTCGCCTCGTGGAAGGCACGCGTTCGTAGCGCCCAGATTGCCATTCCGGCCAATGTGCTCCGCAAGGGAACCAACGTGCTGGCGGTCGAGGTGCACCGCGCGCCCTACATTCCCGAGGTCAAGGCATGGATCCAGGCCAAGAAGATCACCTGGGAGATCTCCACCTTCCTGTGGTCCACCTGCGGCCTGCACAGCATTAGTTTGGAAAGCCCCTCGGCCCAGGGGCTCACGCCCAACGTGGGCCGGCCCAAAGGCCTGCAGGTTTGGAATAGCCAGCCCATGCAGCAGGACTTCGACCTTGACTACGGCGACGCTTACGAGCCGCTGCGGCCGATCAGACTGGTGGGCTCGCGCGGGGGCAACTTCTCGGGCAAGGTGGTAGTCGCCAGCGACCAGGCGATACAAGGTCTTAAGGCCCAGATCAGCGACCTGGTGGACGGCCAGGGCGGAAAGATCCCCGCCGCGGCGGTGCAGGTTCGCTACGCTCTGCCGACGGCCGGGGCGTTATCCGAAGCAATGGCTACGCGGCACTATCCGGCCGGCGCGATAATGTTCGACGGCCTGGGCGAGACGCCGCCGGACAAGGTGCCGGTCCGGACAATTCCGGGGGTCGCCTGGACTTTCGGGGCCGTCTGCCCGGTGTGGGTGACCGTGGCCGTTCCGGCCGATGCCAAGCCGGGCAACTACACCGCCACGCTGACTATCTCAGCCCAGGGCGCCGCCGGCGTCCAGGCGCCGGTGGAGCTGAAGGTGTGCGATTGGTCGGTTCCCAAACCCAGCGAGTTTCACACTGTCGTGGACATGATCCAATCGCCCGAGTCGGTGGCCATGCAGTACGGCGTGCCGCTCTACAGCGACCAGCATTTCAAGCTGCTGGAGAAGTCTCTCGACCGCGCCGGCTACGTGGGCAGCTGGACGGTGCACATTCCGCTCATCTGCCAGACCAACCTGGGCAACGAGCAGTCCATGGTGCGGTGGATCAAAAAGCCCGACGGCACATACAAGTGGGACTTCTCGGTCATGGACCACTACCTGGACACAGCCATCGCCCACATGGGCCGGCCGCGGATCGTCATGCTGGTGGTCTGGGACATCTTCCTGGGGGCCATCAACGTGCAGTACGCGGGCAAGGATCCCATCGCCGACGACGAGGTGCCCGTCAGCATGCTGGACGAGGCCACCGGCAAAGTGACCATGGGCACCGTCGGCCGGTGCGACCAGGGCACCAAGGCCACCTGGAAGGCCATGATGTCGGAGCTGATGGAGCACCTCAGGAAGCGCCAGTTGGACAAGGCCGTGATCCTGGGCTTCGCCTACGACGTCTGCCCCAATGACGAGAAGGCAGCCTTCTGGAATGAGGTTATGCCCGGCGTAGGCTGGGGGCGGTACGGACATTTCAACTATCCCAACTTCGGCGGCAAGGTGAAGGTGAAAATCGACTTCATCTCCTACTGCGGGTGCGGCTCCGCCGGCGCATGGTCGATGGATTCCCAGTACGGTTGGAAGAATCCTGTCATGGAGACTTCCTTCGTTCGTCTGGCTTCGCAATCCGGGGGGTTCGGCGATGCCCGCGATCCTTTGATAAATATCCCATTACACCTGGCAAGGCTGCTGGGCGAGTTGAACATCCAGGGGCCGCGGCGCGGCTTGGGCCGCATCGGCCTGGATTACTGGCCGGTGCTTAAGAACGCTCACGGCCAGCAGGTGGTCACCATCGAGGCCCGCTACCCTCGCAGCTTCTGGAGGCAGATCGACATGATGGTGCTGTCCTTTGTGCCTCCGGGGCCGGAGGGTGCGCTATCCACCGCCAAGCTGGAAATGATGCGCGAGGGCCTGCAGGAAACCGAGGCCCGCATCTTCATCGAGGACGCGCTGACCGACCCGGCCAAGTCCAAGAAGCTGCCGGCTGAGTTGTCCGCCAAGGCCAAGGCGGTGCTGACCGATCGCATGGCGGCCTTCAAGCCGGTGCTGGAGCGGCAGACCACGGCCGGATTCGAGAGCATGAAACCTCTGCTGGACGGCCTAGGCTTCAATGGCCTGTACGCCCCCAACTTTTCGGCCATCTTTCAGCAGTGGTACCCGGCCAGCGGATGGCAGGGGCGGTCGGAGCAACTCTTCTCCCTCGCCGCCCAAGTGGCCCAGGCGATGAAGTAGACGATTTACAATTGTCAATTTTCAATTGACTGGGTGGCATGGTCACGCTTCTTTTCGCGTGACCATGTTCGTGGCCCTAGCAACGGAAGAAACCCCCGACTAACGTCGGGGGCTAACTAAGACTCCGCACTTTCGCACTTGGCTTGTTCGCGTTGTTCGCGGCTAAGTCTTATTTGCCTGCACGTTTCAGGGCGGCGGTGGCGGCCTTGTGCAATTCGTCGATGATCGGCCGGCGGAGCTCGGTGCGATCCCGCCAGGAGTTCTTGCCGTCCAGGTACGGGGCCACGTCGGCGGTGATGAGCTTTTCGACAAACAGCCCGGCCTCGACCAGCGGCACGCCGTTGGGGCCGAAGATGGCCGAGTCGCCGTAGCCGAAGGCGTCGTTTCGCTCCCAGTGCCCCACCACGTTGGCCCGCACCACCACCACGTTGTTGTGGGCGGCAATGCCGACGTGGTTGTTCCGCACCAGCAGGCGATGGTCGTTCATGCGGTTGCGCGGCAGGTTGTTGAAGTGGGGGGAGAAGATGACGCGGGCGCCCTTCCAGGCCATGGTGGCGGCCACCTCGGGGAAGCTGCTGTCGTGGCAGACGATTACGCCGAAGGTCAGGCCCTTGAAGTGCCAGACCGGCAGGTTGTCGTCGTACCACTGCGAGAAGTCCCAGTCCCAGCCGGTGGGCATGGTCTTGACGTACGTCCCGGCGATCTTGCCACCGGCCAGGATGGCCTGCGTGACAGCGTAGCGCCGGCCGCGCTTCTCGGCCAGGCCCACCAGCGTGACCACGTTTCGCTTGCCGGCGTGCCTGGCCAAGGCCTTCAGGCGCGGGTCGGTGAGCGGGATGGCCACCTTGCGGATTTCCTCAACCGTGCCCGAGCCGGTCAGGAAGGTCTCGGGCAGGCAGAGGAACTGACAGCCGGCCTTGGCGGCTTCATCTATGGCGGCCTTTGCCCGCGCCACGTTGGCGTCCACATCCCCGTCCACGCACCGCCCCTGCCAGGCTCCGATAATTAGTTTTTTCATATCCTGAATCATCTCTTGCACAGGCCTTTCGTGTCAATAGAATCTGCGGCGGACAGACCGTAGTTGATCGGTGAATCAGTGAATCGGTTAATCGGAGCGTTGTCTAAAGTGCAAACCGGTTCCCCGATTAACCGATCAACCGATTCACCGATTCACCGATTCACCTTTCACCAAGGAGTGCCCATGGCCTTGCTGACAATCAACTGGATGGCCCCCTCGATCGGCCAGAACACCTCGATGAACGTGCTGCTGCCGGAGTCCAGCAAGCCCCTGCCGGTGCTGTACCTGCTGCACGGGATGTCGGACAGCTACCAGTCCTGGCTGCGATTGTCGGCCATCGAGTGGAACGTTTACCAACTGCCGCTGATCATCGTCATGCCCGACGGCGGGCGGAGTTTTTACTGTAACGATCCCCGACCGGGGGGCGCAGCCTATGAGGACCACATCGTCAAGGACGTGGTCGGGTACATCGACCGCACCTTCAACACCATCCCCGCGCGGCGCGGGCGGGCGATCGCCGGCCTATCCATGGGCGGCTACGGGGCGATCATGCTGGCCCTGCGGCACCCGGAGCTGTTCAGCGTGGCCGGCGGGCACTCGTCGGCTTTGGGCTTCCACAATCCAAAGCTCTCGCGCTGGAAGGAGCTGCAGGTGGGCAAGGACGGCGACTACGACCTCTTCCAACTGGCACGGCGGTTTGTGCGGTCGGGCAAGAAGCTGGCCCTGCGGTTTGATTGCGGGGTGGACGACTTCCTCATCGGGCACAACCGCAGTTTCCACGCCCACCTGGCCAAGATCGGCCTGCCGCACATCTACCAGGAAAACCCCGGCGGCCACGACTGGGGATACTTCGGCGGCCACATCCCCGACACGCTGGCGTTCGTCAAACGCCACCTGATAGAGAAGAAGGGGAAGTGAACCACCAAGAGCACGAAGAACACCAAGAAGAAATTCTACAGTTGAAACACGGCGGAGCGCGTGTTGTGGACATGGTCATAGTTCTTCCGGGAAGGCGGGGTGCTGCAAACAGGCCGACAGCAATACATCATGCGACCGTGTAGCCGCTGCCTTGCCCGTCTTTCACCTTAGACCGTTTCAGTTGTTTTCCTTAACCAGCTTGGTCAGCAGGGCACTGGCGAAGCCGCCCTATTTCTTCGCCGCCTTCTCCATTTCGGCGATCTCTTCCGGCGTGGCATCCACGGCGACGCGGAATTTCGTGAGTGTGTAGCCCGTCCCCGTGCCATCGCCGACTCCCTCGCGGCTGGTGGTCCACGAAAAAGCATTACGACCCATGCCGCCGTGGGACGCCCACTCGTTGGTATCCTTGCCGGGGGAGTGCGGGTCGGCTTCGTCGTCGCGATGGAACGTCAGTCCGCTGCCCACGATTTCCCACGCGCAACCGAACATGTCATACAGACCCCAGGCATTGGACTGTTTGGACTTCACCGGCAAAAGCGATTTGCCATCAGGGGCCGCGTTAACCTGGTCGGCGTAGTTGGCATTGGTGGAGGGATTAGAGGAGCCTACGCGGGCGGCGTATTCCCGCTGGGCCGCCGTGGGCAGGCGGACATTCCGGCCATTCTTTTCCGACAGGATCTGGCAGAACTTCCGGATATCGGCGGCTGGGACTCGTGTAACCGGGAGTTGAAGACCCTGCTGCTCGCTGGGATTGCTGCCCATGACCGCCTGGTACATTTCCTGGGTCACGGGAATCTCGGCCAGGTAAAAGGGCTTGGTCAGCGTCACCATTCGCGGATAGTCATCATCGTAGCGCATCTGGTTGCCTTCGTACTCATAGGTGGCATAGAAGGGAACGCGTTCGAAGAATCTCCCGGCCGGCAACAGGATGCATTTCAGGGACAAGGCATCGTCGACCTTCAGGAGCAGCGGCTCCTTGGCGGGCATGGCAAGAGGTTTGTCGGGCGCCAGCATTTTGTCGGGATACTTCAGCTTGGCCGGTTCTATCTTGCTGGGGGTGATCCATTTCTTCCCGTCCTTTTCGGAAATAACTCCGGTCACGGCCTTGGCCGGATTGCGCCACCGGGCCGCATTCTCCTTCTGCGCTGTGAGATCGCCGGGAGTAATGTAGTATTTCAGCCGTCGTTCCCATTCTTCCAGTATCTTCCGGGCCTGGTCGGCATCAATGCTGTCGCCGGGGTAGTGCTTCTTCATGATGTCGTCCAGCGTGGCGGCCACCTCGGGGGTTCCTTCCACGGCAAACAATACCAGCGTCTTATCCGCATCTTTTGCCGGTTTGGAGGTGCAGGATGCTTCAGTCATCATCACGCCCTTGAGGGTGACCTGGGCGCCAGTCGCCGCGGGTTTCACTTCCGCGGCCGACGTGGGCTTGGCCTCCGCCGCCGGAACCAGACCTGCAAGACCAAACACAACCAGCAACGCCCCGACAACCACCCACGACAACTGTCTCATATCCAGTCCTTTCCGCAACGCGGCTCCGCGTAGGTTCTGTTAGAGTCCCTAAGGATTCCAGTCAGTCTTTGTGTTCTTTGCGCTCTTTGTGGTGAACGCTGTTTTTTACCTAGCCGGGGGATATTCGTGGCAGAGCACGAAGTGGGCGGGGGCGTCTTCCTCGATGGCCGGATAACGCGGCAGGGCCTCCAGGAAGCGGTTGTCGCGGGTGTCGTCGTTGACGCGGCTGACTTCGCCCACCAGCACGTGCCCCCCTCCGGGCATGGCCCAGAAGGAGTGGTACAGGTTGGGCACCAGCGTGACCGACTCGCCCGGCTCCAGGATCAACTCGCTGCCGGCGGGCATGGTCTTGGTGAAGCCGTCCACCTGCACGCCGACGTCGCGCTGCTCGTCGAGCTTCTCGTCCTCGGTGGAGTTGTACAGGCGAATGACCAGCCGCCCGCCGCCGCGATTGATCAGGTCCTCCATCTTGGTGTAGTGGTAGTGATAGGGGGTTTCCTGGTTCTCCCGGGCCAGCATCACCTTTTCGCAATAGTCCTTGGCCCCGGGGGCCGAGCCCGACAGGGCCGGCAGGCCGTTGCGCAGGGTGAAAAGCGTCAGCCCGATCTTGGCGAAGTTGCCGCTGCCGAAGTCGGTCACGTCCCAGCCCAGGCGGTGGCGGCGGATTTCGTCGGCCTCCAGGCCGATGCGCGTCCATTGCTTGGGCAAGAGCTTCGCCCAGGGGGGCAGGAAGAACCTGCATCCGGCCAGGAAGTCCAGCATCTCTTGTATGGCGCTGTCGATCTCGCTACGTTTCATTTACGCTTTCTCCGGAAGCTCAGGCCGGTTGTCCCATTCGCTCATGCGCGGCGTGACTCCGCGCCGGCCGCTCAAGGGCTATCTGGTGCAGTCGCCCAGCGCAATATTATAACCGGCCAGCAAGGCCTGTGGGTTTTCGGGCTGGTTGGTGCGGTCGGAAAGGTAGCCGGCCTCGACGCAGGCCATGGCCAGCAGGTTTTCCCAAGCCGAGCAGCGGCAGCGCGCCTCCCCGGCCAAGTCGGCGACGAAGGCCTCCAACTGCCTCGCCAGCGCCTCCGTCGGGGTCTGCTCCTGGCGAAAACTCTCCCGCACCGCCCCCTGGCGGTCGCGCAGCGTGCACTGGTGGGGCTGGGCCTGGAGCGAGCCTTCCTCTCCGTGGATGGTCAATTCCTCGCGAAAGGGCGCCAGCGAGCGGCTTACGGTCAGGCAGGCCGAGGCCCCCTGGCCATAGCGGAGCACCAGGCAGGCCGTATCGTCGCTGTCGTAGAGGCCCTGGCGCGTGCCGCTGGGCCGCTGGTCCGTCCCCATGGCGCAGTAGACGCTCTGGGGCAGGCCCAGCATCCAGATGGCCAGATCCAGGGCATGGCTGCCCAATTCCATCAGCGCCCCGCCGCCGGAGGAGCGGTCGCCCCGCCAGCCCAGGCTGCCGCCCCAGTTGAACAGGTACTGCATCTCCAGGTGATAGACCTTCCCCAGGCGGCTCAACATTTCCCTGGCCCGGGCGTAGCCGGGCATGAATCGCCGGTAGGCCCCCACCACCAGCTTGACGCCGGCCTGGTCAGCCTGGCGGCAGAGGGCGACGGCCTGGGCCAGGCCCGGGGCGATGGGCATGGCCGCCCACACGTGGCATCCCCGCTCAAAGGCCATCGCCGCCACGTGGGCTGAGGAGGCGGGGGGAATGGCCATCGCCACCGCCTGGGGGCGGCTTTGCGAGAGCAGTTGCCGATTGTCCTGGTAGAGGCTGCAATCGCAGAGCTTGCCGGCCTGGGCGGCGGCCGAGGCGTCCTGGTCGGCCAGGCCCACCAACTGCACGCGCGGAGTCCGCTTCAGGGCCGCCAACAGCCCAAGCCCAAACTCGCCCGTGCCCACCAGGGCCATGCGCAGTGGTTTTTCGTCCATCTCCCGTGACCAAGAGTCCAAAGAACTCTCAATTTAGACACTGCGGGGCCGATGTCAACCTCGCAGAAGCCCAGGCAAGGGCCAGTAATTACGTAACGGGCGCACTGCCAAATACTTACGCCCGAAACCGTAAGTTATTTCCTTGACAGTTTCGCATATGGGCTGTTATACTCCGGCCAATCATGGCAACGGTGACTAGTTCGAAGACAACCCCGGTTAAGCCTCGTAAGCGGCAGCCTATCCGCACGTATGAGGCCGCGCTCAATTATCTGTTCAGCCAGACCGACTACGAACAGATGCTGCGCGTCCGCTACAACCGTGACACTTTCAGCCTGGACCGGATGCGCTTGTTGCTCAAGAAGCTTGGCGACCCGCACGCCCGCCTCAAGTGCGTGCACGTGGCCGGCACCAAGGGCAAGGGCTCCACCTGCACCATGCTGGCGCAGATGCTGCAGGCCTGCGGGTACAAGGTTGGCCTGTACACCTCGCCGCACATGATCGACATCCGCGAGCGGATCGTCATCAATGGCGACATGATAACCCAGGCCGCCCTGACCCGCTACATCAACCAGGTGGCCCAGGCCATGGAGAAGATGGAGGAAAAGCCCACGTTCTTCGAGCTTTTCACGGCCATCGCCTTCCTGCACTTCGCCGCCGAGAACGTGAACCTGGCGGTCGTGGAGACCGGCCTGGGCGGGCGGCTGGACTCCACCAACGTCATCACCCCGCTGGTGGTGGGCCTGACCAGCATCAGCCTGGACCACATGCAGCAATTGGGCACGACCATCGAGGCCATCGCCTCCGAGAAGGCCGGCATCATCAAGCCGGGCGTGCCGGCCATTTCCTGCTTCCAGCCGCCCTCGGCCAAGAGCGCGCTGAAGAAGGCCGCCGCCGCCGCCAACGCCCCGCTGTTCTTCACCGGCGACAATATAGACTTTTCCTTCCGCTTCGAGAACTCGCGCGACACCGGACCCCAGACCCGCGTCTGCCTGACCACCCCCACCAGCCAGTTCGAGCACCTGCCGGTGCCCCTGGCCGGCGAGCACCAGGCCGTCAACTGCGGGCTGGCACTGGCCCTGCTGGACCAGCTCAAGAGCAAGGGCTTCAAGATCGACGACAAACTGGCCATTGCCGGCCTGCAACAGGTGCGCCTGGGCGGGCGGATGGAAAAGCTGGGCGATAGCCCCACCATCCTGGCCGACGGCGCCCACAACGCCGCCAGCATCGAATGCCTCATGCGGGCCATCGGGCAGTACATCCCCTATGACAGCATGGTGGTGATCTTTGGCTGCGCCGCCGACAAGGACATCGCCGGCATGCTCGACCGCATCATCCGCGGGGCCGACAAGGTAATCTTCACCCACAGTCACAACCCCCGCGCCGCCGATCCCCAGGACCTGGCCGGCAAGTACGAGGAAGTATCCGGCCGGAACGCCCAGGTCTGCGAGAGCCTCAAGGAAGCCCTGCGCGTGGCCCGCTCAGCCGTCAGCCGCGAAGACCTTATCTGCGTCACCGGCAGCTTCTACCTGGTCGGCGAAGCCAAGCAGATCCTCGCGTCGTAAAGATTGAAAAACCAAGTCGATCGGACATCCTTGCCCAATCATTCTTCCGCTTATAGCCCCCGACGATAGTCGGGGGTTTTTTTGGTCGACCGAGAAGAAGCGAGAGCATGCCTATTCCAAGCCTGCACACACTTCTTGAATTAACGACTCGCACAATGCCTGTGGAGCAACGATTACGATCACCTTGTGGGCCGCGCCCCCCAACCCGCCAAGCCTCAGATGCGACACTATCTCATCGCGACTCATTTCTTCAAACCACGCCGTCATGGGGATGCCCTCACCAACATATCCCTGCCTGCCGATCTCCACGCTGGCCCGGTCTACCGCATCATGAAGGTCTTCCGCCCCTCTTCCCATGACCTTCACCCATCTGGTATTGGCCTGGGCAGCACCTCGTGCAAGCGCCTGGGCAAGCTGAGGCGTCAGCAACTCAGTATTCAAAACAGCAATGAGCACATCACATTCTTCTGCGCCTAGAGAGCTCAGATACTCAATCGCGCTCTCATGGCACAAAAACGTGTATGCGAGATCACCTTTGTTGACGCTTAAAGGTTTCATTCAGTCGCAATTCCAGGAGGTCTCTCTTTTTCCGCAACTGGCGCGATCATCGCCATGCCCATAATCGGCAGGACACAACAATTTCGGGGCGAGCACCTGAGCAATGAAGACCGGCGAGGCGGCGGTGAGGTGGCCGCCGCAGTTGCCAAGTTTCAGGAACCGTGGCCGCCAGCTCAGGACGTGCATCCGGCCCGATTGAATAAGTTCGCGGTTGCCTCGGCCGCGCGGGCCGAGCATGCCCATCGATGGCCGATGGCGGCGGTCGGCCGTCCCGGTAATCAGCGTGCCCAGGCCAAGCGTTTGCCAGTCGAGGTAGCTTTGCGTGACCACCATCGGCGTGAGGACGTGCACCGCTGCGAGCGAGAGGTTGCGCCATGGATTCATCGCCGCCCCGATCAGCGCCACCCCGTCAACCTGCACTTCCTCCGGCAGCAGTTCCAGTGCCCGCGTCAGGAGGTAGCCCCCGCAGGAAATGCCCACCAGATATACCGGCGAGCGGGGGTGCTCGGCGCGGCGGCGGCGTATCATCTCGGCCAGTTCGTTTGCCCTCCGCTCAAGGAATCGCGGCGCGGCGATCACCGGCAGCACCAGCCATGCCCGCCAATCTTCATGCCATTTCCAATAGTGGAAGTCGCCCGCATAGCCGGACAGCCGCAGACCGGCCAGCGCGTTGTCGCGATCCCAGGAAAACAGCGACCAGCGAATGCCCTCGACCAGGATGACCAGCGGCCTCTCGCCTGTCAGCCCCCCGAATTCCTCCGCCCCCGGCCGGTGCCGCCGGTGGCTGAGGGTTCTCACGAGGGCCTCTATCGCAAGCTGGGCGACAGCCGCTGCGCAGAGAATTACGAGCAGGATATTCATTCGCAGTCAAAAACCCTATAGCACTTCACGGTTGGCTTTATCCGTGGCATGGGCATCTTGCCCATGCGTCGCAGGGGCGTCTCGCCCCTGCCGGTTGTCCGCCCCACGGGCGGGACGCCCGTGGGACGCATGGCCGGGACGGCCATGCCAGGACACAAGCAAGCGTGAACTGCTCTAAACCATGATCAAAGCAGAAAATGATGAAAGCAGACAAATGAAAAAAAGACAATCGCTCACGGGATTCTTTTGGAGCTTGCCTTCTTGGTGCTTGTTTAGAGCTTAGCGCTTGGAGTTTTTTCGTAATTCAGGAGGCGTGGTTGGCTTCGTAGTCGGCGATGAGGTCGTAGACTTCCTTGGCGGTGGCGGCCTTGTCCAGGGCGGCGCGGAACTTGGTGTCGGTCATGAGCCGGCTGATGCGTGCCAGGGCCTGGATGTGCGGCCCGGTGCGGTCGGGCGGGCTGGCCAGGAAAATGACGATGCTGACGGGCTTGGAATCGATGGACTCAAACTCCACCGGCGGCGAGCACTTGCCCAGGGC
This sequence comes from Phycisphaerales bacterium, assembly GCA_003171235.1. Lineage (GTDB taxonomy): Bacteria > Planctomycetota > Phycisphaerae > SM23-33 > SM23-33 > FEN-1344. The sequence goes on along the minus strand of PMYM01000149.1, from coordinate 4,669 downwards.
CATGACCAGGTCTTTGACCGCCGGGCACTTGCCGTGGGGAATGGCCAAGCCGTTGCCTATGCCGGTGGTGCGGGTGTTTTCCCGTTCCAGCGTGGCTGAAAGCATCTGCTCGCGGTCGGAGATTTTGCCGGCCGCCGCCACCAGGTCCACCATCTCGGCGATGACCGCCTTCTTGTCGGTGGCGGTCAAAGGCACCTTGACGCATTCGGGCGAGAGAATTTCTGTCAGTCGCATCGCGCCGCTAGTTCCTAGCAAAGACGTCCGTTGGGGCCGAGCACGAAGCAATTGAAATTATGAAGAATCTCGTGCGTAATCAACAGCAAACTCCAAAAGACAGTAGCCGGTGGCCCGTGAGCCGGTAATTCGGATTTCAGATTTGGGAATTGAAAGACAGGCCCAAGGCACGGCCTTGGCTCCTCCCGTCTGCAATTTAAGATTCCCGAACTTGAAACTCCAAACCTGCTTTGCGGGCTCTTGGTTGCCGGCTGACTCGACAGCCGCAACGGCGGCGATACAATGGGCCGATGCTTATTGTAGTCATACTGTGCTGCCTGTTGGTGACGCTGTTGCAGGATTACTCCCTGGTGGCGCTGCCGGCGCCGGCCTTGGCGTGCCTGGCGGGGGCGTATGTCGCCGGGTCATATCTGCTGGCCCGACTGTCGGCCTACCGCGGCCTGCGGCGGCTTATGCGCGTCGGCGCCGGAGGGCGTTCAAACCTGCTGGCTCGGCTGATGCCCATCTACCTGCTGGCGGGGCTGGCCGGCTTGATGCTGCTTGGCCTGGGCGAGGTGCTGGAGGGCTGGCCTCACCTGGACCGGGTGGCGCTGGCGGCAAGGGTGCTGGCCCTGCTGCCGGGCGTGGCGGCCATGCTGGCCTACTGGCTGGCCATATACCCCCTGGAACGAGCGGTCCGGCTGCGGATGCAGGCCGATACGATCATTTCCGGCGGCAGGGCCCTGCCCGCCTGGACCCGCCGCCAGTTCCTGGACTTCCAACTGCGCCAGAACCTGCTATTGGTGCTGGTGCCGGTGCTGCTGCTCATGCTGATCGAGGAACTGCTGGCGGACCTGCTGGGGCCATCCCATGAGATGCTGGTCAACTACCTGATGCTGGCGGCCATGCTGGGCGTGCTGGTGGCCGCCCCGGTCTTGATCGTGCGCATCTGGCGGACGCGCTCCCTGCCCGAGGGCCCCCTGCGGAGCCGGCTGACCCTGCTCTGCCGGGCCATGGGCCTGACCTATCGCGACATCCGCCTCTGGCAGACCGACGGCGTGGTGGTCAACGCCGGCGTCATGGGCGTGCTGCGCCCGGTGCGCTACGTGCTGCTGTCGGACGCCCTGCTGGAGAACATGGAGCCGCGCGGGGTGGAGGCGGTTTTCGCCCACGAGGCCGGGCACATCATCCACCATCACATCTTCTACACCGTGCTGTTGACGGTGGGGCTGCTGGGGCTGGCGGGTTGGGCCGGCGGGGTGTTGGAAGCGCATCTCCACCTCCCCCCGCAGATTGACCAGTGGCTGCCGGTGGGCGTGGCGGGCCTGGCGTGGATTTGGCTTTTCGGCCTGGTCAGTCGGCGGTTCGAATGGCAGGCCGACGCCCACGCCGCCAGCCTGGAATACGACCAGTCGGGCCTGCTGCTTTCGGGCGGGGGGCGGGTAAGAGGGCGGCTGACCCCCCAGAGCGTGGAGTCCTACACCGCCACCCTGCTGGAGGTCGCCCGGCTCAACGGCATCGGCCTGGACCAGGGCAACTTCCGTCACGGCAGCATCCGCACGCGGGTCAACCGGCTGTGGCAACTGCTTGGGTCGGACCCGTCGCTGGCCCAACTGGAAGGGCGAATGCGCCGGCTGCGGCTATTGATCTGGCTGGTTTTCCTGGCCGCTCTGGCGGCCATGCTGCGGGAGGAGATTCAGGCGTTTCTAGCTTGGGTATCCAAGTTCGTTGCCTAGGCACTGCCTTGGCTCCTCCCATCCGCAATTTGAAATTCCCAGATTTGAAATCTCCCCGCGTGGTTTTGCCCACGGTCATATCTTAGGTTGCCAGTGAGGATTAGTGGGGCTTGGCCCCACAGGGTGTCTTTGTGTTTTGGAGGCGGCATGGCCGAGTTGTCTGCCCAGATGCGCGGCAGGCTGCTGTTGCTGAACCGCAACCGTTGGAGCCTGGCCCGGCACGGCGGGCAATTAAGGCACGCCGGCTGGCAGGTAATTCCGGCCGGCGACGAGCAGGAGGCCCTCGGGGCCGTTCGCGCCAACCCTGTGGACTTGGTGCTGGCCGAGGGCACGGATGAGCAGGACCGCCTGGCCTACCTGGCCGAGGCCCTCCGGCTGGCCTGCGGCAGGGCATACCTGCCGCTGGTGGTCATCTCGCCCCACCCCGACCAGCAGTGCCTCTGCCGCCTGCTGGATAGCGGGGCCGACGAGGTGGTCGCCCCCGGCATTTCCTCCATGGAGCTGGACGCCCGGCTGCGGCGGCTCATGCGGGTCAAGCGGCTGCAGGACGAACTGCGTTCCAGCCGCGAGGCCCTGGCCGCCTCGCTGGAGCGAGAGCGGGCGCTGTTGGCGCGGCTGAGAAACGACAACGAGCACCTGCTGGTCCTGGCCGGCACCGATCCTCTGACCCGGCTGCAGAACGTCCGCCACCTGGATGCCTTTCTGACCGGGCAGTTCCGCATCGCCCGGCGGTACAACCGGGAGTTGTCGGCCCTGGTGATGGACCTGGACCATTTCAAGCGGGTGAACGACGTTTACGGCCACCCGGCCGGCGACTTGGTGCTCAGGGAGTTTTCCGACATCCTCCGCCACCTGGTGCGCGAGAGCGACTTCGTCGCCCGCATCGGCGGCGAGGAGTTCGCCATTGTCATGCCCAACACCGACCGGCGGCAGGCCCGGGGCCTGGCCCAGCGCATCCGCCAGACGGTGGCCCGGCATTGCTTCGCCGCCTTCGGCCAGGAAATCCGCATCACCGTTTCGGTGGGAATGTGCAGTTATCCCCAAGACGCCGAGGTGGCCACGCCGCAGATGCTGCTGTACTTCGCCGACCAGGCGCTGCTGCGGGCCAAGCAGTTGGGCAGGGATCGATCCGTGGGATTCGACCAGTTTTCAGCCGACAACCGCCGCCAACTGCGCCAACGCCACCTCAGCCGCCCTTCAACCATGTCCCCGGAATTGTGCGACGTGAGAAGGTAAAAGCAACAAAGCTGAAAGCTGAAAGCCAAAAGCTGAAATCCGAACCGGCGTCTCCGGTCTTTGTTTCAGCTTTCGGTTTTTAGCTTTCGGCTTTCATCGCTGTGGTCCTGACGTTTCCTATCTTTGTTTCAGCTTTCAGCTTTTAGCTTTTAGCTTTCTCTTTGTTGTTCTCCTAGCCTGTGCCTCTCTGTGGCGATGCGGGTGCGTTTTGGATAACCTATGGGCATGCGCGTGATAGTCACGGCGGGCCCCACCCGCGAGTACATCGACACCGTCCGCTTCATCACCAACGCCTCCAGCGGGCAGATGGGCTATGCCTGCGCCGATCAGGCTGTCCGCGCCGGCCACCAGGTGAGTCTGATCACAGGCCCGGTGGCCATCGCGCCGCCGACAGGGTGTGAGGTCGTCAGCATTGTCTCGGTGGAGGAGCTTCAGGCTGAGTTGGACAGGCGGTTCGACGCCTGCGACGCACTTGTAATGACGGCGGCGGTGGGCGATTTCACCGTCCAGCCGCGGCTGGCCGGCAAGATACCCCGCGCCGCCGGTCCGGTGACCATCACCCTTGTGCCCACGCCCGATGTGCTGGGCTACCTCGGCCGGCGCCGCCGGAACGACCAGGTGCTGGTGGGCTTCGCCGTCGAGGACGCCAACGACATCGAAAAGGCCTACCGCGAACTGAGCGCCAAGAACTGCGACTACTTGGTGCTCAACGGCCCGGCGGCCATGGGGGCCAAAGAGAGCGAGGCCTGCATCCTCGGCCGCGAAGGCCTGGTCCTGGACTGGGCCCGCCGCTCCAAGACCGCCCTGGCCCGGGAAGTCGTAGGCCTACTGGGGCCGGCAAAGACTGCAACCACGAAGGGCACAAAGCACACAAAGAAAACCAGAGAATAGGACAGCAAGAACAAGGAGAAGAAAAACAGTAAGGATAGTGCAATGTGCGGATTGTGAGAGTTCGGAATCGTTTCTTTTTGAATGAGTTTTGATGTTCTTTTCCTTTGTGTTCTTTGTGCTCTTTGTGGTGAATCTTTTTTTCTGAGGTGCGGCAATGGACCTGTTTGACGCGATCAATCGGCGGCGCAGCGTGAGAGAGTACCTTCCCGAGCCGGTGGGGCGGGCGGCGCTGGAAAGAATCGTGGCCGCCGGCGTGGAGGCCCCCTCCGGCTGCAACGCCCAGCTCCGCCAGTACGTCATCGTGGACGACCCGGCCCTGATGGAGCAGATCCGCCCCATCTCCAAGGCTCTGACGGGGGCGCCGGCCTGCATAGTCATCCTGGTTGCCCCCAAAGCCATGCCGCCGGGCGAGTTCTACGTGCAGGACGCCTCGGCCGCCATGCAGAACATGCTGCTGGCGGCGGTGGACGCCGGCTACGCCGCTTGCTGGGTGGAAGGATCGCTACGCCGGTGCGAGGGGCAACTGCGGGAAATCCTGGGCGTCCCGGAACATCTGCGGGTCTGGAGCCTGCTGCCGGTGGGCAAGCCCGCGG
>PMYM01000040.1 GCA_003171235.1 Phycisphaerales bacterium | reverse complement strand
GTGCCACCAACGTTGAAACGTGCGCAAAGTAACGCCGAAGAGGGCGGCAATCTCCGACTGTGCTTTCCCGCCTTGCTGGTACGCCGCCAAGGCCCGTTGTCTTGTATCCGCAGATGCGATTCCCATGAAAGGAACATCGACATCATCCCTCCGATTACGACAGCTTTTATGAAAAACGCTCTAGCCAAGTGGCACGAGGACGCCGCCGCCGCCCACCTGCAAGAGGCCCAGGGACACCAGAAGGCAAATAACCCGGATCAGGCAACGGAGTGCTTCCGGGATATTATGGCGGTTCATCCGGGGACCAAGGCAGCAGGCCAGGCCAAGACCGCCCTGGCACAGCTCCAGAAAACTCAGTAGCAGGACAAGTGAACGTGGGCGGCGGGTATCATCGGGAGTTCCGAGATTCTACGCAGAGGCGCAGAGAACGCAGAGAAACAAATTCAATAGACTTGAACTAACAAAGTCCTGATGCCTCTGGACTAGACACTATCCACAATTTCTTGTCACTTCATTTGCCCTTGGTTTCTTCTGCGTCTTTAATAAAGCTGTCTCTTGTTTCCTCTGCGCTTTTCTCTGCGGTCTCTGCGCCTCTGCGGTGAGTCTTGGCGCTGGACCGAAATTACCGGCTGGGGCTTATGCCGCCTTGCGGCGGTATGGCCAACATCCTCTCCAGGGCCAGACGGGCCTGGGCGGAGAGCTTCTCCTCCACCCGCACCTGGTTGACCACCTTGCCGGCTGAAAGGTTCTCCAGCACCCACAGAAGGTGGGGCAGGTCGACGCGGCTCATGGTCCGGCAGAAAGGCGGGGTGTCGGCCAGGGTGCGGACCAGCTTGTCGGGGTTGTTGGCGGCCAGGCGGCGGACCATGTTGGTCTCGGTGCCGATGGCCCAGGCGCCCCCGGCGGGGGCGGCGTTGACGGCCTGGATGATCTGCTCGGTGGAACCGGAGTAGTCCGCCGCCGCCACCACCGCCCGCGGGCACTCGGGGTGCACGATGATCCGGATGCCCGGCTGCCGGCTCCGGGCACGCTCGATCTGGTCGGTCGTAAATCGCTGGTGGACGTAGCACTGGCCCTTCCAGAGGATGAATTTCGCCCGGCGGGTGGCCAGGGCCTCCAGGCCGCCGCCTTCGAGCTTGGGGTCATAGACGAGGCAGTCCTCCGTGCCAAAACCCATGGCCACGGCGGTGTTGAGCCCCAGGTGCCGGTCGGGAATGGCAAAGACCTTGGCCCCGCCGGCCCCGCCCTGTAGCTTGGAGGCCAGGGCCCATTCGAAGACCCGCCGGGCGTTGGAACTGGTGCAGCAGGCCCCGCCGGCACGGGCGGTGAAGGCCTTGGTCGCGGCCGATGAATTGACGTACGTCACCGGCACGACCATCTCGCCCGCCGCCGATTGCACCTGCTCGAAGGCCTCTTCCACGTCGGCGGCATCGGCCATTTCGGCCATTGCGCAGCCGGCGGAGATATCGGGCAGGATCACGGCCTGCTGAGGGCTGGTCAAAATGTCGGCCGATTCGGCCATGAAGTGCACCCCGCAAAAGACTATGAAGCGGGCGCTGCTGGCGGCGGCCTGTTGGGAGAGTTTGAGGCTGTCGCCCACGAAGTCGGCGAACTGAAAAACCTCGTCGGACTGGTAGTGATGGGCCAGGATGCGCACGTCCTGCCCCAGCGCGGTCTTGAGCTGGGCGACGCGCCGGCAGGCCTGCTCGACCGGCAGGTTCTGATACTCCTTCGGCAATGGCGGTTGAATATTCATGGCATTTCAGGTTGTTGCTCGCAAGCCGGCAAGCGGGCTCGGCCACCACCGGCCTGCCGTGTTATTCCATTCTTACACTACCTCAGTCTCTTATTCTTTTGTATCGGTGATGTTCACGTAATCCTGAGCGGCTGTTTTGTTCTTGGCGGATGACGGGCGGAACGACCGCATCAACTCGCCCAGTTCAGGCGCCCGCAGCAGGTAGGCGGCCAGGACGAAGATGCCCGCGCCAAGGGGCACACCCAGGGCGACGGCCAGCGCCGGGCGGGCCGACGGCCCCAGCAGCCACCGCAGGCCATATAGCACTGCGGCCATGGCCCCGGCCGCCACGGCTGAGCGGGCGGCGCTGGCGGCCAGCCTCCGCCCGCCGAATCGCCCGATCCGCTTACGCAGCACCAGGAACATCACCAGCACATTCAGGCCGAAAGTGACCGAGGGCACAATGCCGAAGGCCGCCGGGCCGATGGCCGGCACGAACACCAGCGACACCACCAGGGTCATGTACAGCACCGACATGCAGGCGGCTATCTTCAGCGGCGTCTTGGTGTCCTTCATGGAATAGAAGGCCCGCGTCATGATGGGGTAGAGGCAGAAGGCCCACATCCCCACCACCCAGAACTGCAGCACCCGGGTGGTGACCTGGGCGTCGGCGGCGGTGAAGCCCCGGTGGCGATAGATAAGTTGGACGATGGGTCCAGCCAGCATGAACATCCCCACGCCGGTGGCCAGGCCTTCGGTCACCGCCAGGCGGCAGGCGCGGTTGAGGCTGTCGCGCAGGTTGAGCATGTCGCCCCGGCTGGCATAGCGCGACAGCAGGGGAAAGACCGCCGCCCCCAGCGACAGGGCGAAGACGCCCATGGGAAAAGTCGCCAGGCGGTTGGCGGCTATTACCTTCACCACCACGCCCGCCTCCAGCGGGCGATGAATCTCCCAACCAAAGATGTTGAGCGCATCGGTGTACTGGTTGGCCGACAGCAGGCCCATTGTCGCGTAGTCGAACAGGCTGGAAATCTGGAGGAAACCCGCCCCGATCAGGGCCGGCGCCATGGTGCGGACGATCTTGCCGATGCCCGGCTCGACGGGCCTCAGCCGCGGCCGCGCCGCCAGGCCCATGCTCCGCAGCAGCCAGAACACCCCGGCCACCTGGATCACCCCCGCCACCGAAACGCTGGCGCAGATGGTCGTCAACTGCGCCTCGACCGAGCCGGGCCAGAAGGCGATGGCCACCCAGTCGGCGGCGATCATGCACAGGTTGAGGATGATAGGGGCGGCGGCGGGATAGGCGAAGCGCCCCCGGCAGTTCAGGGCCGCCGAGGCCAACGCCAGCATGCATACCAGCACCATGAACGGCAGCATTATGCCGGCAAAGAGCACTAGGTACTGGCGGTCAGGCCGCTCGGCTCCCACCCGCCAGACCCATATCAACAGCCCAGCCAGGCACAGCAGCATCAAGACGCTCAGGAATGCCGCCAGCAGGCCCAGGGCGTTGGCCAGCAAGCGCCGGGCGTCGGGCCGGCCGGATTTCTCGAAGGTGTCGGTGAAGACCGGGATGAACGCCGCCGACAGCACGCCCTCGCCAAAGAGCCGGCGGAACAGGTTGGGCAGGAAGAAGGCGATCTGGAAGGCGTCGGTCAGCCAGGTGGCCCCCAACCAGGTGATGGACATGTCGCGCACCATGCCGAAGACGCGCGACAGCAGCGTCAGGCCGGCCACCACCTTGGCCGCGCGGAAAAAGCTCTCCCGCTCGCGATGGCCACGCTCATCCATTGCGGCTGCTCGAGGCAGTGGAGGCATCGCCCGCCTGGCTTTGCCCGGCCTGGCTCTCGAAGCGGTATAGGCAGTAATCCTCGCTTAGGCGCCCGGAGGCGTCATCCATCAGGCGGCCGCCCAGTTGGGCGATGCGCCCGGCCAAGTCGTCCTGCTCCAGGTTGACCTTCGAGACCAGCAGGTAATGCACCCTCCGGTCGAGCTGAGCGGGCTCCAGCAGGTACCTGATCGGCGAGCGGACGTAGTACAACCAGGACACGTAGGACGCCTCTGAATACGGCCGAGCCAGGCTGAATGGCTTGAGCCCCGGCCGATAGACGCACAGCGTCTGCCCCGCCGGCACCAGTTCGTTGACGGCGGCCCCGGCCTGGCGGCGAGTCTCCCCCGCACGACGGAAAGGCTCGCCCAGCAGGTTATATTCCACCGCCGCCAGGCCCAGCAGGCAGGCAGTGGCGAAGGTCAGGGCAAAGCCGCCGGCCAGCCGGTTACGCCATTGCAGCACGGCAAAGACCGCCGCCGCTGCCGCCGCCGCAATCGCCAGGGTCGCCAGGCTGACGCCTTCGACGGCCAGGGCAAGACCGGCCACTAAGGCCATTATGAACGCCCCCCCCACCAGCACCGCCTTCCAGATCCGGTCGCTCAGCAGCACCCGGACGTGCCGCTCCAGGGCCCAGCCCAGTGCCAGGGCCACCGCCGGCCAGACCGGCAGGACATACCGCGACAGTCCGCCGGGCATCCCCGCCAGCAGCAAGAAGCCGAGCACGCACCCTAGCCGCAGGCCCTTGAACATTCCCTGGGCGAACGCGTCCATGCCGGTTTGCACCTGGGGCGTCCACAACAGCGGCGCCGCCAACAGGTAAGGCATCAGCAGCACCAGGGCCAGGCCCAACTGCCCAGCCCACTGGGAAAGGCGAATTTCCTCAGGCCAAAGTCGATTGCTCAGTTGCGTCTGCCATTGCTCCGTCATGGCGGAGATATGCTGCTGGTGCATGGCCAGGGCCACCCAACCGCCGTCAATCAGCAGGATCAAAGCTACGCCAAGAAGGTGCGCCGGGCAGAGCAGGTCGCGCAGGCGGCCGCGATACGCCAGCACCGCCACCAGGATCGGATAGTATCCCGCCGCCAGGAACGGCCCCTTGAGCAGGGTTCCTGCCGCCAGGAGAAGCGACGGCGCCACCCAGGTGGCGTAGCCACGGGGACGGTCGGGATAGCGGGAAAGCCAAAACAGCAGGGCCAGCCCGGCAAAGGCCAGGTACACGGCCTCGATTTCGATCAGCCGGCCCTTCTCCAGCACCCCAACGCCCGTCAGGAACACCAGGGCCGACGCCAGTCGGGCGCGCAGCCCCATGACCGGGCTGGGCAAAAGCACCATCGCCAGGGCCACCGCCAGCATCCCTAGCACCGAGGGCAGGCGGGCGGCCAGTTCGTCACGCCGCCCGGTCAGGGCCATGGAGCCGGCGATAATCCAGTTCAGGCCCGGGGGCTTGTTGAAGTAAGTCTCTCCGCCCACCTGCGGCAGCACCCAATTGCCGTCCTGCAGCATGGTCAAGGCGGGCAGGATCCGCCGGCCTTCCTCGCCCCGGATTTCCGAAGCTCCCAGGCCGGGCAGATAGGCAATCGCCCACAGCACCACCACCGTCAGGACCGCCAGGGGCCGGTTCCATTTGAAATTCATCGCCGCCGCTCCATCGACAAGAGGATAGCAAGCCCCCGAACGATTTCAAATCTGGGAATTTCAAATTGGGGAATTGATGGCAACCCCGCCAACGCCTTGGCTCCTTCAATCCGCAATTTGAAATTACCAAATTTGAAATCTTGCCCCGGCGGTTAAACTAACCTGCATGTCAGGTGGGACGAAGAAGGCGATTCTGTATCTGACCATCGCCCTGGCGGCGGTGGCCCTGCCCGCTCTGGCCGGATACCTGGCCCAGGACTTATATCTCAACAAGAACTGGGGCCAGGTCGAGCCGGGGTTATACCGTTCCGGCCTGAGCTACCCGGTGCTGACGGAGAAGTTCCTGCGCAAGCATCACGTGGACCTGATCGTCAGCCTCTTGTACCGCGAGGACTCCGACCCCAGCCAGGTGGCTGAAGTGCGGGCCGCCCGGGATTTAGGCATTCCCTTCCTGCGTTTCCCCTTGGCCGGCGACGGCATGCCCGCCGGTGGCGAGGAAAGGATCGACATCCACGTCGCCGCCGTCGAGGCAATCTGGCGGGCCCGGGAAGAGGGGAAAACCGTCCTGGTCCACTGCGCCGCCGGCGCTTACCGCACCGGGGCGGTGGTGGCCCTCTACCAACTGCTGGTCCGCGGCCTGCCACCCGACCAGGTGTACAGCCAGATGCTTCGCTACAACTACAAACTCGTCAACAAAAACCTCCCAGATGGCGCCTTGATAAAGTTCCTCAACCGCCACATGGCCGAGGCTGCCCAAATGCTCCAGCAGCGCGGGGTCATCGACCAAATCCCAGCCCAGATCCCCCGGCTTGGCCCGGAGGCAATGCCCGCTCAAGCCGCCACTGGGCAGGCTGCTGATTAGAGGCGTCGCCGGCCAATCTTGATTCACCCGGCGTTTTGCTTTTCCCAACGCTCAAATTCCGGCGAGAAGAAGCGTATCTTGCGTTTCTTGTATTCGCGCACGGTCCGCAGGACCAGGTGGGGGAACTTGCCGAAGCCGGCCAGGGCGGCGACGGCCCCGCGCATTTGGCGCGGGGAGGCGGCATGCAGCATGGTGTAGAAGTTGAAGGGCCAGTCGGGGCTGGTTTGGCGCTGGTAGCAGTGCGAGACAGCCGGCGAGGCGGCGGCAAACTGGCCGAACGTCTCTATTCTCTCTTGGGGCACTTGCCAGGCCAGCAGCACGTTTTGGGTGGCGCCGGCGGCTTGGTGGCGCAGCACCGCGGCGTAGCGGCGCATCAGTCCGGCGGCCAGCAGTTCCCGCCCCTGCGAGAGGAGCTCCGGCTCACTCAGACCGGCCGGAGGGGCGATGACGGCAAATGGCTGGGCGACGGCCGGCAGCGGCGTCTGCAGTGCGGCAATTGCCCGGCGAGTAACTTCGTTGGCGAGGTCCACGTGTCGCGGGCATCCTGCCCGCGCCTCCGGCAACCCTCCCAGCGGCGGAATCGCGGCAAGAAGCGAGGGCGAGACGCCCGCGACACGCTCTTGCGCTGTCCTATCAGTAAAAGACACGCGGGCGTCGAGTTTGAATCGTCGCACGGTCGGAAAACTGTACCAGGCCTTGGCGCCGGTCAGTTGCTTTAGGCGCTGCAGGGTGCCCTCCAGGCCCAGGCGGCTTTCGGGCGGCAGGGCCAGGGTGAACCACAGGTTGGGAGCGGGGGGCTTGCGCCGGCGGCATTGGCGGGCATAACAGTGCGAGACACCGGGATGATCCGAGACGATTTCGCCGGCCTGGTTCAGCTTCCGGACCGGCAGCGTCATGGCCGCCAGCACGCTACGGTAACCCAGTCCGGCGGCATCGAAGATACCGGCGATCTCGCGGATAATGCCCACCGGCCCGGAGAGTTCCTCCACCCTGGCGATCAGGGCGGCCTCCGGCCAGGCCAGTTCGGCGGCAAGAGCGGCATACGGCCGGGAAACCAACGGCACGTCCTGCTGGAGCCGCTCCAGCAGCGACCGGTCCAGTTGGGTAAGATCGCCCGCCATTGGCGATTCCATGGTAGGGCCGGTCGCGGCAGGACGCAATCTCCTTCAACCGGCCGCTACAGCGATACCTGCTCGCCCGGGCGGTCAATGAAGGTCTGCTGCCACAGTTCCAGGGTCAGCAGGGCGTAGAGCAGGTAGGCGTGATCGGCCCGGCCGGTGGTGTTTTCGTTCAGCACCGTGGCGACGGCCTGGGGGTCGAACAACCCCCGTTCCCGCAGGCGGCGGGATCCCAACACATCCTGCAGCACCCCCTGCAGGTCGCGCTGCATCCAACTGCGCAAGGGGGCCCCGAAGCCGGTCTTGCCGCGATACAGGATGTTGGAGGGCAGGTATCGCTCCATGGCGCGCTTGAGGGGGTACTTGGTGACGCCCTTGTACAGCTTGTACTTCTCGGGTATGCGGGCGCACAGCCGCATGAGCTCGACGTCCATGTAGGGCACGCGCATCTCCACGCCGGCGGCCATGCTGGTCTTGTCGGTGTAGAGGAAGTTGTGGGCCGCCAGGAAGGTCTGAATGAGCAGGTGGGTGTGGCAGTTGATCTGGCCTTCGCCCATGAAGCTGTCGTAATAGCGGTACATGCACTCGGGGGTTTCCTCGGGTCGGTTGAGGGCGTGCCCGCCGGCGTAGATGAAAGAGCGGGTCTGTTGGCTGGACCAGTCCACCAGCTCCATGTGCCGCTGCAGGCCGTGGGCCTGGAGGCCGCGGCGGAACTTTTTCAGCCGGCGGGCCACCGGGCCTTGCGCCCCCAGCAGCCAACTCGACAGCCCGACCGCCGCCCCCAGCAGCGGGCCGGTCAGCATGCGCGGCAGGTGGTCCAGTTGTTCGTAGAAGCGGTAGGCCTGGTGGCTGCGATAACCGAAGAACACCTCGTCGCCCCCCGTGCCCGACAGCAGGACGATGGTGCCGCTGTCGCGGGCGAACTTGGAGATGAGATAGCAGGCGAAGACCGCCGTGTCGGCGTCCGGCTCGTCCAGGTGGTAGATCATCTTGGGCAACCAGGCGATCATGTCCGGCCGGAGGAAGAAAGTGCGCAGGTCGACTTTGAAGCGCTTGGCGACGGCCTGGGCGTAGGGGTAATCGTCCTGGAAAGCCTCGACGCCTATATCTTTGGGCTGGGTGCGGGCGAAGTAGCAGGTGATGGGGCGGTCGGGGAAGCTTTGGCGCATGCAGGCGACGATGGCGGACGAGTCGGTCCCGCCGGACAGGCAGGCCCCCAGCGAAACGTCGCTGACCATCTGCCGCTGGGTGGTGCGCATGAGCGTGTCGTGCACGTTTTCGACCCAGTCCGACAACCGCACCGAGGGATCGGGCTGGTATTCCAGCCTGAACCACTGCCGCTGCTGGGCCTGGCCGGCCTGGTACAGCAGGTAGTGCCCCGGCTCGACTTTCTGAATTCCCTCCAGCATCGTTTCCCGCCCCGGCACCCACAGGAAGGTCAGGTAGCGCCCGACGACGCTCTGGTTCAGCCGGTGGGGGATGTCCGGCACGCGCAGCAGGCTCTTGATCTCGGAGGCGAAGAACAGCCGGTGCCCGTCGTGCCAGTAGTACAGCGGCTTGATGCCGGCGTGGTCCCGGGCCAGAAGCAGGGTTTTCTTCCGCCCATCCCACAACCCCAGGGCGAAGATGCCGTTGAGCTCCTGAAGGAAGTCGGGGCCCTTTTCCTCGTACAGATGGACCAGCACCTCGGTGTCGGAGGCGCTGCGGAAACGATGGCCCAGGGCCATCAACTGCAGGCGCATGGGTTTGAAATCGTATATTTCCCCGTTGTAGGTGATCCAGACGTCGCCCGTCTCGTTGGACATGGGCTGGTGAGCCGCCGGGGAAAGGTCGATGATGGACAGCCGGCGGTGCCCCAGGCCCACCCGCTCCGCCGGGTCGCTCCAGACGCCCATGTCGTCGGGCCCGCGATGGGCCATGGCCTGGCACATGGGCTCCAGCAGTTGGAACCGGCTATCGCCGATCATTCCACAAATGCCGCACATTATTGTTTCTCTGCGATTTCCAGCAGACTTGCCATTACTTCGGATGCAATCTCGTCCCAGCTTCGGGACGCGCCTGAAAGATGTGCCTTGCCTTTGGCGACTAGTTCTTCGGCCAAACCGGGGGTTTTCCTCAGTCGAACAATGGCGTCCTTGATGGTCTCGGGCCGCCACGGGTCGAAATACAACGCCGCCTCGCCGCAGACGGCGCGGGCGAAATCCAGATCGCTGGTCAGGACGGGCACGCCGAAGTGCATGGCTTCCACGTACGTGCCGCTGAACGACTCCATAAGAGTCGGCAGAAACAGTGCCTGACAATGTCGATAATAACCGGCAAGCTCCATCTGAGGCAAGGGGCCGACGTTCACGAAATGCTCAGCCACGTCGCGTTGCCGAATGGCGCGGAGGAAGTGGCGGGCATCCTTGTTCTGTTCGGGCAGCGTCAGCACCACCACCACGTCACGCAGTTCCCGGGCGTAGCGTCTGAACAGCCCCGGCAGCATCTCCAGGTTCTTATGACCGTAGAAATTACTCAGGCAAAACAGCCGCATTTTCTGGGCATAAGGCCGTAGCGGCACGGGCAGGGAAGGGTCTTCCTGCCGTCCAAGGAACTGGGAAATAGTGTTGGGCACGATCAGCATCCGACCGTCGTAGCCGTAGAAATCCCGGATGCGACGTTGGGCCACCGGGGTCTGGCATAGCACTAGTTGCGTCTGCCGGATAACGCGCCGCAGGTGCATGAAGTCATAGTGGTACTTCAGGCGCCAATAAAGTGTTATCTTGCCGTAGTGCTTGAAGGGGTAAAAGTAGTGGGCGTCCTGTAGCATGACAGCCTGGGGGCAAGGAGGGCAAATGATGCCTCGGTTGCCCAGTCCAAGCAGGACGTCGGGGCGAAAAGCCATTACCAACCGGCGAACCTCGCGGGCCTCATACCACAGCCGTCTCCAGGGGCTGGTGTGAGCGTAAACGACCTTCTGGCAGTCGGGAAAACTGTCGCAGATGTCTTCGTAGCCGACTTCCTCACAATCCGTCTCGCCGGGGATGGTGATCTGGTATTGATGCTGTGGGGCCACTCGGGCAAGGGCGACAAGCATGTTCCGGCCCACTGACAGACCGCCCGCCGCCCGCAGGGCGTGAGCCAAGATGGAGATTCTTAGTGTCAACGCAACGCCGTTTCCGTACTCACTACGCTAACGATACTTGCCGGCCTTCCATGATATCCTCTTTTGCTCCTGGAGGTTACCCCATTTTTTTTCTCAGGGCACTAGCGGGTCCGGCGTTCGCCACGTAGTGTTCCAGATGGCGGAGATGGCCATCCCGCGTGGGTTGTTCCGGGCGATCCTTGAGCGGATTCGGCGGCTGAAACCACCACCGGCGGTGTCAAGATGACGCCATCCATTAGCCAAATCGAAGGAGAAACGAGGCAACAGCGGAGGCGGGCAGTTTGCATCGGAGCCCAAGGGCGTTCTGCCGGCCCAAAATGGTCAGTTCCGCCCCTGACGGCGGCTGGAATCAACGACTTTGGAACGACAAGCGGGGCAGAAAATGCTTGCAGGAACTTCGATGCAAGAAACAACGCAAGTAGACTGGCCCGCGACGGTCGCAGGCCAAGGCTATCTGGGAAATATCGGTTTACCGGCAAAACCTCGATTGACGGCTTACGCCGACTGCTGTATGATGTTATAATCCGGGGCGAGCCTCAAAATTCTCGGGGTTTCCCCTTGTTGGTCGGCTTTGCCGTCGGGTGCACCTAGGGCAACTTTCTTAGGATTAGTCGCCGTGAAAGTGAAGAAGCCTGACGAAACCAGCAGTGAACTCTACAAGTCCATTTATCATGACGATCTTGAGGCAGAATCGGAATGGTTGCGCCGAGGAGCCGGGGAGAAGGCTAAGTCCGTTGGGGTTTTATTAAGAATGCACTCTATTAAGGTTGAGTCTATTGCCGAACTTGGTTGCGGAACAGGTGAGGTCATAGCAGAATGTCGAAAACGCAACCTGTGTTCTCGTTGTTTAGGAGTGGATTCTTCCGAAGATGCAATCAATTCTCTCAGACAAAACACGCCAGGGATTGAAGGCGTGGTTGCCGACATCACTTCGCCCGCTTTCGAACTGGGCGAACCTTTTGATCTGGTTCTGCTGTCTCACGTCCTTGAGCACATAGACGACGCCAGGGGGTTTCTCGCCTCTGTGAAGAAACTGGATTTCCGGTACTTGATAGTTGAGGTTCCCCTGCTGGATCTTGCATCAGGCAGATTGATATCCTTATTCATGAAGGACCGCACCGCAAATCTCTCCGGTCACGTTCAATTCCTTACCGGCCGGAGCCTGCGCCGCCTTCTGATGGCATGCGGCTTCTCCATCGTTAACGCCAGACGCTACGTGCCAGTGCTGGGAATGGACACGCTCAGATTCCTCCGGTCCCGGCACAATTATTCTTTTCCAGTTTACGCCCGGATGGTGTTGGGGGATTGGCTCAGGAGATTGACCCGGCCGGTCTGGTCGTACTTGATGTACGCCCACTACGCTGTCTTGTGTAAGAAAACAACCTAAGCCTTCGCCGCCAGCGTGACCAGGGTCGCCATCGCGTCCCGCACGATATCCGGCCAGGACCTGAAGAACTGCTTCATGCGAGCGTGGCCCTTTTCCACCAGGGCTCTGCCCACGGTCGGATCATCCTTGAGGCGGAGGATCGCATCCTTGATCGAGGCCGGGTTCCAGGGATCAAAGTACAGGGCCGCATCGCCGCAGATCACGCGAGCGAAGTCAAGATCGCTGGTCAGGATCGGGCAACCCAATTGCATGGCCTCCAGGTACGTCCCGCTGAACGACTCCAGCAGCGTCGGCAGGATGAAGGCCTGGCAATGGCGGTAATAGCCGGGCAGGGCTTCCTGCGGCAGCGGACCGACATTGACCAGCTTGTCTTCCAGCCCGGCCTCGTGGACCATCCGCAAGTACCTCGGCGCCGTCGGACTCTGATCGGCCGCCACCGTGGTGATGACAACAACGTCCTTGAGTTCACGGGGGAAGCGCCGAAAAACGCTCACCAGGCTTTCCAGGTTCTTGTGCGAGTAGAACTTGGTCAGGCAGAAGAGCTTGGTCTTGCCCGCCAGGGGCGCCAGTGCGGCCGGCTGGCTGTAGTTGAGCTTTTCGGCAAATAACGCCGAGACGGCATTGGGGAACACGGCCAGCCGACCGGTGTAGTTGAACGTCTCCTTAAGACGTTTCAGGGCCACTTCCTGCTGGCAGAAAACCAACTCGGTGCGACGCAGGCATTGTCCCAGGTGCCGGGCGTTGTAGGCGGTCCTGACCCTTTCGAGCAGGTCAATCCGGCCCAAATGCCTGGCGGGGTAGAAGTTGTGCGGGTCCTGGACCAGGATGGCCTGCGGACAGGGCGGATCCAGCAATCCCCGATTCCCAAGCCCGAAAACAATGTCGGGCTTGAAGTCCCGGACAATCTTCGGCAAGAAGACCCGGTCGAAGCGCCAGCGCTGGATTTTACCCTGGTATTGATAATCGACCGATTGGCAGTTGGGGATTTTCGCCACCTGGGCCTCATAGCCCACGCCGGAGGGGAAGGTGACCAGGTAGGCATGCTCCGGCGCCACCGCGCCCAGGGCGGCAATAATGTTCCTGCCGACCGACAGCCCGCCGGCCACGCGCAGCCCATGAGCAAGCACGGCAATCCGCAGAGGCCGGCCTGGATGTACCGAGTGACTCATATCCGTCATCAATGCACAACGCGATCGATTGTTCCCAGCAACTTTTGCACGAGGGAGCCAACGCTGTATTCATCAACGCCCGGCCGGGGATAGCGGTTCAGCAGTTGGCCCTGGTGCCGGGCCAGCCAGTTGGGCAAGTCAGGCCAAGCTGCCCGAGGCAGACTGTAGGTTCCGGCGAACTTGGCCAGCAAGTCGGTAGTGGAACCGGACTCGCCGATATACACGATCGGCTTTTCCGTTCTCAAATACGAGTAGGTCTTCAGCGGCACCGTGCCCGAGGGGGTTTGCTCGCCGGGAGGCATAGCCGTCAGCAACAGATCCGCCTGCATGGAGGCTTGGGAAGCGGCCTCGACCGTCAGCACGTTCAAGTGCGACCAGAAACTGCCATAGGATTCCGGGGGGTTGTCGCCGTAACCGGCGGAGATAATCCGCCAGAGCTTGTCCAAGCCCAGCTCGCCCATGTGCCCCGCCAGCCACCGTAGTTGCCTGGGTATGAAGCCGTCGTAGTCGCTGCCGCAGTACAGCAGGATGCGCCTGGGATCGCCTTTTCGAATGTCGCACTGGCTGGCGGCAGTGAAATCGTCCTCGTCGTAGCCATTGGTCAAGGTGTGAAGCTTGTCGGCAAAGGCCGGGTAGCGCTTGGCGTATCTTTCGCGCACGATCGCGGTATTTAAAAAGACTCCCCGGGCCGTCTCGACCACCTGGCGCTCGCACCGCGCGGCAATCCACTTGTGCAGCGGAGTGCGCCATTTCTGGCGATGGCTGGTCAGCCAGTCATCCCGCAGATCGGCGAAGTACGGCAAGCCGAGCTCCCGGGCCAAGCGAACGCCGACAAGCTGCACCACATGGGGAGGCGTGGTCACCAGTAGGGCGTCCACCGGATTCTCCCGCAGCCGCCCGAGCATGACCCGGCAGGCCGGGGCAACCCAGGCCTTGAGCGGCTCCGGCAAGTAGACAAGGCGATTAAAAAACTTGGCGGGCAGGGAATCGCCTCCCAGGGGTCGATAAGGAATATGCGTCAAATTGACCTGAGGACTATCCAGATCGGCCAGTTTATGGCCAGGCGGGCGGGGCGTGAACAACTCCAACTGGCAGCCGGCGCGGACCAGGTATTTGGCGAATCGTACGGCCCGAAAACTGGCGGAAAGCCCCTCTGAACTGAAGCTATAGGAGACAAAGGCCAGCCTCATATTCGGGAATCCTCATCAGACAGCGTTTTCGGGCACGATGTTTTCAGTCAAGTACGGGTTGACCTCCTGATCGCGCGCGATTCTACAAATGGAGACCGTGATGGCAGCCATGCCGTAAAAGAGAATGTCCGTGCCCACACGCATGATGGCCGCCGTGTGCGGCGAACCGAAAACCAGGCTCATGGCGATGGCGCCTACCGCCAACGCGTAGTGGCGGGTCTGCGGCGGCAGCACGCCCAGAGACTTCTTGCCGGCCAAGCGGACGTACGCAACCGCCAGGGCAACCACCCAGACCAGCATGGAGATCAAGCCGGGCAGGCCCATCTGCGCCCAGATGGCCACCCAGCCGGCGTCGGTATAGGCGGCATAGACGGCGAATTCGCTGCCGAGGGTTCCCCCCCCAGGGGCGGTCAACCCGCCGCCAAAGATCAACCGCACCCCCGAAGGTATGCGGGTGACCCAGGTGTAGGCGTCGGCCCGGACGGCCTGAATGATGGATTCGCCGCTCAACGCCCCGCCGAAAACCGTGCCGACCACCAGCACGCACACCAGCACGAGGCTGGCGATCCGGAAGGACGAAGGCAGCCCGGCCGCAAACATGAAAAACACCGATCCCACCAGCAGCACCACAATGCAACTGCGGGAAAGCGACAGAAATGCGGCGTATGCCAGGAAGAGGGCCACGCCGAAAACCGGAATCTTCCCCAACATGGCGCGGCTCCGGTCCGCCATGACGGCCACGGCCAGGCATAACCCGGCGGTCAGGAAGATCCCGGCATTGCTGGGCCCGCCGCCCATCAGGCTGTGCATGCGCTCGAAGTAGTGCCCCAGCACGTAGCGGCCGCCACCCTCCAGGGCCAGGGTGCTGGCATGGCGGAAGGTCGTGGCGGCGATGTAGTCGTAGTAATAGAGAATCTGCAGGATTGCCAGCAACAGGCAGGAAAGCAGCAAATACTTGAAGAGCCGTTGCACGCCCTGGGGATTGGCGGTCACCAAGCTCCGCATCATGAGGTAGAAGAAGGCGGGGTAGATCAGCGACCGAAAGCCTAAAAACGCTTCCAGGAACGAGCCGGACTTGGGCGTGATGGCCAGGCCGTAAGCTATGAACACCACAAGCGCCAGCACATCCGTTCCTCGCGGAAAAGTCATTTGCCGGGCGCCGACCTGCCAAAGCCAACCCCCGATCAGGATCGTCAGCCAGATGGAATTCGCGCCCGACAGCACTAAGGCGGCCGGATTAGCCGTGCGCATCCACAAGGCCAGCGGGTTGAGCAGCAGGAAAAGACAAATAGCCGCGGTTAAGTCCGTTACCGCCAGGATCAGCATTACCAGGCAGGTGACGCCCAGCCAGATCGGCCAGCCCGCCAGGCCCAGCCCTGACACGCACACTGCCGCCAGGGCAACGAACATAAGCACGACCTGTCCGAAGCGCCCCCGCGCGGCCGGCGGGGCGCTCTCCAGCGAAGCCAGGTTGTCGGTGGTAACGTAGGTCATGTTGCCCCAAGAGTATCGTCGCTGTCGGCTTGGCAGTTCATGGAATCCCTTTCAGCAGCCATTCAGCAACCTTGACAAGGTCCGTGCCTCTTTCTCCCGCGAGAAGTCCTGCTTGACCATTTCCGAACCGGCGGCGTTGATCTGGCCGCGGTCGCGGATTTCTTTCAGCGCCCGCAAGGCCCCGTCGAAATCGCCGGCTTGATGGCAACCCGGCAAGTTTTTATTATATATGACGTACCGCCCCCGCGCCAGCATTTCCAGCACCATGGCGGAAAGACTGTCGTGCTGGGGCAGGCGCACCAGCACCGATGACCGGCTGTATATGGGGGACAGGTCCTTGAGATAACCCAGGCACTTGACGTTGGCCGGAGCCGCCGGCTCGTCCGCCGCCTCCGTGCCCACAACCAGGAACGCCACCTCAGGCATCGCTTGGGCCAGGGCGAAAACGATGTCGCCGCCGTAGAACGTTCGCCGGCCTTTGGTCCAGTAGCTCAGCACGGTGAACTTCTCCGGCAGCGGCTGGGGGCTGGCCTCGATGCACTTGGGCAAGAGCCTGACCACCTGGGGGCTAAGCCCCAACTCCTGCAGCTCCTGGGCCAGTTGGGGGCTGTCGGCCAAGTGGGCGAATGCCCATCGGTAGGCCGCTCGGCGACCGATCCAGCCGCGCACACCCCGGCGCTGCCGGTCCGAGCGGAAACCCAGAACATCGCTGCCAATCCAGTGCCAGACAACTTTCCTGCCCAGCAACTTGAACAACAGCCCCAGCGACCAGCAACTTCCGCCGACGCGGTAAACGAAGTCGTATCGTCGCAGGTTGCCTCGGATGGCCCACCCCGCCAGGCGGGGGAGAGAACGGATGTCAATGACGTCGCAAGGGATGTTGGCGCAGCGGAGAAGATCGGCCGCCACCTCCAGCCAATTCCAGGTCCCCAGGACGGCGACCCGAATCTGCGATGCCTTGCCGCTGCCATTCATGTCTTCTCGCCACAGCCGGGAAAACGGGCCGCCGCTGAGTGCGACCCAACAAGCCCCGTCTCCCTGGCCGTCCGGGGCATAGCGCGGGCCTGGATTCAAACAAGGGTAATATCGGCCAAACCCCGTTACTTGTTCACAAGATCAGGTTGGGCCGCCGGCAGGGTGGTCGCTCTGGTTGTCGGCGAGGCCTCCGCCTCCGCCGATTGAGGGCCCCCGCAACCGACGCAGACCCTGCCGCGCCATTTCCCAGGCGATGCGTGTCACCGCCCGCACGTCGCCCAGGCGCGGGGCCAGCTCGGCCAGCGGGATTTTGGTCAGCCGCCGGTAGAAGATGATTCCGCACAGGCAATCGCCGGCATAGCAGATCGTGCTGGCGATGGCCGCCCCGACAATGCCGATCCTGGGCATCAGGATCAGGTTGAGAGCGATGTTGGCGACGGCCGTTAACCAGCCCGTCAGCATGTTGTAGTTTGGCCGGCCCAGCGCCAGGATGGCGCTGCTGAGGATGCTGGAGGTGGACATCAGCACTATGCCCGGAGCCAGGATCAGGAAGGGAAGGATGGATCCGAAGTACTTCCAACCGAAAACAACCAGTATGGCCGGAGGCCCGACCAGGCAGCCCAGTATCACGGCCAGGAGCGAGGCGACAAGGCTGTAGCGAAATACCAGCGGCACCTGCCCCCGCCGCTCCTGCCACTGGTTGCTCAGCCGGGGAAGGAACGCCGAGGCGATCGAGGTAGGCAGCATTCTGAGCCTCTCGGCCATGCTCGCGCTGATGAAGTACAGGCCCTGTTGTGCCGAAGGGACGTAAAACGCCAGCATGACTTGATCGACGCGGTAGACCAGAAAGCCGGCGAAATCCGCCCCCGCCACCCACAGCCCGTACCGCAGGCTGCGCAGCCAGAAGCCCTTGTCCAGGCTGGCCGGATTGAAAGTGGCCACCTCCCGCAGCACCCATAACGCCGCCAATCCCCCCAGCAGGGTCGCCAGAATGGTCGCCAAGATGGCGCCAATCAAGCCCATTTTCAGAACCGCCACCAGCAACACCGCCAGCAGCAGGTTCACCAGACACTGTACCAAGGTCAGCACGACGTTGGTCCGCACCTTGCCCAGGCCCCTGACCAGGCCGGTCGTCATGGCCAACAGCAACCCCGCCGGCACCAAAAGACAACTGGCGTAGATGGCCGTCGGGCTCAGCTTGGCGAAATTCCCCCGCTCCACCGGCAGCCAGAAATAAAACGCCAGCAGCACCAGGATGCTGACGATCGAGGTCGGCACAATCAGCAGCATGGATTGCAGAAACAAGGCGGGGCGCTTCTCCTTGTACAACCCGCCATAGATCACGTTGACCGTTTCCTGGCCCAGGCGGGCGAAGGTGATGGCGATGGTGGGCGCCAAGATCGCCAGGGCCAGCAGTCCCTGGCCCGTCGGCCCCAGCAACCGCGCCACCAGCGCCGTGGTCGCCAGGACCACCAGCATCTGCAAGGCGCTGCCTGCGAAGGTGAAACTGATGTCCCTTTTGAGCATTCCCGATCCTGCTTGCCAAGGAGCTAGCTGTTTATCGGTTTTTGGCGGCCAATCTCTTTTCGACAGGACGACAGCCAGAGGTTAATGCGCGACACCCTCAATTCCGGGTGCAGGGGCAGATTCAGGATGTGCTGGCAAAGCCATTCGGCGTTGGGGCAGGAGCCCGTAGCATACCCCACGGCCTGCCGATTGCTGCCCCGGGGATGCACGGGGTCTTCCAGCCAGTAACCCGGCCCCAGGCCATGGCGGGACATGTTGCGTATCCAGGCGGAACGGTCTTCCACCAGGAAGGGGAACCGCACCCAACTGGGTTGCGCCCGGGCATGATCGTACTGCCCCAGGCGAGCGCCCAGCGACGGCAGGCTCTCTTCCAGAAAGGCGGCCAGGCGCCGCCGGTGAGCCAGGTTCTCCTCCAGCCGGGCTAACTGCAACCGCCCGGCATGCGCCATCAGGTTGGGCAGTTTCGTGGGAAACGCCTCGCTGCAACGGCCTTGCAGCGACTGGGCGTATTCCTCGGCCTCGTAGTCCAGGACCGCTTTCAGCAGCGGCAGGCGGAAACGCCGAATGACCAGTTCCGCCAGTTTGGTTTTGCGATTGGCCCCCGGCCGGCAAACCAGGCCGGCGCGGTAGAGCCAGCGCAGCAGCGACAGGCCGGCGATGCGGGGCGTTTCGTCGGCCGATTGCTGCTGGATTTCGCGCAGTCTCTTGGCCAGGGCGGCGTCAGGGGTGGTGACGTAGCCTCCGCGCTCGGTGCTGAACATCTTGGTGGCCTGGGTGGAAAAGAAGGCCGCCTCCGTCCAGCGGCCCAGAACTTGCCCGTCAAGCCGGGCGCCGATGGCGTGGGCGCCGTCCTCGATGACCGCCACGCCGTGCCGCCGCCCGATGTCGGTCAGCTCGTCCATCCGGCAGGGGATGCCGAAGGTGTGCTGGGCCAGAATGGCGACGGTCCGGGCGGTGATGGCCTTTTCCGCCAACTCCGGATCGATGTTGAAATCCTCGATCCGCACGTCAACGTACACCGGGCGAAGTCCGGCCCGGAGAATGGCGGCGGGCGCGACCACGCAGGTGTAGCCCGGAAGTATCACTTCGCCGCCGGCGGGGAAATCCATGGCCTTGAGAATGGCGTACAGGGCCATGCGGCCGGCGCCGAAGGTCACCGCCTGGGCCTGGTGATAGCGGGCCAGAGCCGCTTCAAACCGCCGGTTGCCGCTGCCCTCCAGAAGCCCCTCCCCGCGCCCGTGCAGGCTGAGGATGTGCCGAACGTCGGCCCCTTGGGCGATCCCGCCGACAAAATCGAACGCGTCGCCGCCGGCCAGCATGCTCAGCAGCATCTGAATCTTGGTCACCATTCGATGCCCCTACTTCGGCGAGCATTTACGCCAGAACATGATTTTCATGACATCATCCTGCTGCAGCTACCGTTTCCGGGCAACCACTTGCACCAGGTCGCCCAAGTCGCGTTCCTGCAAAAACGTCGTCAATTCGGGGAGGTTTTGGAAAACATCCCGCATCCGGCGCAGAACCGGGTCAATATCGTTCGTCCACATTCCCGCGCACCGCCAACTCTCGATGTCCCAGCCCAGTTCGCCGAGAATGCGCCGTATCGACGACGCCGAAACACGATCCGCCCCGTAATGCGAATAATCCGCATAGCCTTCCCAGTCCTTCCCCTGCAGAAGGCGCAGCAACGACTGATGGTTGCAGGTGTGCATGAACAATCTCGCGCCCGTGGCCGCGTGAGCGTCCACCTTGCGCAACACGCCATCCGGGGCGGCGAAATGTTCCAGCGAGTCCCAAAGCCAGAAAACATCAAACTTCAGTGGGAAAGGGATATCTTCCTTGTCCATGTTGCACTGCTTGACGTGGTCGGCGCCGATCCGCTTGGCCGCCTCGCGGACCGCAAACTCCGAAATGTCCACGCCGTAGGCGTCAAACCCCGCGTCGTTGAATGCCTTGGCATACACTCCCAAGGCGCAGCCGACGTCCAGGAGCTTTCCGCCCTGGCAATACTGGCGCACCATTTTCACCCAGGGCGTTGGGTTGGTCTGCCCGACGTAGTCGGTATAGTCGTCCCCAAGATAGTAGTCCTTCCCGATGGGCTTGTCCGTCATCAGAAGGTAGTGAGCCACTTGTCGCCAATAAGACTCGCCATTTCCGGATGCCTCCAGGACGGCGGCGTATTTCCGCGACATCTCATGGCCCGCCACCTGCAAGGCAACGGGCTTTCCGTTGATCCACATGGCGGGCGCGACCAAATCGACGCGAATTTCGTCCCCCGCTCCGATCCGAGGCGCCTGGGCGGAGAAACACAGCTTTCGGATTGCCAGGGCGCCCGAGTTATCCATCGTGAACAACTTGTACGACAGATTCAGGGCGTCTTGCCCGACCGTGTAGGTCACCATGCCTTCGGGGGAGGCCCGATAGTCATACCGCATGGGAAGAAGCTTCTTGCGGGCCGGGATACGCCCTTGAACCATCAAGAGGTCGTATCCCGTCAACCGCCGCACAACGGCCTGTGCCATACGATAGATCCGTCCGCCTATCATCTTCCGCTCCTTGTCGCATGAGTTCCCCCTCTCACCACCATCCCGGAAAGCCTCATTGATCTCTCCTTTTTCGGCCTGCGTTTCTTCCTGTGAATCCCGCTTCCTTCCCCCGCCCGGCACGGGCATTCCAGAATTCCTCGGGGATGATCTGGCTGCTGGGACTGCTTTGGAATTGTCGGGTCATAAGTTCTCGTAGTATAGCATACCGCCTGAGCGGTTTGTCCCATTTTGGAAGACATGGTTTATACGCCATACGAAACTGATTCGCACCAGCCAATCGCTCCCACGAAGGCCTTCCTGCGTCGATTCCGTTGGCTGTGGGCGATAGCCTCATCCGCGGCCGCCCTTCTTGTGGTGCTCTGGCTGCTCCTGGTCTTCACCCCGCTGGGCGGCTGGCTGGGCGGCTTTCTGGTGCACGTGGACCCGCTGGAGGAGGCCGATTTCATCGTCGTGCTGGGCGGCGACCCCGAGCGGGACGTGGAAGCCGCCAACCTCTACCGCCGCGGCTATGCCCCAAAGGTTATTATCACCAGCTTCGACGGCGGGGCGGACGCCGATTTCGATGTGGCCGCCCGCTATGGCCTGCCCGCCGGGGCCGTGCTGCTGGACCGCCTGGCCACCCACACGGTCGATCATCCCCGGACTATCATGCGCCTGGGCGTGGATCCGCGGGTCAGCCGCGTGCTGGTGGTCACCTCGCTTTGCCACACCGGGCGCGCCCGGGCTTGCTTCCTGCGGGCTGGCTACCGGCAGGTGAGGATGGCCGCCCCGTCCTGGCAAGGCTTTGTCCCCCAGGGCAAGTACATTGACCGCGCTAGAGATCTGCCCGTTGTGACGTATGAACTGCTGGCCCGGATTTACTATCGCATCCGCGGCTGGGCGTGAAATCGACCGGCTGTCGGGCAACTGGGCCGGTACATTCTTGCCCGCGCCCGGCCTGACACGGACCGGTTGATCGTGTCCAAAGAACCCAAAGCCTGATGAGCTTTTGTCCGAAAGAGAAGGCATGAAGATAATCAACGTGGTCGGCGCCCGGCCGAATTTCATGAAGATCGCCCCGCTGATGGCGGCGTACAAGAACGCCCCGGCCATTCAGCCCGTGCTGGTGCACACCGGGCAGCATTACGACGAGCGGATGAGCGACCTGTTCTTCCGCCAGTTGGGCATACCCCAGCCGCAGGTCAACCTGGGAGTGGGCTCGGGCAGCCACGCCGCCCAGACGGCCCAGATCATGACCGCCTTCGAGCCGATCCTGCTGGAGCAGAAGCCCCAGGCCGTGCTGGTGGTGGGCGACGTCAACTCCACCATCGCCTGCGGGTTGGTGGCGGTGAAGCTGGGGGTCAAACTGGTGCACGTGGAGGCCGGGCTGCGCAGCGGCGACCGCACCATGCCCGAGGAGATCAACCGCCTGCTGACCGACGCCATCAGCGACCTGTTGTTCTGCACCGAGCCGGCGGGCGTGGAGAACCTCGCCCGCGAGGGCGTGCCGGCCGAGAAGGTCTTTCTCGTGGGCAACGTGATGATCGACACGCTGCTGAAGAACCGCCAGCAGGCTGAAGATTCGCCCATCCTGGAGCAGCTTTCCCTCCAGAGCGAGCGGTACGCGGTGCTGACGCTGCACCGGCCAGCCAACGTGGACGATCCGGCGGTGTTCGGCGGGTTGCTCTCGGCCCTGGAGGCGATCCAGAAGGACCTGCCCATCGTTTTTCCCATCCATCCCCGAACGATGCGCAACCTGAGCGCCTCCAACCTGGCCGGTCGGATCGAGAAGATGAGCAACCTGCGGCTGATCGAGCCGGCCGGTTACCTGGACTTCCTCAAGCTCATGGCCCACGCCCGGCTGGTGCTGACCGACTCGGGCGGCATCCAGGAGGAAACCACCATCCTCCGCGTGCCCTGCCTGACGCTGCGGGAGAACACCGAGCGGCCAATCACCGCCCAATTCGGCTCCAACCGCATCGTCGGCGCCGATCCTGAAAATATCCTGCCGGCCTACCGGCAGGTGATGTCCGGTCCGCCCCGGACCGGTCAGATTCCGCCGCTGTGGGACGGCCACGCGGCCCAGCGCATCGTAAAAATCCTGCTGGAGAAGTTGTAGGCTTTGGCAAGTCCGGCCGGTTTGTTTAATCTGTATCGAGGTTTTTGAGGAGCAAGGAATGTCCAAGGATCTGGTCCGCAAGATCGAGAGCAAGAAGGCGATCATCGGCGTGGTGGGGCTGGGCTACGTGGGCCTGCCGCTGGTGCGGGAGTTCACCCGGGCGGGCCTGCGCGTCATCGGCTTCGACGTCGACCAGGAAAAGGTAAGACTTCTCCGGGCCGGTAAGAGCTACATCGAGCACATCCCCAACCAAGTGGTCAAGACCATGCTCCGTTCGGGCCTGTTTGAGCCCACCGCCGACTTCAACCGCCTGAGCAAGCCCGACTGCATCATCATCTGCGTGCCCACGCCNNGCGCGAGCCGGACATGACCTACATCGAGTCCACCGCCCGAGCCATCGCCCGCCGCTTGCGCCGGGGGCAGTTGGTGGCGCTGGAATCCACCACTTACCCCGGCACCACGCGCGAGGTCATGCTGCCCATTCTGGAGCAATCCGGGCTGCGCGTCGGCAAGGACTTCTACCTGGCCTTCTCCCCCGAGCGCGAAGACCCCGGGCGCAAGGACTACAGCACCAAGACCATTCCCAAGGTGGTCGGCGGCTACGACAAGGCAAGCCTCTCCGCCGCCGTGGCCTGCTACCGCGCCGCCATCGACAACGTGGTGCCGGTCTCCTCTTGCGAGGCGGCCGAGGCGGCCAAGATCCTGGAAAACACCTACCGCTGCGTCAATATCGCCCTGGTGAACGAGCTGAAGGTGCTGTTCGACCGCATGGGCATCGACGTGTGGGAGGTCATCCGCGCCGCCAGCACCAAGCCTTTTGGTTTCCAGCCGTTCTACCCCGGGCCGGGCCTGGGCGGGCATTGCATACCCATCGACCCGTTCTACCTGTCNNTATCCCGGCCCCGGACTGGGCGGCCACTGTATTCCGATCGATCCGTTTTATCTGACCTGGAAGGCCCGCGAAGTGGGCCAATTGACGCGCTTCATCGAGTTGGCCGGCGAGGTCAACGTGGCCATGCCGCGCTGGGTGGTGGGCAAGTTGGCCGAGGCGTTCAACCGCCAGGGCAAGGCCGTCAAAGG
>PMYM01000170.1 GCA_003171235.1 Phycisphaerales bacterium | reverse complement strand
CCGGCCTGCCTGTGGTACCCCTACCGCAACCCGCGGCTGCAGAAGCTGTCCGAGAAATACGGCGTGGTGGGCAAGTGGACTCAGACCCAGCCGCCCCAACAGCCCCAACAGCCTGCCTCTCCCGAGAACGGCGCCTACGCACCCGCCCCGCGCGCCAAGGCAGACGCCGGCAGGCCCTCCTGAGGACTCGCCAGCCAGGAACTGGGCATGGAATCGGAAACCGCAAGAATCGAAACAGCCAGGAAGGTCCTTAGAAGCATTGTCCGCATAGACCGCCAACGTTGTGACGGCTGCGGGGTATGCGCGGCCCGTTGCCCCGAGGGCGCCGTTCACATGGTTGACGGCCGGGCCGAGCTTGTGGCTGAGGAACTCTGCGACGGCATTGGGCTTTGCGCCAGCGTCTGCCCCAACCGGGCTATTCGGATGGAGAATCGCCAGGCCGTACCCTTCGACCCGGAGGGATCGGCCAGCCGCAGGCTTGCACCCGGGATAGGCCCGGAGGCGGAATTCAGGCGTCGCCTGCAGATCTGCTGCCGAGCATCCAACTGCGGTCGCCTGTGCCCGCGGCTGGTCAAACAGCCCGGCAAGGCCGGGGTGTGGTGCGTGGACATTCAGACCGGGGGCAAGACGGAACTATACCGGGTACTGGCCGACCCGGCTTTTAAGTGCCCGGAAGAGCGGTTCTGATCGCAATCGCCTTCACCACCAATTAGTACGCCCGGGCTGAATGCCCCCACGGCCATGCCCGGCCGCCTTGACGGCCGGATAACCCACCTGACGGTGAATACCTACCTCGACCTGGGCCAACCGGCCCGAAAAACGCTTGCGGTCTCCTGCAAGCAATAGACAATCAGGAAGAGCGGCCTGCGACGGTCGTGGGCCAAGGGCTATATGGGAAATCCCGGTCGGTATAATTCCTTGCGGCGCTGCATCAGAAATCGGAGATGCCCATGACAACCGCATCGGAACACTACTTCTTCAGGCTGATTTCCGGCAACGTGCTGATTATCATTCTTGTCGTTACGGTGGCCGGAGCGGTGTCGTATCACTCGCTGAATGCGGCATACCTGCACGAGATCGAGACCCATCAATTGGAGATGGCAGGCGTTGCCAAGCAGTTTATGGAGAGCCTCTGCACCAGCGACGAACAGGCCGACCGCCTCTGCAAGCAATTTGTCGCTGCGGCGGCTGCCCATCCAGCAGGTTCCGGGCAGGGCGGTTTATCAGAAATGCCGCTGCGCCTGACGGTCATAGCCGCCGATGGACGGGTCCTGGGTGACAGCCATAGCGATCCGGCGGCCATGCCCAATCACAAGACCGCTGATCGGCCGGAAGTGATTCAGGCCCTGGAGGGTCAGACGGGGGTGGACACACGCAAGAGCGGAACCCTCGCCATTGAATACCGCTACGTCGCCATGCCACTGAGCCGTGATGGCCACCTAGTTGGCGCAGTTCGTGTTGCCATGCCGGTTGTGGCCATCACCCATGTACAGACGGTTGTCCGCAACATCCTGCTCTGGACCGGCATCGTGTCGGTAGTGGCCTTTGCTTTGCTGGGGGCCCTTGTCGAGTGGGTCTGGCAGGGCCTGAAGAAACGAGCATAGACAATGTTCCCCATGCCATGCTACACCCACCGGGGCCTCGCTGACGCCACCGGGGACGTGGCCGCGCTGCCGGCGTTCCGATTTGCCTCTGCATCTCGAAGTAGCCTGGGGTTCCCTTGTCCGGAAAGTCCCTTTTGAATCCCGAAACCAGGTTATAATTGTACATAGGCTGCTCTGGGTGGTCGTCGGCAGTTAGTACCCCGATAACAGGCCACAACAACTCAGTCTGTCAGCAAGCCTCGCTCGGACACATGGCCTGTGGAGGACGCAACATGAAAAGACTGGCCATCCTGCTGGTGCTGGGCATGCTCTGCGGGCAGGTTCTTGCCACGGATTTCAATTTTGACTCCGCCGGCCCCATCAGCATCGGCTATGTCGGCATGTACTACGGCCTGACCGATCTCTCAGGAAACTGGTACACGGCCAGCGATTTGTTTGGCGACCCATCCACAAGCGATCTGGCCGTGGTCGATACCGGCGCCTCCGCTTCCATTCTGGGAAAGACGGCCCAGGACGCGTACGCCATCGGTCAGTCCCCGGGCATCCCGCTCCAGCCCTACCCGGCCGTGCACTTTGGGGACGTGGGCTTCGGCGGCACGGCCGACTTCGCCGTCACCCAGCCGCTACGACTGATGCTGGGCGGCCAGAAATCGGTGGGCGACGATACCGAGAACCACAGCCTGTATTTTCCCTACGCTCCCATCGGCGGCACGTCCACAACCCTGGCGGCCGCCACCGACTTCATCGGCGGGGGCGAGTTGGACGTGGACATCATCGGCGCCAGCATACTGCAGGGCCGCGTTCTGCACGTGGACCCGCACGATCTGCAGTTCCTGCGCTGGACCTACCTGACCATGGCCGGAACGCTGGAAGACCCGGCCCCGGCGCCCAACCGCTACAACCTGTACGTGCCGGTCACCATGCACAATTTCTTCTCCGAACCGCAGAGCGCCGATGTCGGCAGCAACCCGATGCTGCCGGTCTCCATCCGCATGCAATCCGGCGGCGCGTTTGTCACCCATGACGCCCTGCTGGACAGCGGTTCGCCGGTCAGCTTCATCTCGGAAAGCTACGCCCAGCAGATCGGCATCGATCTGGGCTCAACGCCCGACCTGACCATCTCCGTCAGCGGCGTAGGCTCCGGTTCGACCGACCGGCCGGGCTGGTACGTGGACTCCATCGGCCTGGCGATGGGAAATGGCCGGCAGGGCGAGTTTCTCATTCACAATTCGGCCGTGTTTGTTATACCGGACGCCGACATGCCCGGCGGCTTGGCCGCCATACTGGGCAACGCGCCGTTCTCCTCTTCCTCGGACTTCACGGAGACCACGCTCCAGGAGTGGTATCTCGACACCCGCGATCCCAACAACTCATATTTGATTCTGGTGGCCCCGCGGCTGGCCGCCGACGCCAACAAGGATGGCACAGTCAATTTCGCCGATTACCAGGTGCTGGAAGCGCATTTCGGCCTGACCGACCAGACCGTTGACACCGGCGATTTCAATGGTGACGGGCTGGTCAGCTTCGCCGATTATCAGGTCCTGGAAGCCGGCTTCGGGCAGAGCATCCCCGAACCGGGTACGCTATCGCTGCTGGCCCTGGGCGGGCTGGCGCTGATCCGCCGCCGCAGGCAACGGTAGCCGGGACTCAGAACATTACGAGAACTGACGGATGGCTACGCCGCCGGCCTCCATCCCCAACCTCACCCCCCTACGTAATGGTATTTTCGATGTGCGATTTACGATTTTCGATTTA
>PMYM01000142.1 GCA_003171235.1 Phycisphaerales bacterium | reverse complement strand
TTCTGTTAGAGCCCCTTAGGCCGACAAGGCCGTAGGGCGGGCTTTCCGGCGAACGGCGGGCACATCGGCCGGCAGGGCGATGGTGAAAACCGTGCCCTTGCCCAGTTCGCTCCGCACCTCCAGCCGGCCGGAAAGCTCCTCGATNNATGTGCTGGGGGTCGATGCCCACCCCGGTGTCGGCCACGCGGAGGAAAACCTGGCCGTCGGCTTGCTCGGCGACGATGGAGACGCTCTGCCCGCGGCCTTTTTCCATGGCCGCCCAGCGGGCGTTGAGCAGCAGGTTCAGCAGCACCTGTTTGAACTGGCCGGGGCAGGTGGTCAGGGTGAGCCGGGGGGGAATCTTCCGCACCAGGTTGATACCGTCCTTGGCCATGTCGCGGGCCATGGCGGCGAGGGTCTGCTCGACCAGTTCGTCCAGGGCGACCTGGCGTTTCCGGTCCGAGCCGGCGCCTCCCATATCCAGCAGTGCGCCGCAGATGGCGGCGGCGCGGGTGGCGCCGTCGAGGGTGTGGTGGATGGCCTTGGCCTGCATTTGGGGGTCGCCCCCGGCGGCCATCTGGGCGTAGTTGAGCATGGGGGTCAGCAGGTTGTTGAACTCGTGGGCCACCATGGCCGCCATCGTGCCCACGGCGGCCAGGCGCTGGGCCCTGGCCAGGGCCTGCTGAAGCTGGCGGACCTGGCAGCGCAATTGCGGCAGCGACAGGTTGTCTTGTTCCGACGCCGGCGAAACCTGGTGACTCATGGATTTGCCCTGCCGCGCGCCGTCTTGCCCGGCGCGCACTTTCGCTATAGATATCGGCCAGGCGGCGGCTAAACTTAATGGGCAAATCGCACGCTCATGCAACCACAGGAACAACTGCGGGAATTACTGGAGTTGGCCAGGCAGGCGGGCATCGAGGTCCGCTTGGGCCCCGCCCGCGCCGAGGGCGAGATGCCCGGCGGCGGGCTGGTGAGCCTGCGCGGGCGCGAGGTGCTCTTCCTGAATTCCCAGGCCGCCGTAGCCGACCGCGTCGCCGCCGTCGCCGCCGCCCTCAAGGGCCGACGCCAGATCGAAGAGAGCTTTATCCTCCCCGAACTTCGCGCCCTGATCGACGCCCAGGAACATCAGACTTAAGAACCCGTGCAGAAACAGCCTAAAGACTTGCCTCTTGGTGGCACAGCTTTTCAAGCTGTGCAGGCACAGGTTGGAAACCTGTGCCACCGGGCAGAACTACTCCAGTTATTTCTGCACGGGTCCTAACCTGCCTGCGGCCCTTTAACTACCTGGGCGGTTTTTCCTGCACGTGCCAGACCTTGCTGGTGCCCGCCGGCAGGTCCACCTGCTCGGCGAGGGTAAAGGGCGTCCAGCCGGCACTTGTAGCCAGTTTGGCCTGGATGGGCTTGTCCGTGGGGTTATGCGCCTCGACGTACCAGAGGCCCTTGGCCTCCCAGGCCACCTCCAGGCGGAGATCCTTGTTGTCGGCCGTGACCGGGTGGCCCAGGAACAGGTCGGCGTCGTGGTCGGAGAGGTCCAGCTCGGCGTAGGCCTTGCCGTCGCGGATGGGCAGCGAGCGGTGGTTGGGCCAGGCCAGGCCCTTGTCAAGTAGTTGGACCGACCAGTTATCGTTGAGGTTCTCCACCACGGCGGCCAGCAGGCCATTGAGGGCAACCTTGGGAATCTTGGCCTCCACGCCGCTTCCCTGCCCGTCCAGCCGCCAATAAAGGTGGTTGTCCAACTGCTTGCCGCGCGTGAGGGTCGCCTTGTAGCCCACTTGGCCGGGCGCGGCGACGCCGAAGTCCTGGGCGAACTTCAGCATGGTCGCCACGGGCGTGCCGCTGGGCATGTCCGAGGTGGCGCCGCTGGCCCCGGCGAAGGCCACGCGATAAATAATCGCCTGGCCCTTGGCGATCTTGCCGCCGGCGGACGGTTTGAGCCCCTTAACGAGCGGCAACCCACAGATGGAGCAGTTGCCCGGCTCGCTGCCGACGACGTCGGGATGCATGGCGCAATAGTATTCGACCTCCCGCCCGGCAGGATAGTACAGGCTCACGTTGCCATTGGCCCAGCGGATCGTCAGCTCGTCATCCAGCGGGATGAGCATAGCAGAACCGCCCTTGTCTTCCAGCACGGCGTATGTGCCGCGACTGAAAGGAAGATCAACGGCCTTGTCCTTGGGCGATTCGACGGGTTGGTTGGCGCGGTACAGCTTCCATCCGCCCATGGTCGCCTGCATGACCTGCAGCCCCGGCTGGCCGGTGGGTGCGGTGATGTCGTCCTTGGCTATCAGGCAGGCCTCGTGCCAGCCGATGCGGAATTCGCCCGGCACCCAGTTCCAGGCGTAGGTCCGCAGGTAGCCTTCAGCCTTCTGGGTTGGCACCAGGTGATGCCAGCCGCCCCAGGCGTTGCCCCAGCCGGTCTGGGGCTTCTGGTAATCGTGGCCCAGCGGGGTCTTGACCGCGTCGCGCTCAGCCGGATCGAACGCCAGGCGATAGTCGGCCTGGCCGATGCCGATCTCCGGGCTGACCATGTGCGTCTGCGGATAGGCGTAGATGAATGGATGCTCGCCTGGGATCATCGGCTCAAACCGCAGGGCGCAGGTGGGAAAGCCCGGCGGCGCGCCGTCGATGGGCAGGGTGGGCGAATCCATCGTCAGGCTCACGGCCGGGCTGACCGTCATGTCCAACAGCCCCTTGGAGGGCGTGATGCCCATGTTGCCCTGGAAGCCCACCGGCGTCCACATCTGGGCGCCCTGGCGCGTCCTCAGCCGGGAACTGCCCAGGAAGTTGCAGCGGTCGGAGCAGAAGAATTCTTCTTTCATCAGGTTGCGGTTCCAGAAGCTCATGGAGACAGCCTGGCGGCCCTTGACATCCTCCACGACGAGCGTGGCCCCAACCTGCTGGCCGTTGGACAGGATGATTTCCTTGGCGAATTCCTTCTGCCCGCCGACCAGCCAGCGGCGCAGAACCTGCCGGTCGCCGTCGTGAATGGTGACGGATTTCAGCCCGTCATCCGACGCGACCCGCAACCGGATGCGCCACTCCCACTGGTCGGGCCGCCACCACTGCCCGCCGCCGACCAGGCGGTTGGTCCCTTCCCAGTACAGGATGCGCGGGCCGTTGGTGATGTACTGCCCGTTCAAACCGCTGAATGAATAGACCCCGCCGTGCCAGTCGCCATCCAGCGCCTTGATCGGGCGCAGCGCCACCACGCTCCAGCCATCCTTGGCGCGCTTGGCCAGTTGCTCGGGTGAGGTCACAAATTCAAAGGCCACGGCGCCCTGGCAGCCGCCGATGCCCTGCAGATACAAATAGTCGGGCAGGGCGTCATCGACTTGCTTGCCGTCCACGAAGGAATAGATAGGAAAGGAGTTGTACATCTTGTAGTCGGCGGGGATCAGCACGTTGGCCTTGTGGTTCCAGTAGCCGACGATGGCGTTCTGGGAGATGTACTCGTTGATGTAATCGAAGTACGCCCGGTTGCGCATGTCGCCCCCGACGGTCGCCAGCCGCCGGTCGCTCAGCAGCATGGCGTCCTTGGGCAGGCGGACGCTGTCGCCGAAGGCGTAGAGATGGTTGCCCTGGGCGTCCTCGTAGCACAGGCCGGGGGCGGCCAGGAACTTTTCGTCGCTGGCGGCCTTGCAGTCGGCCACCAGGCGGTCCCACTTGGCCTGGTCCATCTTGAAGTTGTCTTCCATGAAGACGACGAACTGCAGGCTCGCCGCCTTGGCCGCCTTGACGTAATCGGCCACCCTGCCGGTTCCGCCGGACAGCTCGGTGCGGGCGCCGATCAGGCCGCGGGTCTGCGGCTGGGCGGCCGATTCCAGCGGGTTATTCTTGGCCCAGTCGGCCCAGTTCATCTCCGGCGCCGGAGCCCAGACTTCCACCGGCCGCTTGAGCACTTCGGGAGGGGTCTTGATTCCCCCCAGGCCGGCCTGGGCGCCGGGTGCGGACAGGTATTCAAACGTGTTGGCGAAGACCTTCAGCCACTGGCTTTTCTTCTCGCCCGCGCCGGCGGTGAGCATGGCCTGGGCCGTCGGGCAGTTGTAGGGCGGAGTGAACAACCAGTAATACCGAATGCCCAGCACGGCCAGCCGCCCCTTGCCCACCTGGCGCACCGCCAGCAGCGGCGGCTCGGAGGCGATGGGCTGCTTGGGAATCCATGGCTGCAGGACCACGTCGTTGCGCTGGTCGATAACGGTCTTGAGCGACTTGGCCCCGCGCACGGCCACGGTCCAGTTGGCGTCCAAGTCGTAGGACATGGGGGGTTCCCAGCCGGTGGTGGATGGGCACTCCAGCGTCAGCACCCCCGAAACGCCCTTATTGAACGGGGCGGCGATGTTGTTGGAGAAGGAGAGCTGGCAGTTCATCACATCGCGGACGCTGTTGTTCTTGTCGGAATCCTGGAGCATCTCCCAGCGCGGGCGGGCTCCCAGGCCGGTGAGCCACTGGCAGGTGGCGGTGAAGTCGGCCTCGCGCGAATAGAACAGCGGGGCACAGACCATGACCCCCCCGCCCTCGGCCAGGAAGCCATCCAGCACCTTGATTTCCTCGGGCGTGAGGATGCCCGTGACCACCACGTTGTACTTCCGCGTGGCCAGCGCCCCGGCGAGGGTCTGGCCCTTGGCCGGCACGTCCAGTTCCACGCCCATGTCATGCAGCGGCTTGGCGGCATAGGAATCGTGGATGCCGTGGTGGAAAAACACCGCCGGGCCGGCAGGTTGGGCGCCCAGGGGAAGGCCGATAGATAGAACCGTCAAGACGCACAAGCTCATCGTCAGTTTGCTCATGGTCGCCCGATCCTTTCAAGCTCAATTGCGCCTCCGCGGCTGGCGCGGAGGCGGCTTGAGGTATTCTATTCAGCGCGGGTTGCCCAGTGCGCCGAATTGGCGGGCGGAGGCGACGGCCGAGGCGATGGCGTGGGTCTCGATGTGGCTGATGGAAACGACGATTTCCTCCAGGTTCCGCTCGTCGGCGATCTGGCGGCACCGGCCCGACAGGTGCACCCGCGGCTGGCCCGATGGCTCGTTGAGGATCTCGATCTCCGTCCAACTCATGCCGCGGCGCAGGCCCGTGCCCAAGAGTTTCAGCACCGCCTCCTTGGCCGCGAAGCGCCCGGAGAGGTGCTCGATCTCGCGCTTCTTGCCCAGGCAGTACTCCAGTTCGCGCCGGCTGAAGATGCGATGCAGGAAGCGCTCGCCGTAGCGGTCGATCAGTTCCCGCAGGCGGCGGCAGTCCACCATGTCGATGCCGTGGGAAAGGCTCATGCCGGGATGATACCCAAACCGCCCGGCAATTCCAACGCCGGGGGCCCCGGGGCGGCAGAAGCTGCCGTGGATCCGTGAAATCCGCCGATATCATGGCCGAGGCGGCTTTTTCGGGCCGGTTCTGGTAGAATGTACTCAGATAGGCAAGTGCCGGCCTTTTGCTCCGCGGCAAGGCTGGCGGCAGGCCAAAGTCGGAAAGGTGCGAACATGCGCATTGCAGCGCGGGCGTTTTCTTTCGTCGAATTACTGATAGTGGTGCTTATCCTGGCGGCGCTGGTGACGATGCTGCTGCCCAGCCTGTCCCGGGCCAGGGTGCTGGCCAAGAAGGCCGCCTGCGCCGGGCGGATGAAGGTCTTCGGCCCGGCCATTGGCATGTACTATGCCGCCAACCGCTCCTATCCCTTCATGGGGAACGCCAATCTCGCCGACGCCGCCAATCCCGAACTGGCCGGCTATCCCATGATGGCCACCGTCATGGCCATGAACAACGTCACCCCCACCAGGACCAATGCCGGCCCGGGCGGCCTGCCCGTCTATCAGCCGACAACATTGGCCGACATGTGGAAAGGCGCACTTTGCCCGGCCATGAATGCCCAGGACCTGGTCACTTGGACCCAGACCAACATGACCAAGGCCTACGTCCAGCGCGTGGGGGTGGGCTACCAGTGGAACGTCTGCCTGCGGGCGGCCACGCCCAACGAGGCTTTCTATCATTGCGGAATCGGGCGATGGAGTCCCAGGCCGGAAAACGCGGGCAGCCATCCCGAGGCCAACGTCGGCGTGGATTCCATCGATCCCAAGCTCTACCTGCCCAACGGTAATACGTACTATGCCCAGGCGGCTACCCCCGATGAGGTGGACAATCCCAGGATAGTGGCCCAGGCCTGGGATTCCTTCGACCTCAACTCCTTCCAAGACCCGCAGTACAGCGGCGCTTTGGAGAACTACGCCCCGGGCTGGCACGTGGGTCCGGCCAGCTATCACTCCAAGGGGCAGGCGGTTCTCAATGCCGCCCGGCATGACAGCGGCCCCAACATCCTCTACGTCGACGGCCACGTCGCCGCCGACGCCGGCAAGGAACTCGCCCCCGGCGACATGGACGCGGGAAGCTGGACAGGCATAAAGGCCGTCACCTGGGGCGATCACGACGCCATCTACGGCACCATGCAGCACATCGTGCCGCAAATAGACCCCACGACCCCGCCGTAGGAATTGGCAATCTCCAATTGTCGATTGTCAATTGACAATGGTCAGGCGTCGAACTCGTCGCCGCGGAAGCTGTGGCCCAGGTAGGTCTTCTTGACCAACTCGTCCGCCACCAGTTCCTTGGGGCTGCCCATGCGCAGGACCTTGCCGTTATCGATAATGTATGAGCGGTCGGTGACGTTGAGGGTCTCGCGGACGTTGTGGTCGGTCAGCAGGATGCTGATGCCGCGCTCCTTGAGGTTCAATATCTCCCGCTGCAGGTCCTCCACGGCGATGGGGTCCACGCCCGAGAAGGGCTCGTCCAGCAGGATCATGGTGGGGTTGGTGACCAGGGCGCGGGCGATCTCCAGTTTGCGCTTCTCGCCGCCCGAAAGCAGCCGGGCCTCGTTCTCAGCCACGGCCGTCAGCCCGAACTGCTCCAGCAACTGCTGGGCCCGATCTTTTCGGGTCTGGCGCGGCAGGTGCATGGTCTCCAGGATGGCCATGAGGTTCTGCCGGGCGGTCAGCCGCTGGAAGATGCTGGGCTCCTGGGAGAGGTAGCCCATGCCCAGCCGGGCACGCTTGAACATGGGCAGGCCGGTCACGTCGGTGTTCTCGAAGCTGATGCCGCCCTCGTTGGGGTGGATCATGCCGATGCACATGCGGAAGGTGGTGGTCTTGCCGGCGCCGTTGCGCCCCAGCAGGCCGACAATCTCGCCCTGCGCCACGTGCAGGTTGACGCGGTTGACCACCGTCCTGCCGGAATAACGCTTCACCAGGTCGTGGGTTTCAAGAAGGATCATAGCGGGCTATTGTAATACCTGGGCGAGGATGAAAACAGACCTGGAAAGCTTAAGAGCCCCTGACAAAATGTCCCGTGACCGCGACGCGGCATTTTGTTAGGGACTCTAAAGCAAGATTGTCCGGTTTTCCCTTGCCCCATCCCGAACGCCTCCCTTACACTTCCATCTCGAAGGGGGCATTTCGGACGACTTTGCATCATTAGCCGCCAATATAGGCAAAGGCGGGCGAACCCTGGAAGATGCAACTCGGCCCCTTGGGAAAACGATAATGCCCAGGAACAGGAAGAAGATCAGGCAGCAGTATCGACAGGTCGCCAAGCAGGGGGGGCTGACTCCGACCGGCCAAGGGGGCATTGCGCAAACAGCACGGGGCCGGGGATACTCCACCGACCAGATCAAAGGCGTGCCGGAGGAAGCAGTTCAGATGGGGCTGGGTTGCGGGAACCCGACGGCCCTTGCAGAGCTTCAACCAGGGCAGATCGTTCTGGACCTGGGATCAGGCGGCGGCCTGGACGTTTTCGTCGCCGCGAAAAAGGTCGGCCCCACGGGAAAGGCTATCGGGGTTGACCTGACAGTTGAGATGGTGGATAAGGCCAGGCGGCTGGCCGCGGAGGGGGGCTGCCGGAACGTGGAATTTCACGTCGGGCAGATCGAGAACTTGCCTGTTGCCTCCGAGTCCATCGATGTGGTGATCAGCAATTGCGTGATCAACCACTCCTTGGATAAGGCCGCCATTTTCCGAGAGGCGCGCCGTGCCCTCAAGCCAGGCGGGAGATTGTACATTTCCGATCTGGTGGTGACTGCACCCCCCTCCGAGCCGGACGCCCCCGGCATGGAGATCTGGGCGGATTGGCTCAAGGCGGCGTGCGGCAAGGGTGAATACCTCAAGGCGATGGAACAGGCCGGTTTCACGGACGTAACGGTCACCGCGGAACAGCCGTATGCTGGACCGGGGATGATCCCTGCCCTGGCCGGAAGAATCGTCAGCCTTCAATTGACCGCGCGAAAATGAGGGCCGCGTGGGGCATTCCGCCCGGCAGCCTTCCCAAGGCATGTGAAAATCAGTGCCGCCACCAGGCGTCATTGGCTTGGGAGTGCCGTGCGGAAGGGGCCCTTGCCCAGCAACGGCCAGGTTGCCTCCCGTGCCGGCGCCCTGTCAGGGGCGATCGGGCCTGGGCGGATTGCTGCTGTCGCGGCGGAAACGGGCATAGGCAAGGCTGCAACTTCTTGGTTGAAGCCCGGGGCGGGAATCGGCCAGGCTGGCTCCCGCCATCTTTATTTGAACCCCCCTGCCACGTTGTGACGCTTGCATTTGGGCGTATTGGCCTGTAAGAACCTGGAAGCAGAACCCCGCCCCGCGGCGGGGCTACAAGAGGAGGTGGGCATGGCGAACCTGCGCCGCATCGGAATCCTGACCGCCGGGGGCGACTGCCCCGGGCTCAACGCCGTCATTCGCGCCGTGGTCAAGAGCGGCGTGGGCAAGTACGGTCTGGAGGTCGTCGGCATCGAGGACGGCTACCTGGGCCTGATCGAAAACCGCATGCACGTGATGAGCCTGGCGGAGGTGTCCAACATTCTGACCGCCGGGGGCACGGTGCTGGGCTCGTCCAACAAGGCCGAGCCGTCCAATTTCGCCATCCAGCAGGAGGGGCGCTGGGTGCGGCGCGACGTGACCGAGGAGGTGCTGGCCAACTGCCGCAACTGGAACCTGGAGGCGCTGGTGGTCATCGGCGGGGACGGCACCATGGCCGGGGCGGCCAAGCTCATCGAGCGCGGGCTGAAGATCGTGGGCGTGCCCAAGACCATCGACAACGACCTGGTGGGCACGGATATAACCTTCGGGCACGACACGGCCGTGGCCACCGCGGCCGAGGCGCTGGACAAAGTCCACACCACCGCCGCCAGCCATCATCGCGTGATGGTGGTGGAGTTGATGGGCCGCTACGCCGGCTGGCTGGCGCTGCGGGCAGGCCTGGCCTCGGGGGCCGACGTCATACTCATCCCGGAGATCCCCTTCCGCCTGGAGGCCGTGGCCGATATCTGCCAGCGCCGCAGCCGCATCGGCAAACGCGAGACCATCATCGCCGTGGGCGAGGGCGCCATGCCCGAGGGCGGCAAGGTATTCATCGACCACGTGGACAACAACTCGCCCGACCCGATTCGGCTGGGAGGCATAGGCAAGTACGTCGCCCAGGAGACCGAGCGGCTGACGGGCATCGAGAGCCGCTCCATCGTGTTGGGGCACGTGCAGCGCGGCGGCACGCCCACCGCCCACGACCGCATCCTGGCCACCACGCTGGCCTGCCACGCCATGGAGCTGCTGGTGGCCGGCCAGTTCGGCCAGATGGTGGCGGTGCAGCAGGGAATGCTCAAGTCGGTGCCCATCGATCAGGTGGCGGGCAAGATCCACAAGGTGTCGCCGGACGA
Organism: Phycisphaerales bacterium; assembly: GCA_003171235.1. Classification (GTDB taxonomy): domain Bacteria; phylum Planctomycetota; class Phycisphaerae; order SM23-33; family SM23-33; genus FEN-1344. The sequence goes on along the minus strand of PMYM01000142.1, from coordinate 1,529 downwards.
TGGCTTGGTATGCGCCGCACGGGACATTGGGATAAGTTTCGGGAACTAGAAAGAAAAGCTGAAAGCTAAAAGCTTAAAGCTGAAAGAGGATTGGCCCGCCCGCTTCCTTATTTCAGCTTTCAGCTTTTAGCTTTCAGCTTTGTTGTTACCGCTCCCCTCCGCGCTGCATGTCGCAGCCGATGTCGATCATCTGGGAGACGAAGTTGGGGAAGGTTTTCTTGACGCATTCGATGTCGGTGATGATGGTCCTGCCGCTGGCGACCATGCCGGCCAGGGCGAGGGTCATGACCATGCGGTGATCGCCCTGGCTGTCCAGGCGGGCCGAGTGCAGGTCGCTTCGGCGGACGACCAGGCCGTCGGGCAGTTCCTCGCAGTCGGCGCCCATGGCCTTGAGGGCCTTGGCCATCGCTGCGATGCGGTCGCACTCCTTGTGGCGGGCGACATGGGCGTTGTACAGGCGGGTTTCGCCCTCGGCGCAGGCCCCCACCACCGCCAGCAGCATGAACTGGTCGATGAAGTCGTTGCAGTCGATGGCCATGCCCTTGAGCTGGCTGTGCCGGCTCTGCACGCCCTTGGGCGTGATCTGGATGTCCGCCCCCATCTGCCGCAGCACCTCCACCACCTGCTTGTCGCCCTGCACGTCCTGCCAATCCACCCCGGTGGTGAGGACTTCGCTGCCGGGGCAGAGCACGCCGGCGGCGATGGGATACATGGCCGCCGACCAGTCGCCGGGAATGGCGATCTCGAAGCCCTTCCACCTGGCCGGGCCCCCGACGCGATACCGGGTGAAATCCTGGTTCTCCACCTGCACCCCGCATCGCGCCAGCCAGTGCAGGGTCATGCCCACCCAGGGCTTCTCGCCGGGGTTGACGACGTTCAGTTCGATGCCGCCGGGGCTCAAGGCCCCCGCGATCAGCAGGCCCGAGATGGGCTGGCTGTCGGCCCCGTCGATGGTGGCGCTGCCGCCCTTGAGCGGGCCGCGGACCACCACCGGGGCGTGCCCGTCGCCCTTGGTGGAGACCGCCCAGCCGCCCAGGGCGTTGATGGCGTCGATGAGCGGCTGGCAGATGCGCAGGTGGCGGATGGAATCGTCGCCGGTCAGGACGGTGTAGCCTTCGCCGGCCGCCGCCAGGGCCGTGAAGAAGCGGAAGATGATGCCGCTGTTGCCGCAGTTGATGACGTCCTCGGGCGTGCGGAGCCGGCCGCTGCTGCCCTCGACCTGCCAGAGCTCGTTGGCGTGGGGGATGATCGAGGCCCCGAACATCTCCATGGCCTCGGTGCCGCGCATCCAGTCGCCCGAGACCGCCGGGGCGATGATCCGGCTGGCACCCTCGGCCAGGCTGGCCATGATCAGGGCCCGGAAGGAATGCGATTTGTTGGGGGGCACGCGAACCGTGCCGGAAAGCTGACTGGAAGTATGTACGAGCAGGTCCATGTGGCCCTTTCACCGAGTCTGGTCATGTTACTCCCCCGTCGGCGGGATTGCCAAGTGCGATTTATGTGGTGTGTCATACCAAGATAGTAATGTC
>PMYM01000176.1:298-38872 GCA_003171235.1 Phycisphaerales bacterium | reverse complement strand
TTTTACAACTACTTACAATGATACACCCGGGCATATGCCGATGGATTTTGCTTGAAATTCGCCAGTGTTATTGCCACAATCATAACCTATTGAGTGAACTTTATAAGGGTTAATTCATGAGTATCAGCCAAAAGTGCCAATACGCGGTTCGGGCCTTGCTGGAACTGGCAAAGCGCTACGGCCAGGCCCCGGTGCCAAGTGGCGAGGTCGCTGCCAGGCAGGCTATCCCTCAGCGATTCCTGGAGAACATCCTCAACGAGTTGAAGACAGCAGGCTTGGTGGATGCTCGCCGCGGCGTTCAGGGCGGGTTTGGGCTTGCCTGCAAACCCGAGGAACTGACCGTGGGGCGGGTCATCAGGCTGGTGGACGGCCCGCTTGACCCGGTTCGCTGCACCAAGGGCCCCGCTGGGCGAGATTGCCCCCTGAAGGAGCGATGTTCGCTGCTGGCGGTATGGCAAGAGGCCAAGGCCGCGGTGGAAGCGGTTTATGATCGAGTGACGTTCGCTGAGCTGGCCAAGAGAGAACGCGCGGTGGAACGCAGCTTCGTCGCTGAGTACTGCATCTGACGCGTCAACCTGATCCAGAGGCATAGCTGCATGGAATTGCCCTGCCGCGTTCGCGGCGATGAACTTCTTCCCCCGGGCGCCATGACCGACTTGCGCCGCCGCCTGCGGTTGCTGGCCGGACGGCATGAACTGGCCAGCGTGATCGCCTGCAGCTTCGACCACCGCACGCGGATGCTGCCGTTCATCTTCGCCGACACCCGGGCCGCCCCTGCCGGCGTGCGGGCCATCGGCTCGGCCATGGCCGACGCGGGGTTTGCCCGGACCCGCATCGTCCTCGGGCAATGGAACCGGCATTTCCAGCCGTCCCAGATGCGCCTGGACGGCAACCTGCCCGACCTCTTCATGGTTTCCAGCATGCAGATCCACACGGCCCAGTGCAAAGCCCTCATCCGTGACGCCTGCCGCATCGAGCCCTCGCGCCGCCCGCTGATTATCGCCGGCGGGCCCAAGGTCATCTACGAACCCTGGGACGTCTTCGCTTTTGATCCCGCCCAGCCCTGGGGCGCAGACTTGGCCGTCACGGGCGAGGAGTATGTCCTGCTGAACCTGCTGGAGGTGCTGCTGAATTTCCGGGCCGGCGGCGAATCTATGCGTTCGGCCTTTGCCCGCGCCCGCGACGCCGGGGCGCTGAACGATATTCCGGGACTGGTCTATGCCCATGCGGACAAATCAGGCCTGGCCGAAGAACTTGTGGACACCGGTCCGCAGCGATTGCTGGGCGACCTGGACGAACTGCCCCACCCGGCCCTGGGATTCGCTCTGCTCGAAGCGCCCTCCCGAAAAGCTGCCCTGGCCTCGCAGCCGCTGCCGCCGGATCGGGTTGGCAGGCACAGTCCCCTGGGCACGCTCGTGCTGACTGCCGGTTGCCGCTTCGGTTGCCCGTACTGCCCCATTCCCGCCTACAACCAGCGCCAGTTCCGATCCAAGAGCGGCCAGCGGATCGGCGATGAAATGGTCCGCCTGTACAATGAATTCGGCATAAGGTATTTTTTCGGCGCCGACGACAACTTCTTCAATGACCGGAAACGCGCGGTGGAAATCCTTGAAACGCTGGAGGGCACCAGGCTCAACGGCGGCTACCTTCGCGACCGGGCACGCTGGGGCACTGAGGCCACGGTTCACGACACGTTGGCCATGAAGGATCATCTGCGCACGGCGCGCAAGACCGGCCTGCGGGCGCTGTGGATGGGCGTGGAGGATATGACCGGGGCACTGGTCCGCAAGGGCCAGACGCCCGACAACACCCGCGAGGCCTTCGCACTGCTTCGCCACCAGGGCATTTCGCCCATGCCCATGCTCATGCACCACGACGCCCAGCCGCTCTACACCCCCGGCCGGCCGGCGGGTCTGCTCAACCAGGTGAAACTCCTGCGAAAGGCCGGGGCCATTGGCCTGCAGGTGCTGATGTTCACGCCCGCCCCAGGCTCCAGGACGTATGAAGATGCGTTTGCTTCCGGGCTGGTCATTGAATCCGCTGGCGGGAGACCTGTTCAGCCGCACATGCTCGACGGCAATTACGTGACCGCCTCCCGTCACCGGCAGCCTTGGCGTAAGCAGCTGAACATCCTGGCGGCGTACCTGTACTTCTACAACCCGGTGCGATTCCTGGTCTCCCTGTTTTTCCCCAAGGCCCGGCTGTACCTGGTGGATTGCGGGGCGCAGGTGCTGGGCATGTGGGGGCTGGGGCACACACTCCGCCGGACCGCCGGCTGGGCCTGCCGCCTGATTGCCGGCCGCATCAAGCGATACACCCGGCCGCCCTCCAGCCCCGTCCCCCTCCGCCGCATCTAGCAACGTCTCAAGTCGCGGGTGATCGCGAGTTGTCAACCAGTGCCACGTCCTGACAGCTACCGTCCAACAGCCAGCGGCGGGAATCGGACCCGCAACATCCGCTTTACAAAAGCGGTGCTCTACCGTTGAGCTACGCTGGCGTCGCGCGGGCGGGCCGTGGCGTCGGGAAAGACTTCGATTCCGCCCAATCCGCCGGCAGGCAAACGCCGTCCGGCTAGAGCGGTTTGCGCGTGCGTGGTTACTGGCGGCACAGCCCTCCCAGGCTGTGGGCACAGGCTGGAAAGCCGGTGCCACCAGCCAAATGCCACCATCCAACCTCAAACCGCGCTAACCGGAAACCGCCTGCCGGCCCAGGCACAATCGCCGGGAGTATTCATACCATCGGACAAGGCCGCCGTCCAGTGCAACACCGCGGCAGAAAAACCGGCCGGACCTTGCCGGGGCGGCGTCAGGCCAGAGCGGGGCGCCCCCGGCCAATGCCGGCATCGCCAACGTGAACTTGTCCTGGCGGGTCGCACGGGGATGGCTTTTCTTGGGGCGCGGGCGGCATTGGCGCCGGGGCTGCCGCACGGGTCGGATTGCGCGTGCGACAAGTTGCACGCCCTGCGATTCGGCGGGCAGTTGCCCGCCCTGCCGCCACTCACGGGCGAGGCGCCCGTGCCAACTTCGGACACGCGCAATTGTCGTAGGCGGCGCTAGGGCAGCGGCTTCTGGTGGTACTCGTAGAAGCTTTCGTAGTTTTTGCGGAGGTATCCGCCGGCGGTGATGCGCACGCCTTGGAGCACCACTCCCAGCACCCGTGCCCCGACGCGATGCAACTGCTCGGCCGACCGCTGCACGATGCCCACGCTGTTGGCGCCGGCCCGCACGACCAGGATGACGCCGTCGACCTGAGTAGCCAGCACCGAGGCGTCGGCCACCAGCGTGGTGGGCGAGCCGTCGAAGATCACCTGGTCGTATTCAGCGGTCATCTCCTGCACCATTTTTCGCATGGCTGGGGAGCTGAGCAGGTCGGCCGGGTTGGGCGGCAGCGGCCCGGAGGCGACGACGCTGAGGTTGGCGATGTCGGTCTTGTAGACCACGTCGCGCCACTGGACCTGTTCCACCAGGGCCGAAGACAGCCCGGCGGGCGGGGCCTGGGGGAAGAGGGCGGCAATGGCGGGCTGGCGGAAGTTGGCGTCCACCACCAGCACGCGCCGGCCGGACTGGGCCAGGGAGAAGGCCAGGTTCAGCACGACGGTGGTCCGGCCATCCTGCGGGGCCGGGCTGGTGATCAGCACGCTGCGGCGATGCTCGGCCGGGCCGCTGAAGAGCAGGTTGGTGCGGATCTGGCGGATGGCCTCGGCCGCGGGAGAGTGCGGCGCCAGTTGGGCGACCCGGCGGAAGTCGGAGATTTCCTCGGCCAGGTCGTCGCTGTGCGGCACCATGCCCAGCAGGGGCAGGTCCACGCGGCGGATGATGTCGCTGGGGGTCTTGACCGAGGTGTCGCCCAATTCCAGCAGCAATGCCAGTGCGATGCTGGCCAGCAGGCCCCCGGCCAGGCCCACTCCCAGCATGATCGTCCAACTGGGGCTGGAGGGGCGGTTGGGTGTGGAAGCCTGGCTGCGGATGACGACCGGGCCGACATCGCCGCCGATGGCGCGCATTATAAGTTCCAGATCCTGCAAGCGGGCGTCGATCTTGGAGACGCTCTCGCTGGCGTCCTTGATCTGGCTGGTGAGGTTTTCGATCATGTTGTGGCTGGAGTCGATATCGTTGAGGCGTGCCTGCAGGCGGTTGTACTGCAACTGGAGGTCCTCGACGGAGGTCTTGGCGCGGGCGCTCATCATGGCGGCAGTCTGTCGCATGGCGGCGATGCGTTCGCGGGCTACCAGGGTCTTGCGTTCGGTGATCTGCTTCTGCACGCTGTCCAGGCGGGTCTGCAGGGCCTGGACGTTGGAGTGCAAATCGCCGAAGCGGAGGCGGGCGTTGTCCAGGGAGTTGTTGACGTTTATTTCCTCCATGAGCAGGTTGTTGAGCTGGGGATCGCGGCTGATCTCCATCTGAATTTCGGGGCTGGATTCCAGGGCCTGCTGGTCGCTCATGTTCTTCCAGCTCTCGGCGGCGTCCTCGGCGTCCTTCTGGTCCCTCTTGGCCTTGTTGAGGTCGCGCAGCACCTCGGCGGCCTCGGCCTGCATGAGGTATGTGCGGGTAAGGCCGGCCGTGGCCTGGTCGCTGAGTTTGCTTCGGTCGTTATTTAGAGTTCGGAGCCTTTCGGACAGGCCGTTGCGGGAAATCAAGAGGGACTTGGACTCATCCTCGCGCAGCCTAAAGGGCGTTTCCCGAGCCTTGGCGACGTACACCTCGGCCACGGTTTCGACGATGTTGGCCAGATCCTCGGGATTCCGCCCTGTCATGGAGATGGTGAACATGTCGGTCTCGGGGATAATGACGATGTCCAGGTCTTCTTCCAAGGCCGTCTGGGCGCGATTGGTGTTGTCACTGTACCATTTGGTGCGCTGGATGCGGCTGTCGAGGAGGCTGGCTTTGAGCACTTCGGGCTGCTTGACCAGGGCGGCATAGGACCGCTTGTAGCGCTCGATGATTTCCTGGGAATAGGTGGGCGCGCCGGGGTTGGTGATGATGGTGGTGATGGGGGGAGAGACCGCCAGGTAAGCCTTGGCCGTGTACGAGGGGGCCGTAAAATACCAGATGGCCGTCGCGGCCATCACCACCGAAACGATGATGACAAAGACGATCAGGATCAACAACATGCGTTTGCGCAGGATGCGCAGGAAATCCTTTCCCGTCATGCCCGGGGGCGGGGTGGCGGCGGCCGGTCTCCGCACCGGGGTTATCGTGCCGGCAGCGGGCAGGGGCTGGGGAACCTGATCCTTGGTGGTGACAATGCTCATATTCAACTCCCGCTATTTGTTCTGTTCCCAATTGTCCTTGATTTCCTGGAAGTTGGGATGCTGGGGGTTCTTCTGCACGGCATCCCAGGCCTTCCTGGAGAAATCCCTGTATTCCTGCGTCCGGTTGAGCTTCTTATAGGTCGAGGCCAGGTGGTAGAGCAACTCCGGCGTGCCGCCCAGGTTGGCGCCCTTCTCCAGTATCTTGGCGGCGTTTTCGTAGTCGCCGCTGAGGAAAAGGACGTAGCCGTAGGTGTCGACGATTTCCACCCGGGCGGGGGCGCTTTCGTAGGCGGCCTTGGCGGGGGCGACGGCGTCGGCCGGCCGCTTCATGTCCACCGCCAGCAACCAGGCCTTGTTGTTAAGCGTCTGCACCTCGTTCTTGGTCAGTTCCAGAGTCTGATCGTACAGCCGCAGCGCGTCCTCGTAACGCTTGAGGTAATAGTAGGCCAATCCCAGTTGCCGGGTGACGGCGGTCCTGCCGATGGTGTCGCTGGAGGAGGCGGAGAGCTTGTCGGCCTGTTCCAGCAGTTCAATGGCCTGGTCGGTCAGGCCGCGTGAGATGGCCAGCGTGCCGACCTGGTAATAGTAATGCCAGTCCTTGCCCTCGGCGCGGAGGTTGACCCAGGCTTTCAGTTTAGCCAGATCCTGCTTGGGCCCGTAGGCCTGGGAAATGCACTGCAGGACGAAGTTCAACTGGTTGTCGGTGGCGGACTTGAGGGCGTCGGCGAATTCCTTATCGGCCTGGGCCGGCGCCGTTGCCGCCAGCAGTTGGCCTGAAAGGGCAGAGGTTATGGCGGCCAGGTCCTTGTTCTGGCGCAACAGGTCGATCTGTTTGGCCGCCTCGGCCGGTTGGCCGCCTTCGATATACAGCTTTGCCAGAGCCACTTGCCCATCCGTGTCCTTGTCATCCAGTTTGTTGGCCGCCTGCATGTCGGCGATGGCCTCGGGGTAGAGCTTTTGTGCCCGCTTCAGTTCGGCTGAAAACCGCAGGAAGGATTTCTCGCGCGGGAAGACCTTGATGCCCGTGGCGACCCATTCGCCGGCGGTGGGAATGTCGGCGGCATTGACGGCCAGGGTGATCAACATCTGCATGGCCGCCTGGTCCCGCGGATTATCGTTGAGCACGCCGATGAGGAGCATCTTGGCGTTGGTGTAATCATTGCGATAGGTGGCGTAAAGCTCCGCCAGTTGGATGATGGCGAAGGGGGGAACCCCGTTCTTGCCGCGGACCGTCTCCAGGTCGGCCAGGCGCTGGTCGAGCTGACCCAGCCCCCGCCAGGCTTCGGCCCGCCCCGTCAGGGCCGCGATGGGTTCGCTTTCCACGGCGCCGGTGAAGAGATCTTTGGCAAGCTGGTATTGCTGCTGGGCCAGGGCGATCTGGCCCTTGAGCACCAGCCGCTGGGCAACGCTGAACTGCGCGGTGGTCGATTGGTCAATTGCCTGGAGGGCCTGGTCGTACAGTTTGGCGTCGCTGAGCATGTGGACGTACTGCTGTAGCTCCTGGGGCGTGGCCTTCTCGCCCGCCAGCGCCAGGTACTGCTTCATCTGGGCCAGGGCTTCGGGGCCCTTGTTGGCTTGTTGGTAATACGCCGTCAGCCGCAGGTATGGCCGGGCGTCCTTGGCGTCCAGGGACATGGCCTTTTCATATGTCTCCCGGGCCTTCTCGCCCATGTTGCCGGAGCGATACAAGTCGCCCAGCAGCAGGTTGGCTTGAAGCTTGTCCTGGGCGTTCTTGGCATACTGGTCCAGCCGGGTGATGGCCTCGGTCAGGCGATTGTTCCGGCCGAGGAAACTGGCGTAGGCATAGACCCTTTCGGGAGTGCTGTCCGCGGCGTCGGCCAGCCGGCTGTAGATGGCCTCGGCTTCCTTGGGCCGGTTTGTCTGTTCATACAGTCCGGCCAGGGAGGCAAGGTTGTCGGAATCGCCGGGATAGTCCTTGGCCAGGCGCTCGCGATGGCGGATGATCGGCGAAAATTCGGTCACGCGCTTTTCATCCAGCTTGAGTTTCAGGCTGGCCACGCGCGGATTGTCCCAGGTGAACAGGTAGGCATGGTTGACCGCCTCCGCGAGGTCGGAACTGTTCTGCTGCAGGCAGACGTTGACCTGCCCCAACAGGGCCTGGACGTCGGCGGGATTGAGTTTGATGGCCTCCTGGTATTCCTCGCGGGCCTTGTCGAACTTCTTGTCGGCCACGTAGGCGTTGCCCAACAGGGAATGCAGGTTGCTCAGCCGCGGGCGGATCTTTATGGCTTCGGTGAAGTGTTCGATGGCCTGATCGTACTGTTCCTGGGCGGCGGCCAGGTTGCCCTTGAACAGTTGGCCTTCCGCCCCGTCCAGGTTCAATTCGGCCGCCAGATCGGCGTACTTGCCGGCTTGGGCAAAGTCCTTCATATCCAGGTTACAATCGAACAGTTCGGGGATGAGCCGCGCATCCTTGGGGTTCTTGGCCTCGGCCTGGCGCAGGTGCTTGAGGGCCTCTTCGTTCTGGCCCTGCATGCGCTTGATCCGGCCCAGGGCCAGTTCGCGCACGAACTCGTCCTTTTCCTGGCTGGCCCATAGTTCCTGCAGCTCGGTTGGCTTGTCGGCCAACCTCAACTGCAACTGCCTGACCGCCAGGGAATCATTGCGGAGAACGGTGTCTTTGAGTTGCTGGAGGATGGCGGCAGCCATGGCCTTGTTTTCCGGCGTGCCGGTGTCATTGAGCCACTTGACCAACTGGCCGCTGGCCTGGATGTTCCAGTTATGGTAGCGCGCCAGGTCCCCGATCAGGGCCAGGGCCTTTGTCTCCTGGCCTTCAGCCCACAACTGGCGGGCGCGCACCAGCAGCATAGCCGACAACTGCGGGTCGGTTGACCCCCGCAGTTCGACCGGCAGGCGGTCGGTCAGGCCGCTGAGCACGCTAAGGCCCTGGAGCAGGGCATTGGCCCGATCGGTGTCGGCGGGTTGTTTCCTGAAACGATCGTTGGCCAGGAAGCCGTTGAGGCGCATGCGGGCTTCGTCGTAGCGATGCATCTGTATCAGCAGCATGGCATGGGTGAGTTCCAGCCAGGCGTTGTCGGGGGCCAGTTGGCCGGCGCGATCCAGCATGTCGCTGACCTGCCCTAGCTGCCTTTCCTGCATGTAGATGTCGGCCAGTATCTGGCAGGCCCGCAGGTAGGCCATGGGCGGTAGCCCGCGGCCATCCACCACCGAGCGGAGCCTGCGCTCCGCCTCGACCAGGCTGTCATTGTCCTTAGGTTCCTGGTAGGCCAGCCGGCCGGCCAGGTACGAAGCCACCGGCGTCTCCTGCCGCCCCAGGGAATTTATCTCATCCACCGCCTCCTGCACCTGGGGCAGGAGCGCCGGCTTCATCGGGGCGTTGGCCTGTATGCGGTCGAGCCACTCGTCGGCCTGCAGCCACCGGACCGTCCGCAACTGCTCCTGGAAGTAGTAAAGCCGGCTTTCCGGGTCGGTGCTCTTGAGTTTGGAGTTCTTGTCCATGCCGGCGCGGATCAACGTCAGCGCCTTGGCGTTGTCGGCGTCGAGCTGGGCGTATTCGCCCCCCTTCGCCCGTATGACCTGTGCACGCTGTATGTAGGGGCGCTCGTCCTCGGGGAAGAGCTCGATGGCCTCGCTCAGCACCGACTTGGCGCGGTCAGGATCGCTGTTCACCCGGCAGTACTCCGCCAGCGCCAGCAGGCCGTTGAGATCCTTGGTCTTCAAGCCTATGGCGTCGTTGACCAGGCTCTTGGAGAACTCCTGCTTTCTCTTGTCCGGGCTTTTCTTGAGCATGTCGGCGTAAGACAGTCGCAGCAGGACGGAATTGGGATTGGCTTTGAGGCTCTGGTCGAAAACCGCCTCGGCCTCGGCGCTCTTGCTGCCGGCGTCCAGGAAGACGGCGTAGGCGATCCAGTATTCCTCCTTTTCGGGGGCCTTCTGCACCAGGGCCTTGAAGTCGGCTTCGGCCTCGTCGCGTTTGGCGAGGATGGTCGCCTTGGCTCTTGCCCGGCGATACATCATGTCCGTGTCGTTGGGGTCAAGCTTGACGATTTGGTCGATCACTTCGATGTAGCCGGCCCAGTCGGGATTGCGGCTGCTGACGTTGCGCTCCAGTTCGCTGTCGGCCAGGCGGCGCAGGGCGGTCAGGTTGGAGGCATCCAGGCGCCGGGCCTCTTCGTAGGCCGCGCGGGCGTTGTTGTAGAGCTGGTTGAAAAGCACCGGGTTCTGGGCCACCGTGGGGTCGCCACGGCGCCAGGTATTCATGGCGTCGCCCAAGGCGATGAGGTATTCGATGCGCTGGGCGTTGCCTTCGCTGTACTTGACGGCGTTGCGATAGGCCGACAGGGCGTCGCTGTACTGGCCCTTCTCCAGCAGCTCGGCGCCCCGGGCGGCATAGTAGTCAGGGGTGTAGTGCTGGCGGAAGATGGCCACGCCGGCCGCCCCCAGGGCGATCGTGGCCCCCAGGCTCGTCAGCAGGATCACCACGCGCTTGTTGAGACGTTTTCTCTTGGCCATAGTTTTATTCCGCTCCGGCCTTGACGCCAGACTCCAGTTGCCGGATGTCTTGTTCGCTGGGCAGGTACTTCAGGATGTCAGGCAGGGCGTACATCAAGAAATCCCGGCAAAGCTCGTCGCTCGTCTTTGGGTCCAGGTCGGGCACACCCGGCGCGAGCGGTGTCGGCGCGACCTGTATCTTAGCAAAATAGCAGTACTTCTTTAGCGGGTGCATGAGAACTTCCCGCACCTGGTAGCGGCTGTCGCTGGGCCGGCCGTTGAGGCTGAACAGGTAATACTGGAAATACCGGTGCTCCACCCCGTGCTCGTCCCGGGTCGCCCAGGCCGTCCGCTGCACGTTGATCTTGCTCCAGGGCGCCGGCACCGACGGCACCTGCATCTCCACTGAACCGCTCTGGTCGTCGATGATCGTCCCGCCGCCGGCCACGATGCAATTGGTCGGCACGTGGGCAACGGCATCCAGCAAACCGGTGTAATAGGTCAGGTCCAGTCGCATCGCCATCTTGGCCTTTGGGTCGTCCTGGAAAAAGCCGCTGTAGTACCAGTTCATGGGGTGCAGAAGTGTGCCCAATTCCTCCAGGTTCGCTTTCTTTTCTTTTATGACGCCATCAGGTATCCCCTTTATGCCTTTGCTGAGCATGTACAGGCCGCCCAGGTGCTCGGGGAAACTCACCAGCCGCTGGTCCTCGAATTTGGCAATGGCCGGCGGCGGCACCGGTTGCTTGGTCAGCCAAATGTGCAGGCCATTGACGGCGTAATTGAAGCCCACGGCCGCGACCAGCAGGATTCCCGCCGCCACCAGGAAATGGCGGTCCTTGAACAGGTCGCTCCAGCGGCCCGGCCGGACCGCTGTCTTGTCGGAGCTCTGAGGGCTCATGGCTTTGCCTCCTTGGCCGGGGCGGGCACCGCCGGGACGGTGGGCTCTTCATCCACTTCCACGAAGATCAGCCGCATGATCCAGCCCAGCACCCACAGCAGCCCGAAGGCGGGAATCAGCATGAGAATCCCGGTGAAGGCGTGCATGAAGTCCTGGCCCAACTCCTCGCGGTCGATGTAGAACATGTGGGCGGTGATGGCCACGCGGACGACGTTGCAGAAGACGGCGATGGGCACGGCGGCCAACACCAGCACCACCCGCTGCCAGATGGGCTTGTAGTCCAGGTAGGCCATGGCCACGCCCAGGGCCATGAAGGCCATCAGCAGGTGCATGCCGCTGCAGGCCTCGGCCACGGTCAGCTGGCGGGAGACCCCGCTCTGGCTGATCAGCGTTATCCGGCTGGCATCGTTGGCGATGTCGGTGACGTACACCCGCAGCATGGCCACCGCCCCCCGGGCCGCCAGGTTCTGCAAGGGCACGGACAGTTGGGTGTACCACCCGTCGGGCAAGGGCATGGCGAAGAAGAGAAAGAGAATCGGCAGCCAGACTATCCGCATCAGCTTGTAGCCGCCCAGGTACAGCACCAGCCCCAGCAGCACCAGGATTATCGACAGGTAGCTGATGTAATGGTTATTGATGGGAAATATGCCGGCGATTTCCCCGGCGATGCCCGCCAGCATGATCAACAGGCCCAGGTAGGCGCGGCGGCGCGGGGCCCGCAGGATGTCATCCCGCCGGCTGTAGATCAGGTACAGGCTGAACAGCGGAATGACGAAACCGTGCCCCCACTTGGTGGGGTCGCCATACCAGCGCATAACGATGGACTTGCCCAGCGTCAGGTGCATGGCCACCAGCAAGGCCGCCAGCAGGCCGATCTTGACCAGCGTCGCCGGCGGCAAGAGCTGGGAAAAGCTCTTCTCCTCGGGCAGGCTGGAGACCAGCGATGAAGGCGACGGCCGGCCGGCGTCTGGTTGTGGGGCTGTCTGGCTCATTCGCTCCTGGCCATCACTCCGCCGGCAGCCATGTCGCTGGCGGCCGGTCAGCAAGCCTGTATTGCACCGGCGTTAGCGGACCATATCCCTGGCTATGAAGTTGCGGTCATAGATGAACCCGAAGCCATAGGTCATCCGGAAGGCATTCCTCCAGACGGCAAGCAAGGGCGTCGCCCAATAACTACCTACGGCGATAACGTCGTTGGGTTTGAGAATATAGTCGGGATGATTGCCGGCGACGATTTCCTGCAGCGGCAGCGGGATGTACTGTTCCTGGCTGCGGTCGATGCGCCGGACGAGCACGGAGTTGTTTGGCCAGGCCAAGGGGTCGAGGTTGCCGGCCGCCGCCAGGGCCATCTTAACCGTGATCCGCCGCCCCGTCAGGCTGTACACGCCGGGGCGAATCACCTGTCCCATGACGTAGAACTCGCCCTGGTCCAGGAAGGGCACTTCGACGATGTCGCCGTCCCGGACGATGATGTTCATGCGCGGGTTGTACCGCAGTTGGGCCAGGTTGATGGCGATCACCCGGGTCATGTGGCTCATGTCATATTTCTGCCAGCCGAAGGGGTCGGCGGCGCGCTGGCGGGCGATGTCGGCCGGCGAGGGCGTCGGCTGGCTGGTGGCCGACTGGGAGACGCGAATCCACTGCCCGTCGGTGTACACCCACTTGTCGGTCCGCCCGGCCCCGGTCACTTCGCCGGCCTCCGCGCTGCCGGGGGCGATGGAACCGGCCGGAACAATCGAACCGCCGGCATCGGCCAGCGGCGAGGTCCGCATCTCGCCCAGCAGCACCCGCTCGCCTGAGAGGTCAGAGGGGCCCGGACGCCGGGTGCCCCCGGGAATGAATTTCTCCAGATCCTGCATCTGCTCCTGAATGCTCTTGCCCGTGGCGGGAGCGCCAGGCTGGGCCGGAGCGCTGCCGCCGGGAATGAATGGCTCCAGTTCGCGCAGTTGCTGCTCGGGCGTCAGGCCGCCTTCGGCAGTGGCGGCCTGGCCTGTCGTCGCCGCGCCCGCGCCGCGCGGGCGAATGACGTATATCCATTCGATGCCCGGCTGGCTGATATCCGAGACCATGGCCAGGGCTTCCAGTAAGGTGAAATCGCTCTTGGGGATGGGATAGGTGCCCGGCCGCTGCACCGCCCCCAGCACGCTGACGATGTTCTGCCGCGGCACCGTCACCAGCACCGACACCACCGGCTCGCGCAAAATGCTGGCCCGCTGATACGCCGCCTTGATGGCGTCTATCACCTGCTGCTGGGTCAGCCCCGAAGCCTTGACGTTGGCGACCTGGGGCAGGTCGATATAGCCGGTGTTGCTGACCTGCCGCTCCAGGGCCGTTTCGTACCCTTCCTGGAAGAGGTCGAGGATGGAGATCCTCAGCACGTCGTTGGGGCCGACGATGTAGTCCTTGGTGCTGGGGACCAGGTCGTCGTAGGTTGGCTCGCCGGCGTTGGGGTATATTTCCTGGCTTCTGTCGGTGACGCCGATGCCCTCATAGATAGGATTAATGGCCTCGCTGCGTTCGGTCACCTGAGTGGGGTCAAACCAGTTCCAGCGAGTGGGCCTGAAGGTGTCGCTCTGATTGCAGCCGGCCAGCAGCAGGCCGCCCACCGTCAGAATAGCCAAGCCCAGAAGTTTCGTGACTTTCACGGTTTCCATCCTTCTACGCGCCTTGGGGCATATAGGTCCATAAACCATCCCGGGGCGACGACGCCCACGGGGCGCAAGTCGTTGAATTTATCGGCCAGTTTCGCTCTGTTCTTTTAAGCAAAAGACTTACGATTCCCTAACGCAGCCCATCTCCAGCCGTTTTGCGGCCGCCGGAATCTGCCAAAACCGATCCGGCAAATGCATCATAAAGCCGCCGCTGGGTGCTCCGACTAGCGATCCAGCGGGCTTACGGGCCCGGTCACTTCCACCGTCACCGGCCGGGAATCCACCGCCGGCACACGCACCAACAGGCATTTGTCGTCCAGCCCAACCGAGTCTCGCAGGGCCAGGCCCTGGCAACTGGCGCTGGCCGGGCCGGTCCATTGTCCTCGGATACGCACGTAAACGTCGATGGGGCCGACGGGACAAGCCAGCGTGAATCGACAGTGGCCGGCCATGGCTCTGACGCAGTAACAGCCTTGTGATTCGTCAAACCCGTCGCCGTCGCTGTCGCCGCCGGCCGGATCGCTCCGGCCCATTTTCAACGTCAGGGGCGGCGGTTTGGCGTAATTGGCTTCAACTATCGTACGCAACTTGTCGTTGACGGTTCTACTGAAACTCCAATGGCCCACCGAACCCCGGAATTCCTCGGCCGCCGCGGGGCCGCTCCGGCCGTCGGACCACGCCGCCGCCCCCGGCGGGGCCAGCAGCACCGTCGAAATGCTCTTGCCGCCGGCGTTGTTGAGCACCAGGTCGGTCACCCAACGCCCATCGCCGTAGAAGGTGTACTCCCAGCGAACCTGGCGAACGGCCAGAGAGGCCCAGGCGCCGGAGGCGTCGGGGAAGTACCAACAGTTGGCCAGGCGCACGCGCAGGGCATTGGCCTCCAGCACCGTTACTTCGCCAAGCCGGCGCGAACCCATCAGGGAGATGTCCTCGGCCGAGGCCGCCGGAACGCTGGCGGGAGACTCCGTCACCAGCCCCCCCGCCGCTTGCGTGGCCGACAAGGCCAGCAGAGGCTGCTGGTCCCCCAGCCGCCAGAGCCCGTCGCCGCCCTGCGCCAGGCGAATGGGCGGGGCCTGCGGGCCCTGGTTGGTGCCGGCGTAGCGGATCTCGTAGTCCAACCCGCTCTTGATAATCTCCATCCCCGGCGGAGTGGGCGTGATCTTCCGCTGGTTGTCGATGAGCATCAGGTCGTCCAGCACCAGCGAAACCGGCTTGTCGGCTGAGGCAAAGCTGAGGCGGACCTGCCCCACCGCCTTGGGGTCAAAATCCCGCTCCCCAAGCCGCTGCAGGTCGATCTGCACGTTGTTCCACCCCGGCCGCAGCAATACCGGGCCGCTTCGCCACCGGCCCTTTTCGCTGACCAGCTCCACCGTCAGGTCGTCGCGGATATCCTCGCTACGCAGGGCCACCTGCAGCAGCCGATAGTCTGAGAAGTTGTGCAGCGCCCCCGGCTTGTAGACCAGGCTCGCTCCCGGCGGCAGCACCACCGTCATCGCCCCCACTCCGGTGCGCGAGGTCTTAAGCGTGTAGGCGACCTGCCCGCCGGATTGAGTTGGTAGCACAGGCGTCCCGCCTGTGGGGTCGGATGGCACAGGCGGGACGCCTGTGCTACCAAGCCCGGCCGATTCAATGGAGAATGCCTCCACCTGCTGCTGGGCGAGCTGGCCCAGGAGCGGTGAGTCCTCGAAATCGGCCAGGGAGACGAATCGCCCGGTGACGGTCTCGGGATATGCCTGCAATTGCTGCACCGGCAGAGGCTGGAGGAAGAATTCGTCCTTGGGCGGCGGCTTTGGCCCCTGGCAACCGGCCAGGCACACTGCCAACGTTGCCAGTGCCAGCGCCGCCAGGGTCGGCGCCGCCGGGGTCGGCGTCCCCCGGCCCGGTTTCTTGGCGACCGCCAAGGTCAAAGGCGCCCCGTCGCCATTTGCCTCCGGCCAGGATGTGCCGCGGGTATCCAGGAGCAAGTATCTCCAATGTCTTGCCGCCGGCAGGGTTAGAGCGAATCTGCCAGCCGGTATGCCACCCGGCTGCCGGATTCGCGAGGGTTCCGCCGCCGCCAAGCTGCTTATAAGAACCTCCCCCAACCCCGCTTGTCAACACTTCTTCACAGGCCGTAACGGCCGTAGGGCGTTTGATCTATTGCCGGGAAGAAAGGCGTGAGTTCGTAGGCTGGGGCAGATCCAAAAAGAGCTTGGGCGGCAGGTCGGGCATACCTGAGCGACGCCTTTTCCGGGAACGCCGCTCTCCTGAGCGGCAGGTTTGAAGACG
Organism: Phycisphaerales bacterium; assembly: GCA_003171235.1. GTDB lineage: Bacteria > Planctomycetota > Phycisphaerae > SM23-33 > SM23-33 > FEN-1344. Next base: position 23,331 of record PMYM01000176.1, on the reverse strand, counting down.
CCAATCGGGAGATTGGCGTTCCCGAGCACGCGGATTAGATGTCGGGCAAGTATGCCCGACCTACCCGGCTTACCCGTTCCCCGACCGGGCATAATTGCCTCTTATCTGCGGACCGGCACGTTAGCCTCTCCAGCGATACGGGCAATCCTGTCAATCGCCGAAGGCTCATTCTCTCCCACGTTCAGGAGCACGTGGAAAGGAATCCCGCTCCTGTTAAAACGGTCGTTATCAGTGATCGGCTTCGACCACCATTCGCCAGCATCGTGCAATGTCTTGAGCAACGCAACCATCTGGTCCGGCTGCTCATCCCGCAGTAATTCTTCTGCACCTTCAACCACCAAGACGTAAGCATCAGCAGGCAGCCACTCGTCGAGATACTCCAAGCATTCGCCGAGCGCATCCCAGTTCTCGCCAAATCCGTCGAGAAACTGAAGTGAAGCCGCAAATTCGTTCATTAAAGCAGCCTTGGTCCGCATCTTCTTCCCGCGCAGACGGCGGACGCAGACGTTGACGTCAGCACGAGAATAATAGTGCGACGGAATCCATTTCTTCCGCTCAGGCTCCCCAAACCCAACATACATCCAGGGAGCCTCGATGCCAACAATGTAGTCAAGGGTTGTGTTCATTTGACCTTTGTCCATGTTGTAAAGTGGTCGTCCGTATACCACACGCTGCCATCGCTGCCAGTTACGATGCGTTTTCAGGATATAGGGGACGCTACCCTATTTCGGCCAGGATACGTTGGTGACTGTCCCTACTTACCCTATTTGCCGTCCCTATTTACCCAGGGTCAGGAGAATTACCTTGCCGTCGACCGTACCCCGGCATGAAAGGATTCTAACCCGCGATTCCGCCAAGGCAACCGGATTGCGCGAGCAACCCCTCCAGAGGATCACGCCATCGGCAGGGAAGACCAAACGCCCTTGCCGATCATGGCACTGCCCCTGGGATTCCGGACAGCCTCTTACCGTGGGGTTCGCGGCCGGCGCTTCGCCCGGTCGGTCTGCGCTAGTAGTCTGTAACAGGAAATTCCANNCGGGTGGCACAGCCTTTCTAGGCTGTGCGCGCACAGGCTGGAAAGCCTGTGCCACCAAAGAACCTACCCATCGTTTTTGCTGTGACAGACTACTAGGCTCATCCGCGACGGGAATTGAGAATTGTGTCCACGGAATTCGCCTACGGGGCTACGGGAAGAAGAAATCCTTCTCACGGCGCCCGCAGTTTGGCGCCGCACTTGGGGCAGCGGCCTTTCTTGCGCGAAGCCCACGCGGGAACCTTGACCCGCTTGCCGCAGGCGCAATAGAAGCGGATAAAACCGTCGCCGTCCTTGGGCGGGGCGCTGCTATGTTTGGCGGGGTCTATAGGGCTTGCGATGTCGGTATCTTGGGAGAGCTCGACCAGGCCGCCAAGTTCAACGGGTTGCATGGCGTCGGAGGGTTCGATGGCATCGCCAGGGGGCGTGGCGCCGGTCGATGGCGCGACAACTTGCGGCGGTTCAGTGGGCTTTGCAGTGGCTGGGGGTATCAAGGGGTCCGGAACATTGTAGAGCGACCTGTCATCGGCGGCCGGTAAAGGCGAACCCGACGCCGGCGCGGGCGGGGCAAAGGGCGGCGGTGGCGGAGGCGCCGGAGGATGCACGATCAGCGGCGCCGGGGCAAAGGCCGGCACAGGCGCAGGCTTTGGCCAGCGCTTGGCCACGATCACTGTCACTAGCAGGCCCCCGGCCACACCGATCATGACGGGTATTGTCCAGAAGGGCATCGCCGGCCCGAGTCTCGCGGTTGAAACTATCTGCTGGAACTGCGGCTGAAATGAGGCAAAGTCCTCATCGATAGCAGAGGCGGTAAAGACGTAGGTCTTGGTCCAATGAGGCACGCATACCTGCCATTGCCTTATCGGCATCGGCAACCCAGGAAAGCGGTTGACGGACATGGCTGAGATGGCCTTGCTTCCGGCCATCTCGATCGTTGCGACCTCCAACGAAATCGTCGTCACGCCCATCTTGCTGAACTGTTCCCGAAGCTGCCGAGAGAGCTCGGCCCTGGCCGATTCGTCGGTGCCTATTCGCTGATTGGAGATCACCACTTTGAAGTTGGCTACGAAAGGCGTGGGCTTTGCCGGTTTGGCGTAGGCCACCATCGAGATTTTGCTCAGATCGACATCCTGGAGCTGGACGATTCGGCTACCCTCTCGGAGCAAGTCCTCCTGCATCTTCTTGTCGGCTATGGTCCAATCATCGGGAAAGGTCAGAGAGTACCCTTCGGAGCCTTTGTACTCTTTGGCCTGGAGGCCTTGGGCCCCGAAAATGATCAATGATATGACAACCGCAACACGCCAGTTGTTCATGGGCGGATTTTAAGGCCGCCCCACCCGCGCGTCGATGAAAAATCCGGAAAACGGCGGTCACCCGGCCAACCCATCCGCCCAGCCGTAGGCCCCCTGCTACTGGTTGACCGCCGCCCAGGCTTGCTCAACTGTGGGACAGAGCTGGAAGACCTTGTCCAGGCTGGTCGCCTTGATGACGTTGAGCGCGTGCCCGGTGACGCCCGCCAGGGCCAACCGCCCTGGTCGCTACAACTTGACCTTCAGGCCGTTGCGTTTCCAGTCTTCGGTCAACTGTTGCAGGCTGGTGAGGGTTTGCTTCATCTGGGTGACGGCCTCGAGCAGTTGGCGGTACAGGGCCGGGTCGTTGATGAGCTTGCCCAGCGAGCCCTCGGCGGTGTCGAGGTTGTTGGAGGCCTTTTCCAGGGACTTCAGCACGTTGCCCAGGCGGTTGGCGTCCTCGATCAGGCTGTGGACTAACTGCGTGCCGCTGGAAAAGAGGTCGGAGGTCTGGGTGGTCGCCTGGTCAATCTTATCCCGGGCATAGACCATGGTGGTGCGCATGTCCTTGAGGGCGTCGCTGGCCAGGCCGGCGGCGGTGTTGAGCTTGGCCATCGTTTCCTTGACGTTCTGCTGGGTCTGGACATCGCCCAGCACACTGTTGATGGAATCCAGGGTGGCGCCGAGCTTGGCCAGCGTTTCCTGCAGGCTGATCGCCCGCGGGGCGCTGGTGGCGGTCAGGGCCACGGCCGGCGCCGTGGCGCCGCCATCCTGGGTGGTGACGGGGGCGGCCGGGCCGGGCGGTGCGACCATGAAGGCGTTGAGGGTTTCGGCCAGGCGGCGGAAGCTTGCCATGGCGTCGCGGATCTGGGCGACCAGCTCCGGCGCCAGCAGATCGTTGCCGGCGCTGACGAGCTTGCCCTCCAGGACAATGCTGCCGTCGCGCGGCAGGAACTCAAGAGGCTTTCCGCCGGGTCCGGCGCGCTGCGCGCCGGGCAGCTGGTCGTCCAGGTTCAGGCTGATGGGCTTGCTGCCCCCCAGCCCGCCCAGCAGGGCCGAGTAAATGTAGGCATTGACGGTGCCGGGAATGTTGACGTCGCTGTCGATGTAGGCCACGATGGTCACGCCCTTGTGGGCGTCGCCGCCGGTGAAGGCCACCGTGCCCACCCGGCCGATATTTTTGCCCTTGAGCTCGACGCTGCTGCCGGCGCCCACCCCGCCGGTGTCGGAAAACTGGAGCACCAGCGGGTAGCCGCCGCGGAGAAAGGAGGGCAACTGGCGAAACAGGACGATCATGCCCGCCAGGATGGCCAGCGCCCCGGCCACGGTCAGGCCGACGATGAGATTGCGTGTCTTTTCTTTCATGTGATCCGCCGCCCCGCCGATAAGCTGCCCCCGGCCAATTCCGCCAGTTCCTCGTCGGTGGCCCGGCCATGGATGAACCGCCGGACGAAGTCGTCATCCACCCGGTCCAGCCCGTCGGGCGGCGTGTCGGCCACGATCACGCCCTGGTGCAGCATGATCACGCGGTCGGCCACCTTGCGCGTCGAGCCCATGTCGTGCGTGACCACCACCGAGGTGATCTTCAGTTCGCGATGGAGCCGGCGGATCAGCTCGTCGATCAGGTCGGCCCGGACCGGGTCCAGCCCGGTGGTGGGCTCGTCGTACAGCAGCAATTCCGGATTCAGGGCGATGGCCCGGGCCAGGGCCACCCGCTTCTTCTGCCCGCCGGAAAGCTCCTCGGGCATCTTCTGCTGGGCGCCGTCCATGCCCACCAGGCGCAGCACCCGCTGGCAGCGCTCGCCCAGCTCCCGCGGGTCCCGGATGCCGTGCTCCTGCAATGGAAAGTATATGTTCTGTGCGACGGTCATGGAGTCAAACAGCGCACCGCCCTGGAACAAAACCCCCATGCGCCGCCGGAAGGGAACCAGCTGCCGCTCTTGCAGGCCCGAGATCGGGGTTTGATCGAAATACACCCTGCCCGAATCCGGGCGCAGCAGCACGGTGATGTGCTTGAGCAGCACCGTCTTGCCGCAGCCGCTGGGGCCGATGATGACCGTGGTTTGCCCTCGGCGGATGTCCAGGTCCAGGTTTTTCAAGACCGCCTGGCCGTTGAACGCCTTGGTAACCTTCTCAAAACGGATCAGTACGTTGGACGGATCAGTCATGGACACGCGGAATTCTAGGCTCAGGAACCGCCCTTGCGCAGTTCCATCACCATGGCCACTTCCTTGCAGTCGTCGGCGTTGGGGCAGAAGACGCAGTCGCGCCAGACCTTGGTGGGCAGGGCCTCGCGGTCAATATCAACGAAGCCGACCCGGCGGAAGAACTCCGGCTCGTAGGTCAGGGCGAAGATTTTCTTCAGGCCGATGCTGCGGCCCTCCCGGGCCACCCGCCGCACCAGAATCTTGCCCACGCCCTTGCCGCGCTGCGAGGGCGCCACGGCCAGGCTGCGGATTTCTCCTAAGTCTTTCCAGGAGATCTGCAGGGCGGCGCAGCCCAGGACCTGCTCGCCCTCGACGCAGACCTGGAAATCGCGCAGGCGCTCGTACACGCTCTCCAGGCTGCGGTGGAGCATGCGCCCACGCTCGGCATAGTAGGTGATGAGGTTGTGGATGCCCTTGGCATCGGCCATGGTCGCGCGGCGAATCATGTTGATGATTTTATTGCGCCCGCCGCCGGGGCCAATGACAATTTTTCCGACGACAAAGCGATTTGCGATGCGTGCGCGGGGCTCCGGGGCGGCACGCAGATTTCTCGATAACGAGAAATCAGCGTGCCCTACGTCCCGAGATTCCCAACCCGGCGTCTCTGCCTCAGCCCAATATGGCCTTGATGTCGGCCGCCGGCGTGGTGATCGGCTGGAGGTTGTAGTTCTTGACCAGCACGTCCAGTGCGGCCGGGCTGACGAAGGCCGGCAGGCTGGGGCCCAGGCGGATGTTGCGGATGCCCAGGTGCAAGAGCGTCAGCAGGATGACCACCGCCTTCTGCTCGAACCAGCTGAGCACCATGGACAGCGGCAGATCGTTCACGCCGCAGTTGAAGGCCTTGGCCAGGGCCAGGGCGATCTGGATNNAGCTTGTTGAAGCGGTACTTGCCGCAGGCCAGGGTCAGGATGACGCAGTCGCCCGGCAGGGCCTGGGCGAAGTCGGTGTAATGGTTTCGCCCGCTGCGGGCGCCGTCGCAGCCGCCGATCAGGAAGAAGCGGCGAATGGAGCCGCTCTTGACGGCCTGGATGACCTTGTCGGCCACGCCCAAAACGGCCTGCCGGCCAAAGCCCACGGTGATGGTTTTGGCCGGTTGGTCGGCGGCAAAGCCCGGGGCGGCCTTGGCCGCCTGGATGACCGGCGCAAAGTTGCGGTCGGCGATGTGGGCCGCGCCCGGCCAGCCGACCACGCCGCTGGTGAACAGCCGGGCCTTGTAGCTGTCGCGCGGGCGCTGCACGCAGTTTGTGGTCATGAGGATGGCGCCGGGGAAGGCGTCGAACTCCTTCCGCTGGTCCTGCCACGCGCCGCCGTAGTTGCCCACCAGGTGCGGGTACTTCTTGAGGCCCGGGTAGCCGTGGGCCGGGAGCATTTCGCCGTGGGTGTAGACATTGACGCCGCTGAGCTGGGTCTGCTTGAGCAGTTCCTCCAGGTCCTTGAGGTCGTGGCCGGAGACCAGGATGCATTTGCCCGCCACCGGGGTGATGCGAACCGCCGTCGGCGTCGGATGGCCGTAGGCGCCGGTGTTGGCGGCGTCCAGCAGGCCCATGACGGTGAGGTTCACTTCGCCGCAGCGCAGGCACATGGCCAGCAGGTCCTCGACCTTCGGCTCGCCCTGCGTCAGGAAGTCCAGGGTCTCGTAAACGAAGGCGTACACGGCGGGGTCTTCCTTGCCCAGGATTTGGGCGTGGTCGGCATAGGCGGCCAGGCCCTTCACGCCGTACAGCAGGAGTTCCTGCAGGCCGGCGACGGTCTCGCCCAGGCGCTTGATGCGCGGGGCGATCGACGCCTCAATGCCTTGCTGGAGCAGGGCCTCGATCGTCCGGGCCGGAACCCACCGGGCGGGGCCTTCGGGCGACTGGGCGGCGCGCCCCGCCTTGGTCGCTGCCGCCTGGTAGGCCAGCTTCATCTTGTCCCGCAGCTCGGCCGCCTGCCAGACCCACTGGGCCAGCCGCTGCGGGTCGAAATTGACGTTGGTCAAGGTGGTGAACATTGCCTTGACGGTGAAAACGTCCGTCTGGCGGTCCACCACGCCCAGGGCCCTGGCCCGGTGGGCGTACATGGCCAGGCCCTTGAGGGCCTCGATCAGCAGGTCCTGCATGGCGGCGGTCTGGGGGTCTTTGCCGCAGACGCCCATGGCCGTGCAGCCGGTCCCGTTGGCGGTTTGTTCACACTGATAGCAGAACATGTCCACGCTGTCGCTCCTTCCCAAAGGGTAGGTTTCTCAACCGAGCATGTACCGGAGGAGCCAATCCAGCCGGCCACGCCTCACGAAATACATGCCCGAAAAACGCATCACTTCACGCATACGTCGGCGATAGTCTTCGTCGTAGCAGCTCTGCGGGCAGTCCTTGCACTTGGGCTTGGGCTGCCGCGGACAGTTCACCAGCCGCCCCAGTGCATAGTCCAGCAGGTTCTGGCAGGCGGGGCAGATGGCGTTGCCATCATGGTGCCGGCGGCAGTACACCTCGACGAACCGCCTCAGGATGGCCACCTGCCGGCGCCGCGCAGGCGAAATCTCAGCCGTCATGGCGGATCGAGCCATCGACGCCCACCGTCACGTCCTGGAAAGGCAGATCCTCCCGGCCGGCCTGGGCCAGCGCCGCCCGCACCGCCTGGACGATTCCGCCGCAGCAGGGAACTTCCATGTGCGCCACCGTCACCGAGCGAACTTGGTTGACCCGAAAAATCTCCGCCAGTTTGGCCACGTAGGGCTGGACGTCGTCGAGCTTGGGGCAGGCGATGGCCAAGGCCTTGCCCTTCAGGAGTTGCCGGTGGAAGTCGCCCAGGGCGTAGGCCACGCAGTCGGCGGCGATCAGCAGGTGGGCATCCTGAAAGTATGTCGCCCGCGGGTTGACCAGCGCCAATTGCACCGGCCATTGCCCAAGTTCCGAAGGCACGGGGCCAGCGGTCTCCCCAGCCGGCTCGGCGGCGACGGCAGTTTGCGCCGTGGCCGAGGCCGGCTTGAACTGCCTGGCCATGCCGCCGGGACAGCCGCCTTGATGCGGCATCGCGTGGGCGGGTTGCGGCTGCAAGTGGAGAGAACCCGCCCCGGATTGCCCCATCGCCTGAACGGGCGCAGCGCCCTTCAGCCGTCCGACGTGCTTGTGCGCCGCCTGCTCGTCGAAGTCGTCGGCCTGGCGGCGATCAATAGTGATGGCCCCCTGCGGACAGTCGCCCAGGCAGGCCCCCAGGCCGTCGCAGTAGGTCTCGCTGACCAGCCTCGCCTTGCCCTCCACGATGGCGATGGCGCCCTCGGCGCAGGCCTGGACGCACAATCCGCAGCCGTTGCACTTGGCCTGGTCTATCTTGACGATGTTGCGAATGGCCACGTTCTAGCTCCGATAGACGTCGGCCAGTTGCGCCAGCCGCACGCCCGAAAGATAGTCGCGGAACTGCTTGTTCACCCCCACCAGCAGCTCGCCCATGATACACCGCGAAGCGCCGCAGGCCGCCTTGCCCAGGATGCAGTGCCCGTTGCCCAGGGGCCCCTCGATCGCCTCATAGACCTCCAGCAGGGTTACCTCCAGGCCTTGCGGCCCCAGGGCAAAGCCGCCCTTTGGGCCGCGCCTCGGCCCTACCAGGCCGGCGTGCGCCAATCGCTGCATGACCTTGGCCAGGTGGGCCTGGGAAACACCAAGCTGCCGCGCCATGCTGCCGGTCTGAAGCAGATTACCCCGGCCCCCCGCCAGCAGCACCATGGCGTGCAGGCCCATCGAGGCGCCTTCCGAAATCCGCAGCACGTTTTCTTTGTGGCTCACCATACGCTTTTAGGTATTGTAGTACCTGATTACCGGAATTCAAGCAAAAAAAGATTGAACCACAGAGATCACAAAGAACACGAAGAAAGATTCAGAGAAAAAGCCCAATGCTGAAGAAATCGGCAAAAGCCTCTTCTTGTTTCAGTTTTCAGCTTTGTGCTTTGTTTTCTGCTTCTTGCTTCGTGTTCTTTGTGTGCTTTGTGGTTCAAGTCTCTATTCTGCCCCGCGCTTGCCCAGTTCATGGTCCAGCCAGTACAGGGCGCCTTTGGAATCGGCCAGCATCTTGAGCTTGTTGACGATCTCAATGGCGTTGGCCTCCTCCTCCACCTGTTCGCTGACGAACCACTGCAGCATGCCGGCAGTGGCGTGGTCCTTGGCGGCCACGGCCTGGTCCATGAGTTTATGGATGCGAGCGGTTACCTTCTGCTCGTGTTTGAGGGTGGCCTCGAAGGCCTCCAGCGGCGATTTCCATTCCGTCGGCACGGCGGCGATGGGCTTGAGCAACGCCTTGCCGGATCGGTCGTGGATGTGGTCCATGAATTTCACGGCGTGGGCGTATTCTTCGCTGGTCTGAACCCGCATCCACTTGGCCATGCCGGGCAGGTTGACCGACTCGAAGTGGGCCGACATCGACAGGTACAGGTAGGCCGACCACAGTTCGGCGTTGATCTGCTCGTTCAGTGCATCCTGCATGGCCTGGCTAAGCATGATTTCGACTCCTGGCTACATTCCAAGAAAGCGATCCGGCCGCCCGACGCGGCGGGGCGGCTGGGATTGGCAAATGGAAATGCTTCGGCTGCCGCACACGATCTGTGCCCACCGCGATCCAGTTTGCCCGGCGGGCGGGCGGCCCGCCCCCAGCCGCAGACGCAAAGGCTGGGAAAGGTTGACAGGGGGGGTGTTTTCTCCAACGGGCTTGCTGGCATGAACCATAGGTTGGCCGCAGCAGGCAACACTTCCCCGACCTGGGTTTACCACCTGGGCGATGCTGCCGCAGCAGTCGCACCGGTACACCTCAAACCGTTTGTTCATGCCGTCTCCTTCACCGCTAGGGGAAAGATCTTCCGTGACCACGGCTTGCCCGAAACAAACCTTCCGCAAGAGTCCCTGATAAAATGCCGCGCGAGCCGCGGGGTATTTTATCAGGGGCTCTAAGTAACGATAGGCGGTCGTTGCGCCGGCTTTCCACAATCCTTGGGACTTGGGCCTGAGGAAACCTTGGAAGATTGTCTGAGCCGCCGATCAGCAGGGCGAATATAATGCGGGGCTGACCGCGGCCGGCGCCGCCGACGCGGCTGGCCGGCAGCCGCACTCGCCCCTTATGCTGGCAGGACAATGACTTCTGAGATCATATTTGCGAAGTTGTCGGGCAGCGGCAACGACTTCATCTGCGTGGACAACCGGGACGGCAGGTTCAACGACCTGCTGGGTCCGGACCGGGCAGGAGACGTGGCCCAGGTTCTCTGCCGCCGCGGCATGGCGGTTGGGGCCGACGGGCTGATCATCGCCGAGCCCTGTGAAGAGGGAATTCAGGCCGATATCGGCGTGCGTTTCTACGAGCCCGACGGCTCCCAGGCCGAACTGTGCGGCAACGGCACGGCGTGCTTCGTCCGCTGGGTGGTTTCCAACGGCTGGCTGGAGGACCGGGAGATCCGCATCCTCAGCCAGGCCGGGCTGGTGCATGGCCGGAACGTGGATGCCCAGTACGTCCAGGTGTGCATCCCCTCGCCCAAGGACATCCAGCACGATTTCCTGGTGCAGGCGCTGGGGCAGAGCTATACCTGCGACTTCGCCGTCACCGGCGTGCCGCACGTTATCACCTACGTGCGGGACGTCAACCAGGTGGAGGTGGACAAGCTGGGCGCCGCCCTGCGCCACCACAGCCGCTTTCACCCGCGCGGGGCCAACGCCAACTTCGTGCAGGTGATCGAGCCGGGCAGGCTGGCCCTGCGCACCTTCGAGTTCGGCGTGGAACACGAGACGCTGGCCTGCGGCACCGGCGCGGCGGCGGCGGCCATCCTGGCGGGCGTGCGCTTCGATTGGCCCGAAAAACACCTTTCCGGCAAGGAGCCCGTCCAGGTCAAAACCCGCGGCGGCGACGTCATGCGGATCTACTTCACCCGCCAGGCTGACGGCGGCTTCATCGACGTCTGCCTGCAGACCCGCGTGCGCTTCGTTTACCACGGCCGGTTGGGCCCGGACATGCTGGCGGCCATCTCCGCTCTGCCTCCCTCAGGCGCCGTTCATGCTCAGCATCGACCAGAACTGTAGCAGCCTGTGGGACGCCCTGCCCAAGCTGCACGCGCTGGTGCGGCGCGGGGCCGCCCCGCGGCAACTCATCGAGGACATCGACGTGGCCTTCACGGCCCTGGGGGCGACCGTGGACAGCCCCCAGCTCCGCCTGGCCCGGGAACGCTACTACCGCACGGGCGCCGCCGACTGGGGCGCCGCGATGTTCTACTCGGAATTCCTGGGCCGCCAGGGCCTGGACATCCGCCGCCTGGAGGAATTCACCGGCCTGAAGACCGACGTGCTGGCCCGGCAACTGGGCCGGTCGGTGGACAGCCTGTTCGAGGAATTCTCCCCCGGCGACAACTGGCAGCTCATCGGTTCCAGTTACGTCTCCGACCGACGCCATCACCGGCTCATCGGCGACCTGAGCGTTTCCGAAGTCGCCCCACACCTGCGCCAACTCCTGCGGCTGGCCCGGCAAGACATGTCGCGGGCCTTTCCCGATGCCAATTCGCAGGGGCGCATCGCGGACTGGTTTGCCCGCCAGGAAACGTTCCTTGAACCCATTCTTTCGGCGTCCGATCAGATGTCGCTGGTGGAGCTGTACCGCCGGTGGCTGGGCCTGCACCTGGGCTCGTCGGTGGAACTGGGCAAGTCCAGCCAGTTATTCGACCTGGGCAACGGCGCCGGCAGAGACGCCCTGGTCGAACTGTTCCTGCGCCGCTACGAGCAGGCTGCTCAGCTTTACAACCAGGCCGTCCAGCACACCCAGTTCCGCCCGCTCAAGCTCGAGCAGGGCGAACTGCCCTTCTTCGCCGCCATGCAATACCAGGGCCACCAGGTGCGCACGCCCATGTCGCTGCGGCAGGGCAAGCTGGTGCTGGACGAGCTGGAGATAGCCCTTGGCCCCGACGGCCGCCTGCCGGTCGAGTCCCTGCGCCGCGCCGGGGTGTGCTGCCTGGTGGGCAAGGCCATCCTGATGGTGATGCAGGTCCGGCTGGACCCCCACGGGCAGGAGTTGGCCCTGCCTTACCGGGGGTCGAGCTACATGCCTATTTCCTACCGGCTGGAGGGCCTGCTGCGGCGGGAGGGGCTCTTGCCCGCACCGCTCAAGCCGGTGGTCCGAGTCCGCCTGCGCCTGCTTGACCGCCTGCGCGAACTTGACGCCAACATCCGCCTGCCAGACTACCTGGCCGGGTATTTCGGCCAGGCCGTCATTCCCGCCCGGCGGCTGGGAGAGAACTGGTTGGACCTGCAGGCCCAGGCCCGCCAGCGCCTGGAGGCCTGCCGCGAACCGAAGCGCCGCCTGCAGTGGCAGGCTCAGGCCTTTCCGGAACTTACCGCCCAGATCGACAAGCTGGATCTCGCCCGCCGCGAACTGGCCGCCCAAAGCGATCGCCCCGACCCACCCACCATCCGCGGCATGTGGAAAGAGGCCAAGGCCCTGCAGGTCAAGCTGCTGGATGAGACCTTCCGCCAGCTCTGGCGCGACTGGCAGGTGAGCCAACTGGACTACTGGGACAGCCGCGGGGCCATCCTGCCCTGGTGCATCGCCCTGGGCGGGGAGGATTTCTACAACCACGTCGTGGCCGGGGCCGAAGTATACTCCGAAACGGAATAGGCAAACTGTGGGTGGCATGGTCACGCTTCTTTTCGCGTGACCATGTTTAGGTCCTGAATAAAGAGAAGGCCACCCAAGAACCGCAGGGCCAAGATGGCCCTGCAACGCATGGGCAAGATGCCCATGCCGCGACGAAAGACGGAGTCGCTATTTGAGTCGCGAAAAGATCATTAAGCAGCACTACGAGCCGCGCATCCTGCCCGGCCGGCCGCACTTCGAGATACTCGACTGGGCCGACGCCCAGTCGCAGCGCCTGCGCTTCGAGGTGCTGGCGGCCAACGTGGGCCTGGCGGGCAAGAGCCTGCTGGACGTGGGCTGCGGGCTGGGCGACCTATACGGCTTTCTGCTGGAGCGCGGCCTGACGGTTGACTACACCGGCGTGGACATCTCCGAAAAGATGATCCTGCACGCCCGGCAGGCACACCCGGGCGGGCATTTCCTGGCGGCCGACCTCTTCGCCAAGAACCCCTTCGGGCGCAAACGCTTCGACGTGGCCTTCTGCTCCGGCACGTTCAACCTCAACGTGGGCAACAACATTTCCTTTCTGCCGACGGCCTTGCGGCAGTTGTTTGGCCTGAGCCGGCGGGCACTGGTTTTCAACCTTTTGCATCGCCGGGCCCGGCGGCAGCACCCTCACTGCGTCTATTATGAGCCCGGCGAGATACTCAAGATCGTCAAGCGCTTTAGGTGCAAGGTTGAGGTCATAGACGATTACCTGCACAATGACTTCACCGTCGTCTGCCGCCCCCTGGCGAGTTCCAGGGTGTCGCGGGCCGCCAAAAGGAAGAAAACATGACCCTGTCCTTCGACAAGTTCGCCGGAAAAGTCACTGTCACCGACGGCTCCTGGGGCGTGCTGCTGCAAGGCAAGGGCCTGCCCCCCGGCGCCTGCCCCGACGCCTGGAACATCGAGAATCCCTCCGCCGTCGAGGCCATCGCCCAGGCCTACATCCAGGCCGGCTCCGAGATCATCCTGACCAACACCCTGCGATCCAACCGCTTCGCCCTGGCCCACTGGGGCATGCAGGACAAAGTCCAGGATGTGACCTGCCGCGGCGTGCAGCTCAGCCGCCAGGCCGCCGGCCCCGGCGCCCTGGTGTTCGCCTCGCTGGGCCCGACGGGCAAGATCGTCATGACCGGCGATACGCCGACGGAGGAGATTTCCGCCGCCTTCGCCGAGGTGGCCAAGGCCATGGAGCAGGCCGGGGCCGACGCCGTGCTGTGCGAGACCTTCGTCGAGCTGGACGAGATCGCCCTGGCCGCCAAGGCGGTCCGTGAGAACACCAAACTGCCGGTGGTGCTCTCGATGTCCTTCACCGCCGGCAAGGACGGCACGACCAGCATCATGGGCAACACTCCGGCCGACCTGGCGCGCCTGAGCCAACAGGTGGGCGCCGCCGCCGTCGGCGCCAACTGCGGCGCCGGGCCCGACCGCTTCGTCCGCCTGGCCGAGTTGTTCCGCGCAGCCACGCCCATGCCCATCTGGATCAAACCCAATGCCGGCATACCCCAACTGCGCGAGGGCAAGACCATCTTCCCGCTCCAACCGGCGGAATTCGCCGCCTATGTGCCGGCCCTGGTCGCCGCCGGGGCCAACTTCATCGGCGGCTGCTGCGGCACCAATCCCGACTTCATCCGGGCCATCCGCGCAACTGTTAGCGTGGAGACATGGAGGAAAAAAAAGCCGCCTCCCCGATGATTTCAATGCACTTGACAAGCGACAAAGCAAGCTGTCGATCGGCTTCCAATTGCGAGCGAGTCTTGCCCTGTGCAAACGTAATGGCATCGCGAGCGGCGTCGCGCATGTGCCTAAGACGTGTCTGATCATCGATGAACATACAGAGTCTCCGCTTCCTGCAAGACCCTCTGGCGGAAATATCGGCTGAGTTCGGCGGGTGTTCTGAGATCGGCCTTGCGCCCCAACAATTCTGAAAGCTCAATCTCCATCTGAGCAATATCCAACAATCCCACCCGTGTCCCGGCGTCAAATTCCACCAGCACGTCCACATCGCTGTCAGGGCCAAAATCGTCACGCAACGCCGACCCAAACAGAGAGAGCTTGGCGATTTTATGACGCAGGCAAAACGCCTCTAGTTCTTTAGACTTGATTTGCACTTGTGCGCGCATAGTCGTTCTCCAGGGCTTGCTCACAGAATGGGCGCCTAAGCATATTTTACAGGCATTCGCCCGCCTTGGCGATAGAGTTGTGCTTCTTGAGTATTTCCAGCAGGCGGCGGTCCAGGGCGTGGCCGTCGCAAGGCTCGGTCTGGACGCCCGCTCGGTGGTTGTCCAGCACGCCGAACGGGCCGCGCAGGTTCCACAGCGCCCACCCCCAGCCAAACTCGCCCAGCACGCCCAGCAGGTCGTCCATGAAGGCGTACGTCACATCGGCCGGCGTGCGATTGAACACGCCTAGTTCGCCGCAGTGGATGCTCACGCCGCGGGATTCCATCTCCCGCCACGGGCCGTAAACCCGCTGCTTGAGCTGCTGGGCGTCCCACGGCCCGGTCAGGCCGGGGATGTCGCCGGGCTCGTTGATCGGCCAGGCCGGCTCGGGCCAGGGGAAGTCCTCCCCCAGGCCAAGCCAACCGGCGCGGTAGTGGGTAATCTGCATGGGAATGTAGCCGCGGCAGGACTGGGCCACGCCCAGGTCCGCCAACTCCGGGTTGGGCGAGTGCCCGCCGTCGTGCCCGTCGCAAATTATTAGCCGATCGGGGCTGACCTGGCGGATGGCCGCGGCTGCCAGGCCCATCACCTGCCGGTGCGACTGGGGCGAAAAGCCGGCCTCGTCGTAGCCCGGCGGCTCGTTCAGCAGGTCGAAGCTGCAATGCTCGTTTGAGTAGCCCGCCAGCAGTTTGGCCAGGGCTCGCCAGTGATGGGCGAAACATTCCTGTGCGGCCGGGTCGGTCCAAAGGTTAAACGGCTCCAGCTCCGGCTGATTGATGCAGTAGCCCGGGCCACGGTGCAGGTTGACGCAGACGTGCAGGCCGCGCTGCCGGCCCATCTCCACAGCCGCCGCCACCTCGGCCAGGGCGCCCTGGTCGATGTCGCGCCGCTGGCCGTCCAGGTCGCGCGTCCAGGTGCGGTAGTCCATCGGCAGGCGGACGAACCCAAACCCCTGCCCCGCGATGAAGTCAAAATCCCAGGCCAAGAACGGTTCCCCGCGCGGCCGCTGGGGCGTCCAGCAAAACTTCTCCAGCAGGTTAAAGCCGCAAACCGCCGGCAGGCGGCTGGGCGAAAATGTCTGGTCAGGCGTCATCTGGCCGTTCACTCCGAAAACCACTACACATATCGTGACAGTTCGCCGGGGCGTTTAATCAGAACCCTCGCCCCGCTGCCTTTGAGTTCTTCCGCCGGGCGGAAACCCCACATCGCCCCCACCGGGAACATGCCGGCGGCCACGGCGGTCTTCATGTCCGTGGCCGTGTCGCCCACGTACAGGAAATCCGCCGGCGCCAGGCCCATCCGCCGGGCGATCTCCAGGGCGGCGGCCGGATCGGGCTTGAGCGGCATGTCGTCACCGGCCCCGACGACCAACTCGAACAGCCCCGGCTCGAAAAACGCCGCCACCGTGGCCTTGGAAAACTCGTCGGGCTTGTTGGACAGCACCGCCAGCCGCAGACCCCGCCGGCGAAGCTCCGCCAGCGTTTGAGGCACCCCATCATATGGCCGGGTCTTGACCTTCCACCCGGCGGCATAATTCCGGCGATAGGTGGCGCTCAGGCGGGCGATCAACTCCTCGTCGGCCCGCTTATCCTCCGGCAGCACGCGCAGGATGTAGTTCCTCACCCCGTCGCCGACGAAGTATTTATGGTGGGACACGTCCGGATGGTCCTTCAGTCCCAGTTCGCGCAAGGCCGCGTTCATGCAATCGGCCAGGTCGTCGAGGGTGTCCAGCAGCGTGCCGTCAAGGTCGAACACTACGGCCTTGAAACGAGCCTTCTCTTTCTGGGTCATTGCCATTCCCATCAATATAACTACTCCATCATTAGCATAAACCGCCGCCTGTTGCACCGCTGCACCCTTCGAGACGCTCAGGGCCAGCCGCCTGCACGAGGGCGATAAACCCCAGCGGGCGCCCATTGGCAAGTGAATAGCGCACTACATGAAACACCTTACTGTTGTTTTTTACGTATCCCATTGTCGCAAAACTAGTTAATCCTAATTCACAGTAGCTACAAAACGCAAAGAAACGAAAAATGGCGAAAAATGGCGAAAAGTTTCAGAAAGGTTTTGAGCAGGATTTGAGCGACAAAAGACTGAAAACTGCAATCTAAAAGCTCAAACTCGGAGGCAATGGAGGGTCATTTGCGCCTTCCGCCTTCCGCCTTCCGCCTTCCGCCTTCAGCCTTTAGCCTTTAGCCTTTACCCTTCAGCCTTCAGCCTTCAGCCTTCAGCCTTCAGCCTTTAGCCTTTAGCCTTTAGCCTGTAGCCTGCCCCTCTGCACTTGTCAAAAACCCCTCCGGGAGATGCATCCCCCGACGACATCCCCCATGCGGATGTTATACAGTCACATAACAACTTTTTCGAAAAAGTCAAGAGAAATCTCCCCCGCCGGCAAGAATTTCTCCCGCTTCGGGGTGGCATGGCAGCCGCGTCTTTCCTGACCTACGAAGCCTTGGCGAAGTAGGTTGCGGCGGCCATGAAGGACACTCTGCTCGGAGAGCGGTTTAGGTTTGCCTGGTTACTGGTGGCACCGCCGTTCCAGGGAATCCACCGCCCAGGCGGCCCTGGCCGGCTCTTGGCCCCGAGGGGGCCAGGGATGGTAGCCGTGGGCGAGCGCAGCGCAGCCCACGGATAACCGGCCCGGTTTACTCAGAAGCGAGCGGCTAAACCTGCGCGCGGAATTGACCTGGCTCGCGATGGCGCGGCGAACTTGACCTCCGGAAGGTCGCCACGCCGGCAGGCAAGGCCTCAACCCTCGGCCGGCCACGCCACTGCCTCTGACCGATCTGGAGATCGCTTACCGGGGGCTGCGCCGCGCCCGGCTGCGCCGTGCTTGCTCCACCCCCGGCTAAATTCTCTCCGTCCCTATCGGGACTTGGCTCTCCCGGCAGCGTGGCTTGCCCGTATATGCCCCAGGTCCGATGAGCCGAAGGATGGCAATTGGGAAAGAATCATCGTTCACGGCTGGATGAGGCCCGCAGGGCCGCAAAGCCCGTAGGGCACGCTGATTTCGCGACGCGAAATCTGCGTGCCGCTGGGCAACCCACGGATAGTTCAGGCCCGCAGGGCCGCAAAGATGGTAGCCGGGGGTGCAGCGGACGTTGTGGCACAGCTTTTCAAATTGGGCAGGCACAGGTTAAAAACCTGTGCCACCCGTAGGCCGCGAAACCCCCGGTAAGGGGCTGCCCGGAATCCCAGAGGCAGTGCCATGATCGGCAAGAGAGTTTGCCGCGCCCTGCCGACAGCGTGATTCTCTTGATGGGTGGCGTGTGCAACTTTCTCGACCTGCATGGCGGGAATTAGTCGTAGTCGTAGCAATCGATTCCATTCTCCCGGCAACTCGAGACGCCGCACCTTTTTCGCGACCCATTGCCCAGCCGGCGAGGGCATCGCCATCAGGAACCCCTCCCAGCAGGTTGCACGGGGATGGCTTTTCGTTCCCGCCCGGCTCTTGGCCCGTCTGCCGGGCTTGGCCCAGGCTCCCGCCGGGTTTCACGGCTCGGAATGGAATGGCGCATCGCCTATGGGGCCGTCAACACTGCAAACCAGGATTGCGCGAGCGGGCCAACAGCCGCTCGCCGTGCCCGGCTTGGGCGACATGCCCGACGACGAAGACGGCAGCGGCTACGGAACCACCGCCGCCAAGGTCATCGGGGGGCGGGGCGCGGCCAAGTGGTCCAAGCTCGCCGGCGGCGCGGATGGGCCAGCCATCGCCGTCCTGGCCGGCTCTTGGCCCCGAGGGGGCCAGGGATGGTAGCCGTGGGCGAGCGCAGCGCAGGCCACGGATAACCGGCCCGGTTTGCTCCCACGCGAGCGGGTGGACCTGCGCCCGGAATTGACCTGACTCGCGATGGCGCGGCGAGCTTGACCTCCGGAAGGTCGCCACGTCGGCAGGCAAGATCGCAACCCTCAGCCGGCCATGGCACTGCCTCAGGCCACAAGGCAGAGCCGTTAACAGGGGTTTTGCCCGGAACAAAGTCTGCTTATCCCCCGGCTCGACGGCGACATAAACGGCTGCGGCCCTGCTGGCGGCGATGTGGGCGGCGGTGCAGGCCTGCTTCATCCGGGCGGGCGTGGCGAATGAGGTACAGACGGCACAGTCTTAGCCTAGCAAGCGGTCAACCTTGGCGAAGTTCAGATAGCGGTCCTCAAAGTCCAGAATCCACTGCTCCGATGTTGCCTGCTTAATGCCTGCAACAACGCCTTCGAGAGTCCAATGATGAAAGGTCTTGGTAGAACTGAGGCAATTGCCATAGTCGGCAACGGCATCGTTGCAGGCTGCGTTGTCCTTCGGGCTGATCAGGACAAAGAAGCCGTCCTTGAAATCCCCGTGCAGCAACTGGGCGCCCGCCAGCATGTGGTCGCGCCATATCTGTTGCAGGGGTTTCTCGCGGAGCCGGGCCAGCGAGGACGGCAGGAAACAACCCATAGCTGCCGCCACTTCGTCGTACCGGTCGTGGTGACGCGACGGCTCGTTCTGCAAGTCCTCGTGATACTTGACTTCAACGCCGATGAAGCCCTTTCCCGAAGGCCCGACGAACTCCACGTAAACATCGAAGGCCGAGTGATCGTCCAGATACTCCTTCATGCCGCGTCCGGGCGAATGCTCAAACTCGATCTTGGTCACTCTCTGGCACCTGCCGTCGGTCAACTGAAGGAATACCCGCGTGGCCAACGACATGTCACGGCTGAGCACGGCAAACAGATTGAACGCGAGCGGCTGACTGGACAGAAGATTGTCAAAGATGCGGGGCGGCTTGAAGAACTTTTCTCTGCTACTATCGGGGTCGAGGACTTCCTCTCGGATGACTTGCCGGATTGCGTCGTTGAGGTAATTCGCCAATGTTTCCCGAGCCCAGGGCATCGGAAGCGACGACCCCAACCGCTGGCCTCGATGTATGCCAGCATCGTACCCCTGCTCTTTGCGCCACAGGGATTGAAGAATGCGGGCCTTCCGCTGGAACGTGGTCTTGTCCGTCGGCTGAAGGACGCACTTCTCGCGGGCCAGTTCGTCAAGGGTCTTCATGCAGGTGTCCTCAAACCGGACAGTCTAGGAACGCGGCATGTCTAACGCAACTGGCATCCGAGCCGGCCGGGCTTATGTCGAGCTCTTCGCCGACGACAAGCCCCTGGAGAAGGGCCTGCAATCCGCACAGAAGGAGTTCTCGCGCTACGCCGCCCAGGTGGCCGGCACGCAGCAGAGGATCGCCGCCATCCAGAAACAGGCCGACGCGCCATTCCAGGCCGGGGCGGAAGCCCCGGCGCTACCGGTTCACCGCGCGGTCAAAAAGCCATCCCCGTGCGAGCCGTTATGGCAGGTTCATGCTGGCGATGCCGTGGCCTACGAGGCAGACGAAGCGGTGAAGCTAAGAGTAATCGGCATCTCGACCTTTATCTCGGGCGGGTGGGCAGCGCGAAACACCGGCCGATCAATCCATCGCCAGGTAAAACTCTTCGCCAAGCAGATCGGCGGATGGCTCTTTGGATCTGCAGACGGGGCTGGACGCATCGCCGGGATTTCCATCCCGGCCTGGAATGGCGCCGCCCCTGCCGGGGCTCTGTGGCCGGGGCGGCATTACCCTGCTGACGGCGACATCAAAACCACGGCCCTGCTGACGTCTCTGTGGGCGGCCGCGCAGGCCTGCTTCATCCGGGCGGGCGTCGCGAACGAGGTGGTAAAACAAAGCCAATCATGATTGAGGGAACGTGGTTCTTTGAGTTGCTGGAGCAACCGTGGCCTTCTGCAGCAACTCAACGAATGGTCCCTTATGGGCTTCTGGCACTGAAGAAATATCCCCGTACTTCTGGAGGCTCTCCGACTTGCAGTCGAGCAGAATGAGTCCGCCATAATAATCTACGAAATAGGCCCAGTCGCCGTTGTCAGTCCATCCCGTTATTCCGTTGGCGACGGCGGTATTTGATTTCTCGTCCATGAGCGTGGAGAAGGCGATAGCTGAACCACTCCTAAGTAACTGAAAACGGCCTTCGCAAAACGAGGCTTTTGTGTCTCTTCCCCGAGGATAACGGGTGTCCGAACAACCAATGACAAATAGAATTGTCACTGCCACAGTTACCAGCCTCATGCCGAACCTCGTTTCCTTTCAAAGCATCGGACAAAGCGGTTGGTTTTCTGAACATCAGCATGAGGTTCAGTGATGGGCGATTCAAGAGGCATCCGCGCCGGCCGGGCATACGTCGAACTCTTCGCCGACGATAAGCCCCTGGAAAAGGGCCTGGCAATCCGCCCAGAAGGAGTTCTCGCGCTGCGCCGCCCAGGTGGCCGGCACGCAGCAGAAAATCGCCGCCATCCTACTTCCAGAGTGTTACCCATGTCCCCGGTACAAACTGTTACCTATGTACCCGGTCCGGACCCCATTCCAGGCCGGGGCGGCAGCCCCGGCACCCCGGTCCGCCCGAGTAGTTGGGAAAGCCATCCCCGTGCGAGCCGTCCTGACAGGTTCACGCTGGCGATGCCGGCGTTGGCTGGGCGCTCGCAGGGCGATCCATCGCTTCAAATTCAACCTCTCCCGGGCTTCCGACACGGGGAGTCCAGCCGGCTAACCGATTCATCGCCAGGCAGAGCCTTTCGCGAAGGCCATCGGCGGATGGCTTCTGGACCCGCCGGCGGATCGTGGCGCATCGCCTATGGGTCCGTCAACACTGCAAACCAGGATTGCGCGAGCGGCCCAGTATCCGCTCGCCGTACCCGGCTACTCCGAACGGGAAACGGTGGGCAAGACCCTTTCCCGGATTTCCTCGGCAAAAGGCGCAAAACCGGCCGGACAGCATTCCTCCAACAACTCCAGACGGGCATGCCGTGCTATTACCTTGTACTTTTCGGCAAGGCCATCCTCGCCCAGAACAATCTGAGCCCTGTCCTTTGGATGCTGGCCAGACCGCTCTTTGCCGTCAAGGTTCTCCGGATCGGAGTGCGGCTTGCTGGCGTCTCCGCCGGCCTTGCCGATGGCCAGGCCGTCAACGATCATCCACGCATCGAATGTCTCGACAGCGACGCCCACCGCGCAGGCCGGTGCGCCAGGTTTGGCTTCCGCGTCGCGCCCCGCTTTCAGAGGCGCAATCGTGTCGTCGTTATCGCGGCGATCCCGGTCAATGAGGATAACCAGGGCGGCGTGGCCAGCCTTCTTGGCCTCTCGCACAGCCACGATGACTTGTTTCTTATAGTTATGACCGAAGCCGGGGCCGGCAAAGTGGTGGTCAACGTTCTTGAACCGACGGCAGGTGAACACAACTTGGTCCGGGTTGCCCATGAGACGATGCACCAGGCAAGGCAAGGCTGGCAGATCGGCCGGACCAAGTGCTACGTCATATGCGGTCCCCAATTCGTGCGGACCATCCCCGAGCACCAGAATCGTATTGGGTCTCACCGGCCCTTCCCCTCGGTGCCAAGCAAGTCCTTGTCAAGCAGGTTTGTCCAGATTTCGCCGGTGTTGAAATGTTTCTTCATTTCGTCCACTTCGGGATAATCAGACATTCTCTTAACTTGACCTGCTCCTATTTGATCCTTTGAGAAGAGGTACACTTCATCAGGTTCAACAAGGTCTAGCAGGTAAGGTGAGTGTGTTGTAAGGATCACCTGAACATCTTTCTTCTTCGTTAATTCTCGTAGAGTGCTTACGATCGCCTGCAAGCTGGCATAATGCACACCATTCTCTGGCTCTTCTATAAGAAGGATTTTGGGAGGTTCCGGTTGATTACAAATTGCTACATAGG
The DNA here is from genome assembly GCA_003171235.1 of Phycisphaerales bacterium. Classification (GTDB taxonomy): domain Bacteria; phylum Planctomycetota; class Phycisphaerae; order SM23-33; family SM23-33; genus FEN-1344. The sequence goes on along the minus strand of PMYM01000176.1, from coordinate 1,295 downwards.
CTAACGATAACATTACACCGTCTGATACGCTTGCCGATCCTAGAATTTCACCATTAACGCTTCGAAAACTCAACTTGAAGGCGTCCTTCATGATGAACTCAAAGCGGCCATCCGCCCCCCCCCTTTTCTCTGGTACATTCGTCTTTCCCAGAATGATCATTTCGTAATATGGAAATCGCGAATAGAACTCTTTTTCAAGTTCCGAAAAGGCTATCCTACTACTTCTGTTAATGTCATCAAGAAAGGTCGGAAAACCCTCGCCGAAACGATTCATTTGGGCTGATAGTTGGCTCGCCTGCCTTAGAGCTTGCGGTGTTAATTGATAATAAGCGGTTCTAGCCATGCTTTGTGAAAATATCTCGGCCTTCTTTTCCTGAATAAGGCCAGCACTACCTCCCAAAAGATCAAAATGAAGTGTCCCTCCCTTTTTACTACTCTTGACCTGAAACAGCATGCCTCTTGGCTCTGAGGATGCCCATTCGGCTGTAATGCAGAACTCATTTCCTCTTTGGCGCCAGACCGACTCCTTCCCCAAAACAGAATCCGGCGAGACTTCGATATTGGTTCCAGGAGGTTCTGCCGCAAGAAGCCTTAGAGATTCCAAGAAAGCGGTCTTACCACTGTCATTCTTACCTATAAGGACACTAAACTTCGTTAAGTTGATTTGAAACTCCGGGAAACACTTGTAATTCTCTATCTGGACTGACCGTATCATAGCTGCCCTCTAAAAGCTCGGGCGGCCGGCTTGACCAGCCGTGCCGCCCTTATTCTATTTCGGCAAATCTGTAGAAAACCGATTACTCAAAGCTCATGGACATCAGGAACTCCGCGTTGGACTTGAACTTGCCCAGGCGGTTGATGAGCAGTTCCATGGCCTCCACGGGGTTCATGTCGCTGAGCACCTTGCGCAGGCGGTAGATCAGCTTGAGTTCCTGCGGGTCCAGCAGCAGTTCTTCCTTGCGCGTGCCGCTGCGGCTGATGTCGATGGCCGGCCAGA
>PMYM01000176.1:0-224 GCA_003171235.1 Phycisphaerales bacterium | reverse complement strand
CCGGTGAGGATCTTGCCCGAGTGGGGCACCTCGGTGTTGTAGGCCCGGGCCAGGCGGGTGATCGAATCCAGCAGGATGACCACGTGCTTGCCGAACTCGGTCATGCGCTTGGCCTTCTCGATGACCATCTCGGCGATCTGCACGTGCCGGCTGGCCGGTTCGTCGAAGGTGGAGCTGATGACCTCGGCCTTGGTGGCCCGCTGCATCTCGGTCACTTCCTCGGG
>PMYM01000263.1 GCA_003171235.1 Phycisphaerales bacterium | reverse complement strand
AAGTCCATCAACTGGGCAAAGATGATCCTTCCAAGGTTCATAGGCCATGCCTCCTGGTGGGAAAGCATGGCCGAAGGGAGAATCCAAATTCAAATCGATTACGACCATCAGAGGCACGTGACCCTGTAAAATTGGGCCTCTACTTCATGTTGGCAGAAAGTTAACCGGACAGTACTGAATTTGAAATCAAATCATCCGGCACTACCGACTTGTCGAGACACCGCGCCGCAGGCGCAGGTATTCGGCCAGGTCGCGGCGGCTGCCGCTGCCGCGGGCGGCGGAGGCGGCCCGGGTCAGTCCCGTCGCCGGACGGGCCGCGCGTGCCGAGGCGGTCTTGCCCGGCAGCGACGCCGCCGGGGAGAGCAGGAATGGCTTCTCCTCCAATAGCCGCCCCACGGCCTGCTCGAGCTGTTCCTGGTTTTGCTCCGACAGGGGCAGGCGCTTCTCCAGCAGGGCCATGGCGGTTTCGACATCGGCCCCGACCGATAGCAGCGCCTTTTCCGCGCAGTGGCGAAGGCACTGGGTATCCAACTGGTGCTGGAGTTCGTCGCGCTGGGCCTCGGCCGTGGCGAGCTGGTCCAGGCGCTGCTCGATCTGCTGCTGCAACTGCCCTAGCTGCTGCTGGGCCTGTTGGAACCGCCCCTCGGCCTGCTGGGCGCGGCGGCGATACTTGATGGACTCGCTGACCGGCACCAGCTTGTCGCTATCGCCGTCAGCCTCGGCGACGCTGTCGCCGGCGGAATTGCCTTGGTTTTGCGGCTCCACGATTTCGTCCGACATGGTTGGTTCCTTTCTGGTTCCCTGTGGCGATTTGCTTCCCTTTTTCAAATCTGGGAATTGAAGGATTGGCCGCGGCTATGTCTCTGGCTCAATCTGCAATTTGAAATTCCCAAATCTGAAATCTCTCTTCACTGTGCCAGTGTCTGTTCGTCATACCCCAACTCGGTCAGAATGCGTTTGGCCGGCACGCCCAGAGCGGCCTTGACCTGGGCGTCGACGAGGCGCTGGTGCTGGTCCTCGGGCAGCGGGCTGGGCCAGTGGATCTCGATGCGGCGGTCTTCCGGCGCCGTTACGAGCAGGCCGGAACGGTCCATCAGCTCCAGCATCAACTCGATAATGCGGGCGATGCCCTGCCCGTAGGTGACCTGCTTGCGCTCGGTGCGCGACAGCAGCCCCGACAGCAGCACGCGCAGGGCGGTGGCGCTGGTGAGGTTGCCGACGTTGCCGCGGATCAATCCGGCGGCCAGGCCGGTCACTCCCGACACCTTGTCCATCGCCTCTCGAACCTGCTGGATATGGACGTCCTCGCTGGGGCTGCCGGCGTCGTGGCCGAACTCCTGAATGCTGGCCTCGTTGTTGTGGGTGGACCACATCTGGCCCGGGCCCACCGGCCGCTCGAGGAAATCGTCGATGCCCTTGGCCAGGTACATCTTGAAGAATATGTTATTTCTAATCACAGATAGGTAAAATGGTGGTCATGGTGAAGGAGAACACCCATGACGCCAGCCAAGACAACGGGCATCGCCTACAGCTATGTGCGGTTTTCGTCACCCCAGCAGGCGAAAGGGGATAGCCTACGAAGGCAGACAGAAGCGGCAGCGGCCTACTGTAGGGCGCATGGGCTAACGCTTGAGACTTCTTTCTCTCTCCGCGACCTTGGCGTTTCGGCCTTCAAGGGAAACAACGCAACCACCGGTGCGCTGGGAGCATTTCTTCACGCCATAACGGACGGCACAGTTAGGCGAGGCTCAACTCTGGTTATTGAATCGCTTGATCGCCTTTCACGGCAGCAACTGGAGGAGGCGCTCGAGCTGTTTCTCTCCATCATCCGAGCAGGCGTCAGAATCGTTACGCTATCCCCTGAATACGTCTTCGAGCCTGGCCAATTGGACATGACGAAGATGCTGATCGCGATAATGCAAATGGGCAGGGCGCACGACGAGAGCGCAACCAAGTCCAACAGGCTCTTGGCTAACTGGGTTCAGCGGCGCAAGGCTGCCGCCGAATCTCATTGCCCCGTCGGCAAACTCCCCGCCTGGTGCAGGCGTCGCGGCGACACTATCGTGATCGACCAGAAGTCCGCGGCGGCCGTTCGGCAGGTATTCGACATGACGATCAACGGCTACGGGGCAAACAGGATCATTAGAGAATTCAACAGACGTGGCGTTGCGCCGATCGGCGACGGTGACCATTGGACACAACCCTACGCCAGGAAGATCCTCAATTCCATTTCGACCTTTGGGGACTATCAGCCTTGCTTATGGCGCAACGGCAAGCGCGTCCCCGTTGGTGAGGTTATTAAGGGCTATTACCCCGCCGTCATTGACGAGAATACTTTCTACCGCGCTCGACACTCAACGGCCAACCGGTTGACAGCTCGTGGCGGTTACAAGCCGACAATGGCAAACTTGTTCACAGGGTTGCTTCGGTGCTCGTGTGGTCGGCCGGTCGGGCTGTACCGCCACAACCGCGGCAAGAATAGTCGAGTCAAGAAATTGCTCACCTGCGCGAGCTGGCGGGATGAGAGCACCGACGCCTGCCGCTGGTCCGTCCCCATGCCGTTATTCGAGGCTGCTGTTATTCAATGGATTCACGAAGTGCGAACGGGTGACATCTACTCGGATAGCGGTAACGAGCATCGTCTGAGGCTTGATGCAGCAGAGGGAGAACTCATTAGCGTTGACGCCAAAATCGAAGCGATCAAGGACCGGATCTTGACGGAGTCTGATACATCGGCCCTGCTAGATGTACTGGCCAGGCTGACGGCGAAGCGGGCTGGCATCGCCAAGGAGCTTGATAACCTGAGAGCCGAGTGCAGCGGCGTCAACGTCGCAGAATTGGCCGAGGGCAAGCAATTGCTCTCGCTGCTGGAAACCGAGACAGGTGACGAGAAAATGCGAGATATACGCATCAGAGCAAAAGCTCTGATCGCCCGTTTGATTGCGGATATCACACTGTGGGTGGAACAAAAGGGGCAGGGCGTCAACTGCGTTAGGACTGTGGAGGCCGCGGTGCAGTTTCGGGCCGGCGCTTTGCGAATGCTGTTGGCGACGATGACACCGACCTCGTTAACCAAGGTCTTGGTCGTTTACGGTTCTGGCGAGCTTCCTCCAGGTGTGACTGCCGAAGATGAGCGCAGGTTCGCGGAAAATGACCTGCGATGAGGTCGGGTTCATGAATGACCTGTATCGACGATGCGCCATCAACTATCCGCTGCCGTCGTCAAACAAAACAAAGGAGAAATCATGCAAGACGGAGAAGAACGGGAAGAAGGAAAAGGATACGGCTGCCGGCTAGGCAACAAAGAGAATATTGCGACCGTCGAGCAGATTAATGAAGGAGCTCGTGCGCATTTATTGAAAGGGAAGACCAGACGGTCCCAGCCCGTCGTGCAGGTTCGGGTCCAAGCCGCCTCGACGGAAGAGGCGGCACGGACCGAGCTCGCCATCGACAGGCTGCTGGTGGAATTGGTTCGCCAGGAACGGGCCGCTGGAGATCGTGGAAATGGACAGTAAGGAAAATAGCGGACAATCTCTGCGCGGGAAACGGTGCATCTGCCTGGTGCGGCAGAGCAGCGATGCCGACGGCACCACTAGCACCCAGGCGCAACTTGAGTGGCTGCACGCTGAGGCCAAGCGGCAAGGCATGGTGATCGTGGACGACGTGGTGCTGGAGGGCGTGAGCGGCTCACTGCCGGGAAATCGCGCCGACCTGAATAACCTCCTGACCCGTGATGATTATGATGTCCTTCTTGTTCAGCGGATGGACCGGTTGACCAGGGGGGGCAGCTATCACGGCTTCTGGTTTGAGTTTGAGGTGACGCGTGCCGGCAAGACGGTTCTCTACCCCGGCGATAATCTTCCGACGGGGCCGTACAGCGGGCTCATAAAGGCCGCCCTGTTCGATGCGGCTCGTGAGCAAGCAAGGTCGATTGGGCAGCGGTCGGTTCAAGGCTGGATGTATTCTGTAAACCAGGGACGGAATTGCGTTATCTCACGAACGCCTTACGGTTGCGACCGCCTTTACCTCAGCAGCGAGGGCAAGCCGATCTTCATCATCCGCAACCTTGGGGACGGGCGCCAACAGAAACTGCATCCCGAGACTGGTGCCGTTATAGACACCTACGGCAGCATCGGCGGCGGCACCAAGGGCCACTACCGCAAACAGAAAGAAGAGCGGGTTCAGATCGTGCCTGGGGCTCCCGAGGCGGTCAGGACTGTTCAGGCTATCTTCGACCTGCACTATGACCAACGTTTGGGCGGCAAAAGAATTGCAGACGTTCTCAATCGGCGGGGCACCTTGTCCCCGGAAGGCGGAGGATGGAGTCAGCGCCAAGTCGAAAGCCTGTACGAGAATCCTATCTACACCGGTTGGGCTTTGGGCAGCCGTTTATCGCAGGGCATCTACTTCAGGCGTGGCCACACCACGCCGGAGGAGGTTAACCTTGACCAGCAAACACTGGCGACCTGCCACGCAGCACCCCGACAGCTGCGCCCGCCGGCCGATTGGCAGTGGCAAGAGCAGCCGCGCATGAAGAACTTTCTGGCGCCCGACCTGGCTGCCAAGGCATTGGCGGCAATCAAAGAAGTCCATGAAGGCCGTTGGGCTCACTCCATCGATCCCATGTTCCCCAAGCGGTCGCCCAACAAACATAAGGCCAGCCAATATATATTGACCGGCCTGTTGTTTGCCAGGCAGGACGGCGCCGACCTTACCGGCGTCCTCTGCGGCCCGGCGGGTCGGCGGGTGCGATACTACCGGCACCGTCGCAAAAACGTTGGTTATATAAAAGGCGCCGTCTTCAACAAGATGATTCCAGCCGAGCCGCTCGAACGGGCAATTCTGGAACTAATTCGTCAGGTGGTCGCCGATGTTCCGGACCTTCGAGGCCGAATCATCAAAGCGGTAATTGCCACGGCGCCTGCCGCGACGGCAGAAGAAGACCTCGCGGCCCTGCGCCAGCGGCGCGAGGCCGTGGCCGCGAAGGTCAGGCTGATCGTCAAAACGCTCGACGAGGCGACTTTGGCAGACGCACATGCGGAACTGGACAGCCTCAGCCAGCAGCGGGCGGAACTTGAGCGTCAGATTGCCCAGGCCGAACAGGCCCAACAGTATGCTCAAGAAGACCCCGATGTGCTGGCAGACCGCGTACTGGAGCGTCTTGGTGCTGCTGGTGCTGGCGCCGCCATTCTGTCGCCGGCGGCAGCCCGCGACCTGCTGGAAGCCTTTGTAGAGCGGGTCGAGGTTGATATGGCAACCAAGGATGCTGAAGTCCATTTGCGGTTGCCAGCATGGGCGATGGCACCAACCGGCGAGTTGCGTCCCGCGCACAATTCGCCGTCATCAACTGTGCGTGAGACGCATTGGCTGGCACCCGTACGGCTGGGTACGGCGGCATGCCACTACGTGCTATCCAGCCGCGTCTGCTACCGCTGCCGACGCAAGAGGGCGGCTGGCTGAAAATCACGTGCGTCGCTTACGCGGCGCAGCATAATGGCTGGTGGTGCGGGTGCCCGCCGCAGCGCCCACTACCGCCGTTACCAGCCATTTGACCAGGCTCGAACGCTCAGGCTGGAGGCCCTCGCGGTTCAACCTTGACGAGGCTGGCAGGTACCAATTGCAAGGCTTCATTGACCGCGTGGCCCGCCGGCCGGATGGGGGCGCCCAATCAGAGCATGACACCGACACCGAAGTCTGGCTGCCCAGGATTGAGGAATCTACGCTGTGCATCGAGCCGGTTGCCGCCGGCGTCAGGCCGTTGCAGATCACGCTTAACGAGAAGAAGCAGGCGCTCATCCACGAGCGGGTCATGGAGTTGCTGACGGTTGTCCAGCCGCGCGTGTTCGACAAGCTGCCCCCAGGACATCTGCGTACACCGTCAGTGTCAAGTATGTCCGATGGTAACGGGAATGCAAAACGGGGGCCAGGATGCGCATCCAATTGGAGGCTACCTGGGGCCCAGGAATAGCGTCCCGCAGGACGCTGTCAAGCGCAGGCCGGTCCGGAATCCTGCCGGCATGGGCTGAGATCGACGCGCTCAAGCCTTGGTCTTGTCGGCTTCAGCTCCTTCCTGTGCGCGGGCCTGCCGTCGTCGGCCCAAGGTATTCGTCGGGATAGCTTGAGGTGGAAATCCGGCACATTCGTTATACTGTAACTGCATGGGCAGCTCGTCGCAGTAAGGTAAAGTCACGACATGCATGGCGTGCGTGATGGTTGTGGCCCGGATCGCCCGGTTCCGGGACGCCCAGGAGTGAAACGGCGCCAGGCAAGCCGCTTTTCGTGCGGCATGCCTGGCAACCGACGCCGGATTACACCAAGGAATCAATGATGAAGAATGCGTTATGGAGTTTTTCTGTTGCCTTGATGGCGTTTCTATCGATGGGGTTTGGCGCGGCGCGGATCGCCTCCGGCGCGGATGATGCAGCCGTTCCGCTGCTGCACATGACCCCCACGATTTCCGGCCCGTACGGCTCCTATGAGGAGAGCGGCACGGTCTGGCGGTACTTCGAGACCTGGCAGACCGACGTTGCGCGCACGGATGACGGCAAGCTTATCCGCCTGGACCCCTACAACCCGTACGCCTCCTTCATTGCGGCCAAGGCCTGGGCGGACGACCAGAAGAACCGCTCCGGGGGCGGCAAGAACATGGAAATCCCCCTCAAGGAAGCCGCCCAGATACGCGGCTCGGCCTTCCCGCCGGCCGAGTGGATCAAGCCGGACTTCGACGATTCATCCTGGTTCCAGACCATGACCCCCATGCGCATGAACTACCGCAGCCTGGCCCTGGCCTGCCTGCGCGGCAAGTTCACCGTCAACGACCTCTCCAAGGTTTCCGAACTGAACCTTGAGGCTTCCATACAGGGCGGGGCGGTGGTGTACCTCAACGGCAAGGAGATCGGCCGCGTCGGCCTGCCGAAGGGGAAGATCGACAACGAGACACTGGCCGACGACTATCCCCAGGAGGCGTTCTTCGCCGCCAATGGTTGCCCCATAACCTGCGTGGCCGGCGGAGGAGGCAACCAGAGTCTCGCCCTCGTCGCCAGTGAAAAGGATTTTTCCGCCAGGAACAAAGATGCCGACCTGGCCGAGCGATATAAGAAGCGTTTCCGCCACATCAGCCTGAAGATCGCCCCGTCCGACCTCCGCAAGGGCGTCAACGTGCTGGCCGTGGAAGTGCACCGGGCCCCGGCGGCGGCAGGCATGTTCTCGCGCCTGTTCCCCAAGGAAACCGGCTACGACCTGACCGACCGTTACAGAATCTGCTGGAACCGCGCGGGCATCGAGGAGCTGGACCTGACGGCCAAGACGGCCGCGGGCGGGGTCGTCGCCAATACGGCCAGGCCCGCCGCGCCCCAGGTGTGGAACTGGTCCATCACGGAAGAGATATATCCTTACCAGTACGGCGATCCCAACGAGCAATGCTCGCCCATCAAGCTGAAGGGCGCCAGGAACGGCGCGTTCGCCGGGCAGGTGGTGGTCAGTTCGCCCAAGCCAATAAAGGGCGTCAAGGCCGAGGTCACGGAGTTGAAGGGGCCCGGGGGCGTGATCGCGAAGTCGGCCCTGCAGCTGCGCTATCCGCAGTTCCTGACAAAAGCGACATCTGGCTCATCGGTGGGGCAACCGAGCAGCGGTATCGGCTTTACGGCTATGGAAGATTCAGTGCCGGCCGAAGTGGGCGTGGTGAACTACCGCATGAATCCAGGCAGGGAAGCGTCCATCCAGCCGGTCTGGCTGACCGTGCAGGTGCCCAAGGACGCCAAGGCCGGCGACTACGCCGGCACGCTCACCGTCAGCGCCGAGGGGCTGGCCCCCACGACCATTCCCGTCCAGCTTACCGTCAGCGACTGGACGCTGCCCGACCCGCAGGATTTCCAGATGTTCAACGCCATGATCCAGTCCCCCGAAAGCCTGGCCATGCGCTACAAGGTGGAAATGTGGTCCCAGGAGCACTGGAAGCTGATCGACAAGAGTTTCCAGATTATGTCCTTGATCGCGACCAAGGACCTGACCATCCCGCTGCTGGCCAAGACTCACTTCGGTAACGACCACTCCATGCTCCGTTTCGAGAAGCAGGCCGACGGCTCGTACAAGCCGCAGATGGACCTGCTGGAGCGGTATATCGACACGGCCGTCAAGCACCTGGGCAAGATCCCCATCGTGTCGTTCTACATCATCGAACGTGACGAGAGCGGCTGCCCGCTGGTCACCGAGATCGACCCGGCCAACAAGGCCCTAAAGGAATTTCGCGCCCCGGCCTGGGGAACGCCTCAGGCCATCGCCTTCTGGAAGCCGGTCTTTGAAGGCTGCCGGAAGATCCTGGCCAAACACGGCATGCAGAAGTCAATGTCACTGGGCACGCACGAGAACGGCGATGACGGCCCCACTGCCTCGGTGCAATGCCTGAAGGATTGCATCAGCCTGGTTCCCGAGGCCCGGTGGGTGCGGCTGGGGCACATGTTCACCTGCCGGCCCATCGACCCCAAGCTCAGCGTCAGCATGGACCAGGGTCCCGGGGGCAACCCCTGGGGCCGTGCGGCACTGGTCATCGGCGGTTCGACCAGCGTGCATTGGGAACCCGACGTGGACCGGGCGTTCTACGGCTGGCTGAACCCTTACCCGGTCATCGGCTATCCGCGCGAGCTGACGATCGAACTGCGCGACTGGCGGATGTCGGCCGAGAGAATGCTCTTTGCCGGCCTGCCCAACGCCCAGGCTACATGGGGCATGTGCGACATCCCCGGCATGTTCGGGCGCGACAAGTTCCTGGGCACCAGGGGACTGGGCCCCATGGGCGTTGACTTCTTTTCGGTCCTGCCCGGCGGGCAGGGCGGCTCGACCATCCTGGGGCGGTTCGCCGACCCCGGGCGGCTGTGGTACACGGTGGGCCTGATGCAGAGCATCACCCAGCTTGTCGGCGAGGGCCAAAGCGGGCCGGAATCCAACCCGCGCGTGGAGAATATGCGCGAGGGCCTGCAGGACGCCGAGGCCCACATCTTCTGCCAGAACGCCCTGCTGAAGGCCAAGCTCTCGGGCGACCTGGCCCAGCGCTGCAAGAAGGTCTGCGACGATCACGTCCGCATGCTGCATTATCGCAGCGAGTTCAGCAACTTCGGCTCGGCCAAGGCCTCGGCCTCGACCCACGTAGTGTTCAATCCGTCCGAGACGGTGGAGTACTCGCATAAGCTGTATGAGATGGCCGCCGAGGTGAGCAAAGCGATAGGCAAGTAACGCTAGAGCAGGCGAGCAGTTGACCAGGTGGACAGGAAAAGAATGATCATGAAACACACGTCCATTCTTGCCGTGGTGATGATTTCGGCCTGCCTGCTGTTGGTGGGAGAAGCGCCGGGGCTCATCAACGCCAATTTCACGCCCATTCACCTGGTGAAGCAGTCGGAAATCATACTGCAACTGAAGATCAGGGCCCAGCAGTCCGAGGGCAAGCTGGCCTTCACCGTCGAGAACGTTCTGAAGGGCAAGGAAGACGCCAAGACGCTGGATATTGACCTGACCGGCACCGCCTTCCCCGACCACGCCAAGGCCGCCGCCGAGACGGCCGCCAAGTCGCAGGACAAACTGGCCCTGGTGTTCATCGCCTCCTGGCCGGACAAGCCCGGCGAGAATACTGGGGAGCAGCCGGCCACGCCGGCCGGGCAGCCCCGCAATGCATTCCTGCACATTGACGGCTCGTGGTACCTGCTGCAGGAGGACAAGGGCGGCTGGAAATTTAACCAGGAGAGCATTGAGATGGTCAGTACCTGGAACGGCGGCTCGGACATGCTGCTGAAGTTGACCAAGTACATCCTGGACGACCCGGCCAACGCAACCGTCGCCAATCGGACCGGCACATGCTGGGCCAACCCTGTCGATGCCGGCAAGATCGCCGGCAACGTCGCGGCGGCCGCAGCGGTGGACCTGAAGCGCAATGGCGTGCCGCTCTTGTTCATCGCCTCCGACGCTGGCGACAAGCTCTTTGAGGTTACCGACAAGGCCGAGGACGTGACTGTCAGGTACAAGCTGCAGTCCAAATCCGCCGCCTTCGCCTGGAGCGACTTCAATGGCGACGGGCGGCTGGACCTGGCCAGTTGGAACGGCAAGAGCCTCACGATTCATCTGCAGGGATCCGACGGCACGTTCATCGCTTCGGCCGGGGCAAAGGAACTCTCGGAGTGCATCGGTCTGACCGCGCTGGACATCGGCTCGCCGGCCAAGGGGGGCCTGCTGATTTCCACCTCCGGCTCTCCCATGCTGCTGGCGCCCGAGGCCGACGCCGTGGCCAAGAAGCTGGTCGAGGGCGACGCGCCGGGCAAGGACCTGGGCAAGGCCGGCCCGTGCCTGCTGGCTGACTTCGACGGCGATTCCTGGCTCGACATCATCCAGCCCTTCGCCAAGGGCAGCCTGTTCTACAAGGGAACCGGCGCGGGGACCTTTAAAGCCCCGGTGGCCTGCCAGGCGTCCCTGGGCGAAGAGCCCGCCACCGCCAGCATCGGTGATTGGAACGGCGACGGCCTTCTGGACGTCTTCACCGCCGCCAACGACCGCAACCACCTGTGGGAGAACCAGGGCGAAGGCCGCTTCGCCGACCGCATGCGCCTGACCGGCGAGATGCGATACACCGGCTCGGAGCGCGCCTCGGGCATCGGCCTGGTGTGCGATCTCAACAACGACGGCTGGCAGGACCTGGCCGTCGTGCACAATGAGGGTTTCCCGCAGGTTTACTTCAACCGGGCCTTCCGCGCGTTCGGCCTGTCGGTGTCCATGGACATGAGCAAGACCACCCTGCTGCCTGAGTCCGGCAACGGCCAAAAGGCCGCCTGTGTCGCCGACTTCAATGGCGACGGCTGCCAGGATTTGGCCATGGTGCTCAAGGACGGGCAGTGCGCCGTGATGCTGCGCCTGCCGACCGAGAGCGACCTGTGCGCCCGGGTAAGCGTTTCGCCAAAGGCCAAGAGCACCGGCCCGGTGCGCGTCTGGGCCGTCGCGGGCAAGAAGACGCTTGGCGTCTGGAGCATCTCGGCGGGTTCGGCCCCGGCGTTCCTGTGCCGCTCAGAGGCCGGCGAGATGACCGTCAAGTGGCAGTTCCCCGGCCAGGCCGAGCAGTCTAGAACCATCGCCCTGGAGCGCAAGCCGGTGTCGGTGCGGATCGAGCCGCCGACTTCAAAATAGCGATACAGATCAGCACAAGGCGAATCCGTCCCGAATCCGGGTGTGCCGACTGTAAAACTCGCCACGACCTCTTTCCGATGTGCTCGATTTTAAGGCGTCTTAATGTCGAAGCACACCAGTTCTCCGGGGCCTTTGACATAGATTCTGCCGCGATAGACAAGCGGCGAAGACCAGTTCTCGCTGCCCTTGAAAAGCTGGACCTTACTGATCGGCTTGCACTCTTGCGGGGTGACCTGTACCAGCATCAGTGCGCCGCTGTCGCTCATCAGGACCATTTTGTCGCCGGTACGGACGTACTGGCCGCCCAGTCCGAGCTTCAGATCGACCTTCCACAGCTCCTGGCCGTCGGGCCAATGCAGGCACAGGAAGCTTCCTTCGCTGGCGACGTAAAGATACTCGCCTTCCAGCAGGGGCGGCACCATGCGGTCATGCGGCTCTTTCTTCTCCCAGAGTTTTTCCGTCGTCTTACCGTCAAACTTGAACAGCGCGCAGCCGCGGCCGTAGCCGCTGGTGATGAAGAGATGCCCGTCGCGATACACCGGCGAGACGGCATTGATGTCATACTGGGTGGTCCAGGGCTGGACCCACAACGTCTTTCCGCTGCTTGGATCCATTCCAACCACGCCCTTACCGCCGAAGGCAAGCATCTGCCTGCCACCGCCGACATCGACAGGCACCACGGCCGCGTAGGAGCCTTTACCTTTCTCTTCGGACTGCCAGGCAATCGTCCCATCCTTCTTGTTGACGGCGACGGCCACCGGACCGCCTTCACCCACCTGCACGTAGATCAACTCGCCCACGATGGTCGGGCAACTGGCGCTGCCCCACATGGGGGGCTTGCCGCCCGTTGCCTTCATCACGTCCCGGGTCCAGATTTCCCTGCCGTCGGCCAAGTTGCGGCAGATCAGGTCGCCCTGGCCTCCGAAGGTGTAGATGCGATTGCCTTCGATGGTGGGGGTGGCGCGCGTGCCGGGATGGTCGCCGGTGTAGCCGCCGGGGCTCTTCTGGGACCAGACTAGTTTGCCATCGTCGGCTTTCAGGCAGGTCAGGGTGTCCTTGCCGTCGATGGTGCCGAACATGTAAACCATGCCCTCGACGGCCACCGGGCTGGCGTAGCCCAGGCCGACGGGCTGCCGCCACAGTTCCTTGGGCCCGCCTTCGGGCCATTGGTCCAGCAGGCCCTTCTGCGTAGTGGTGCAATCGCCCCGCGGGCCGCACCACCTGGGCCAGTTGTCGTCAGCCGCCGGGACTATGTTCCAAACGCAAGCCAATAGAGCCAACGCGAGAGTAAAAGCTTTCATGAAGTACCTCTTGGTAGTGTGGGGCATCATCGTGATCGTCAGCTCGACTTTCAAGGCCGCTGACTACCGCGAGGTCGGCCGCAAGTCGCTGGTGGCCTACTATAGCCGCTACCAGGCATTTAACGGGTCGGTCACGCTCAGGCTGGAGGCGTTAGTGCGGCTCAATCTCGACGGGGACGGCAAGTACAAGATGCAGGGCTACATCGACCGTCTGGGGCGCCGGCCGGATGGCACCTACGAAATCCACGATTACAAGACCAGCCGCCATCTGGTCACGCAGGCTGAGGCCGACGTTGACCGCCAATTGGCCCTCTACCAGATTGCCCTCGCCGGCATGTGGGATGACGTGCGGGAGGTAGATCTCATCTGGCACTATGTGCGGTTCGACCAAGAGGTGGTGTCGCACCGGTCGGCCGATCAGTTACAGGCCGTCCGCCAGTCCTGCATCGCGATGATCGAAGACATCGAGAGCCGCAGCGCCGATGCCGCCAACTTTCCGACCCAGCCCTCCAACTTATGCGACTGGTGCGAATTCCGGACCCTCTGCCCAGCCATGCGCCACGCCGCCGCCGTCGAAAACCTGCCGCCGGCCCAGTTCAAGGCCGATGAGGGGGTGAAGTTGGTGGACGCCTGGGTCGCCCTCCGCGACCAGCGGCTGGCCCTCGAGCACCAGGCCGATGCAATTAAGCTCCAGGAGGAGGACCTCCAGAAGCAGGTCATCCAATTTGCCCAGCAGCATGGCCTGGAAATCGTTCGCGGCTCATCCCATCAGGCCCAGGTCCGGCAGGAGGTGGCCATTGATTACCCCAAAGCCAACGACCCTCGCCGGCCTGACTTTGAAAATGCTCTGCGCCAGGCCGGCGCATGGGACGCCGTATCTGCCGTCAACCCGGCAAGATTGCTCAGCCTTTGGAAGGACACTGCATCTATGTCTGCGGCAGGCCGGGATGTTCTGTCGAAATTCATCGCTGAAAAGGCTGACCTTGCCGCCCGGTTGAAGAAGGTCCACAACCGCGAAGAATGAGGCAGCCTCAATCTGTCTACATAGCTGGAGGAATCTGCCTTGGGGCTTTTCGATTACGCCCTGCCATTAAGACAGGTATGGCCCTGTCAAAGATTTCACGCACGAAGTGAACTTACAGCTTCGTCCAGCGGACTTTCGGCAACCAACCACTGATCACACGCGGAAGTCGCAAGGGAGTATGTTACGTCATCGATACCGGGCGGGAGGCCGGGGCTGAATGTCGCCCTTGTCAGCCGTGGGAACCCTTTGCCGACGATGAATAGCCGTTCGGCGACGATACGCAGACGCCGCTGATAGGAGGCCGCGTCGGCAGGGTTGTAGCCACGCTCGGCCAGTTTCTCGTTCAGGAGCGTCAGGCCCTGCCCGTCATCACGAAGGTCGCGGACGAGCGTTTCAATTAGCCCTACGAGTGTATTAGTGGCAAGAGCGTCATCAACCACCTGGAGGCTGAAGAGGTAAAGCTGGCCTGTTACAGGATTATCGAGCTGGTCCAAGTTCGCAATATCATGGATCGGCCCACCGGGGGAGATCGTGGCCGCAGTTTTGACTTCGACCGAGGCCGCTTTCCATTGAAAGTCGTGCCTGGCGCGAGCCGTCACCATCCATCGGGAGAGAGCAGTTCTGCTAGGTGGCCCCATCCACCTCCTCAAGAACCATAACTCTCCAAAAAGGCCCAGGGCCTCTTCCTTGGACAGACCAGCCGTCCGGGAACTCCAAAACGCCTTCCATCGGCTTAGAGCACCTATTACAGCATCCCTAGCCGAAGCAGCCGATTCATTCAATGAGATCAGCAGGTCTTCAGCGACGGCCGAGAACGTGGGGTTTTGGGCGTGATCCAGACATGCCAAATCGATGTATAGAGCTTCCGGATGCCCACCAACCTGAAACCGCTCCGTGGAGACCTGGAGGCCACGGGTTTCTCCAAGCGTGACCAGATCGGTATCGTCAGGCACCGGGACCAGCAAGTGCCTCAAGCCGGCGCCATCAAGCGACACGTAGGCTGCGCGGTTTGAAGAAAGTCCTAACGCTCGTTTGCCGGTAATGTCGCCTTTGGCGAGTGGTCTTACGAGAGATGCCCATGTTGCTTCAAGAGAATCTCTCACTGGCTTGCCTCCTCGGGCATCGGGCCGACAGTACCGACCACGTATTCGATGGTCGCAGGGCTATCGGACACCGGGAATACCAGCGCTATGCCCACCACCGTTACGCCGTTTTCAGGGTTGTTGAATAGCGGGAGTCGGTTACTCTCGTCCCCCTGCGGCCTTGAAAAGGAGTTGACCAGCCCGCGCACATTAAACTCGGTCGGACCGGTCGGTCGCGGGTCTTCCAGATGTGACAGAATCCTGTCAGTGGCGTCGTCCAGCGATCCGGAGCGGCTGGACCCGTCCACGCAACTTGGTTAGAAAAGCTCTGGGTTGATCAGAGCATCGTTGATCAGCTAAAGACGTTTTCGCGGTGATAGGCCATCGCCTTCGGATCGGGGGCGAAGCGGAAAGGAAGCCGCAGGGACTTACCGGCCATTTCCAACAGCGATTGTCGCTGGAGAACTGGGGGGAAGTCTGTTTGGAGGCGGCGAGAAACGACAAGCCGTAGCGACTCGTCAAAAGTGATTAGTCCACGATCAAACGCTCGGTCATACAGAGCATTCAGAAGTAAGCCATTACGCGGGTCAGCACGCCTTTCCACGCTGATCTTCCACGGGATGATGTGGCTCGCATTCAACAACTGGGGAACGGCGATATCGGACAAAGCACAGCGATACTCGTAGCTGGCCATAACGGTCGCGCGAAAGAATCCTTGGACGAGGCGAGCCCGCACAACTCGCATGATTTCGGTCGCGCCTTGTGGCAAGCCCAATTCGCCCTCGTCCTCAAGTGGCGAGGTTGTCAGTCCGGTCAGTCGGGCAAAAGCTGCCTCCGCATCGGCAGCGATGGCCTCTGCGTTTGCCTCGAATGCTTCCCACAACTTGCGGTCGTCCTGGCTCACATTCCCCAAACCTGCAATGTTCCGCGCTTGTTGGACTGGATCAAGGCTAGCGAAATTGCATGCTTTCATAGCTACGGCGGAGGGTGTGCGCCCCAAGATACTGGATAATTCGATAATCTCCGGATTGTGCTGATGTAGTTTACCAAATGGCGTGCGACAGTAGAGTCGAAAGGCAACCAGCAGTTCATCCTGCGACCAAGGAATTCGTTTTGCCATTGTGATTGCTATGCGGCCAATGCCGCGCTCCTAAACTTTTGCCTGGCCAGCAGAGGCGGGACGGCGTTGCCGACTTGGACATACTGAGCCGTTCGCGGGCCCTCAAAAAAATAGTTGTCCGGGAATGTTTGAATCCTGGCAGCTTCACGGATCGTCAAGGCGCGGCATTGCAGGGGGTCCGGATGAATGTAGTAGTGACCATCCTTGGATATATGCGCCGTGATAGTAGTCGCAGGCCGGCTGGCAACCTGAACCCGGAAACGGTCTGAGAAATAACCTCCTTCATCCAGTGCCGTCTGGACGTTTGCGTGGTCGGGGAGAAGTTCAGTAGGGAATTCGCTGAGCGTCGGCGACCGGCGATATTGCTGCGCGAAGCAGGCGGCGTATAGATAGCGGTAAAGGTCCTGCTCAATATGCGCCCGGCTGCTGTGGTTACAGACCCCGTTCAATCGTCCGTCGGCGTACCACCGGGGTCGGTAATCAACGGGAGCGTCTGCCTCGATAAACTCTCCGCCACGACCATGGCGCGGGGCCGTAATCTCCCTAAGAGCCGCACGGATTCTATTCCGCAAGTCTTCCCCCGCCGCTCGACGCGTCCCGTCATTAAACCAGCGTCTATCAGCTTGACCCGCGAATGCAGCAACCCAGGCCTCATCAGAGTCTCTAACCCGTGAGAGGCCGCTGCGAAGAGCGGGCAGTCCGTGGATTACCCTGGAGATCGGCACCTGCGTCTGCTGCTCAAGCTGCCCCGGCATCACGCCGCCAAGATCGTCGCGCACGCCGACCAAGATTACCCGGTGGCGCGCCTGGGGAATACCATATAGCTCCGCCCTGACTACTGACCCCTCCAGATCGCCATTAGCGAACAGTCCGGGCTGCACGAGAGACCAGATATGATAATGATGCGTGCGGCCGTGACGAATCGGCCTATTCTCACGCCGAATTGCTAGCTCCGGTTGGAACAGGTCAGCAACTACCCTCTGGAACATCCGCTGGCTTTTCAGCGTTGCCGAAAGCAGCCCCTTGACGTTCTCTATTACGAATACGGCTGGCCAGTGGTCGGCAATGATTTGCAGGTACTCAAGATAAAGCCACTGGCGCCTGTCAGTAGCGGGATCGTAGTCTTCAACGCCCGCATTCCGAGATCGCCCCGCGATTGAGTAAGCTTGGCAGGGCGGGCCTCCAATGAGCACCCAGTGATTGGCGTGCGCCTGCCGTCGTAATGCGGCTTCAATCCGCACCCTGATTCTGGCGAGCGAAGTTTTTCCAAGCGTGGCCTTCCAAGCTTTTTGCCTTGCCTGCCGGGCCTGCTCAGGATGCCGGCCATACAGCTCCTTCAGCGTAATCCTGCCTCGCAAATGATCGTAATAATCGGCTGGCACAAGATCATGTTGGAATAGGCGGTAAAAGGTGCGCAGCCGCAGCGTGGCATGAGCGAATTCGTTCATCTCGATAGAGAGTTGGATTCCAAAGGCTGGATCGCCCCGGCGAGTCAAGACGGAACAGAATCCCTCCCCCAGTCCACCGGGACCAGCAAAAATGTCGATGACAGGAATCAAGCTGCCTCGCGTTCGTTGTTTCCGACACCCAAAACGGCTGCATTATGACAACAATCTACTACAAAGGCAAAGAGTAGCTAGAGGACCAGAACTGAGACCAGAAGAAGTCAGTATCATCTCCTGCTCGCCTCATGCCAAGCGTTCGCTACGCTACTCTTGAAATCATGGGACGGCTCGACGCGGGCCCGCCGCTTGGTCGCCAGGGGCGGTGAGCCAGAAAGCCAGAACCGCAGGACCACGCGGAGAGGGTATCGCGATTTCACGTCCGAACCGCCATGGGCGACGAAACGGGTGTAGAGGTCGTTGAACGTTACAGGCAGGTCCAGCTCTGCTAGGGCGGCGACGGCAGCGTCGTAGTCCTTGCGGGTGACGGCGAAGTTCTTGCGGCCGCCCTCGCGCTCCTCGAACAGCACCTCTTGGCCGTCGCGCCTCTTTCGGACACGGTAGGTGACGGTGAAATCCGCCCTGCGATGCCCAAAACGCGGGATTGACAGGCCTGAGACCGTAGCGCCGGCCGGGCCGGCTTGCCAGATGCCCACAGTGGCGGCAAAGCGATTCAGGTCGGAGATCAGCTCCAGCAGGGCAGTGCGGTCGCCGGTCAGGTCGGCCAGCCTCGTCGCGGCACGGATGACCTCGTTGATGACGCTCGCCGCCGCAGACGCCGAAGGCCCGGCCGCCTGGCCACCACCAGCCACCCCCGCAAGCCGGGTCAAAACAGTCAAGATATCCGCAACCACCAGTCGCTGCGGGTCGTCCTGCCAGCCGGCGGCGACGATCCGCCCAACCGTGCGGTCTAGCAGTCCTTGGGCGCCGCCCGAATGCCTCTGTCGCTTGGCCATGCCAACAATTCTGCTCTGTGGACTACAGAAAGTCAAAGGGATTCCGTCTCCAGGATGGCTAAAACATCAATTGTAGAGATGTAATACAAGGGAGCGGAAGATTTCTTCAGAAATTCCCAGAATGAGCTTGAAGACTACAAAACGGAAGCTGTAGTCTTCTTCTGGACCATGAGGATAGACATTGAGATACGCCACTGTCCGACAACTCGTTGACTGGTATTGCCCCGGCGCCCGGCTGACCCGTAGCACGGTAGCCCACGCCTTAAGGATGGTCAGCGAGGAATGCCGCGTGCCCAACTTCCGCCCTGAAGCAGGCGAGTACGACAGGACGCTAGTCCTCCTCGAAATCGACCACCCGCTCTGGCCGCTGTACCGCCGCATGCAGCAGCGGCGGGCCATCCTTCAGCGTGGGCTGGTTGAGGCCACTCTGAAGGGCATCCTGGAGGAACCCGATGTCGGCTACCGCCTCGGCCGGCACGGGTTGGCCGTCGTGCGGGCCGATGCGGCTGGCGTGGAGTTGGCGCCCACCAGCCCTCGCTTGGC
>PMYM01000121.1 GCA_003171235.1 Phycisphaerales bacterium | reverse complement strand
GCTGATGCAGGGGCACGGCCTGCTGGCCAGCCAGCGCAAGGGCAAGACCGTTTACTACCGCATCAATTCGCCGCGGCTGCCCAGCCTGATCCAGTGCCTGCGCCGCACCTGCAAATGATTGGAGCAAGTATGTCTCTCCCCAAGCGCCTGCTGATCGTCGGCGGAGTGGCCGGCGGGGCCTCGGCCGCCACCCGCGCCCGCCGCCTGAACGAAGAGGCCGAGATCGTCATGTTTGAACGCGGCCAGCACGTTTCCTTCGCCAACTGCGGCCTGCCCTACCACATCGCCGGCGTCATCGCCCAGCGCCAGCGCCTGCTGGTGCAGACGCCCCGGGCCCTGCGCCGCCGTTTCCGCATCGACGTCCGCACGGCGCACGAGGTGCTGTCCATTGACCGCCAGGGGCGGACGCTGAGGGTGAGGAACCTGGCCACCGGCCAGGAATTGCTCGAACCCTACGACGCCCTGCTGCTCTCGCCGGGGGCGGCGCCCGTCCGGCCGGAGATTCCGGGAATCGATTCGCCAGGGGTCTTCACCCTGCGCTCCATGGCCGACATGGACGCCATCAAGGCCGCTGTGGATGCCCATCCCGGCGGGCGGGCCCTGGTCATCGGCGGCGGGTACATCGGGCTGGAGATGGCCGAGGCCCTGCGGGCCCGCAGCCTGAATGTCGCCTTGGTGGAAGTTGCCGGACAAGTCATGGGCGTGGTGGATGCCGAGATCGCCGCCCCGCTGGCGGCGGAGCTTCGCCGGCACGGAGTGGATTTGCACCTGGGCGCCTCCGTCACCGCGATCACCCCAGCCCAGTCGGGCCTGGAGGTGCAACTCAGCATCGGCAAGACGCTGCCGGCTGACCTGGTGGTGCTGGCAACGGGCGTCCGGCCGGAAAGCCACCTGGCCAGCGCCGCCGGCCTGGCCGTTAGCGCCCGCGGAGGCATAGTCGTTGACGAGCACATGCGCACCAGCGACGAGCACATCTATGCCGTGGGCGACGCCGTCGAGACCCCCAACCTGGTCACCGGCCAGCCCTTGCTGGCGCCCCTGGCCGGACCGGCCAATCGCCAGGGCCGCATCGCCGCCGACAACATCTTCGGCCGGCCCAGCGTTTACCGGCAAACCCAGGGCACGGCCATCTGCAAGGTTTTCAACCTGGCGGTGGGCTTGACCGGCCTGAACGAACGCACCTGCCAGCGGCTGGGGCTGCGGTACGAGAAGGTGTTCGTCCACCCCGCCAGCCACGCCTCCTACTATCCCGGGGCGGCGCCGCTGACGCTGAAGCTTCTGTTTGACGTGCCGGAGGGCAAGATTCTGGGCGCCCAGGCCATCGGGACCGATGGCGTGGACAAGCGCATCGACGTGCTGGCCACGGCCCTGCGGGCGGAGATGAGCGTCTTTGACCTGGAGGACCTGGAGCTTTCCTACGCCCCGCCCTTCGGTTCGGCCAAGGATCCCATCAATTATGTCGGCTTCGTGGCCGCCAACGTGCTGCGCGGCGACATGCCGGTATTCCATAGCCCCCAGGCCGCCCAGCCCGCCCCCGACCAGTTGCTGCTGGACGTGCGGACGCCCGAGGAAGTCGTTGCCGGCACCATCCCGGGCGCAGTTAACATCCCTCTGGACCAACTACGCAGCCGCCTGGAGGAACTGCCGCGGGACAAGGAAATCCTGGCCTTCTGCCACGAGGGACATCGCGGCTACCTGGCCTGCCGCATCTTGCAGCAGAACGGTTTCCGCTGCCGCAACCTCACCGGCGGCATTCGCACTTTTCGCGACGCAACCGCCGCCAGCCAGAGCAGCCAGCCCGCACCCAATCCATCTTCATCAGTGAAGGAGCATCCGGTGACCGCACAACTCAGCGACGATGCCGGCGCCGACGACAACACGCCGGAAGAATCCGGCCCGGACGACCCGCGGATCGTTCGCCAAATCGACGCCCGAACCCTGCAATGTCCCGGTCCCATTCTTTCCCTCAAGCGCGAGATCGATCAGTTGCAGCCCGGGCAGGCCTTGGCCATTCTGGCCGCCGACCCGGGCTTCCCGGCCGACGTCGCCGCCTGGTGCCATGCCACCGGTAATATCCTGGTGGACGTGGCCCCGCAGGAGAAGCATTTCCGGGCCGTTGTGGCCAAGGCCCTGCCCGCCGACCGGCCGGCCGCCACACCGGCCTCCAACGCACGCAAGCAGACCATCGTGGTCTTCAGTAACGACCTGGACCGGGCCCTGGCCGGTTTCATCATCGCCAACGGCGCCGCCGCCATGGGCAGCGACGTGACCATGTTCTTTACCTTCTGGGGGCTCAATATTCTTCGCCGACAAAACAAAGTGCCGGTGCGGAAAGCTCTGGTCGAGCGGATGTTTGGCTGGATGATGCCGCGCGGGGCCGACAAGCTGGCCCTGTCCAAGTTGCACATGGGCGGGCTGGGCACGGCCATGATGAAGGGCGTCATGCGCAAGAAGAACATCGCCAGCCTGGGCGAACTGATCGCCAGCGCCCGCCAGGCGGGCGTGCGGCTGGTGGCCTGCACCATGTCCATGGACATGATGGGCCTGAAAAAGGAAGAGCTCATCGACGGCGTCCAGCAGGGCGGCGTGGCGATGTACCTGGAGGCGGCCCAGGCCGGCAGCGTGAACCTGTTTATCTGACGTGGCATGGGCATCTTGCCCATGAGTTGCACGGCCATCTTGGCCGTGCCGTCACGACAGCTTTACCGTAGGGGCTTCGCGGGCGATCGCTTCCTGGATTTCAAAAAACTCTGCCTTCGGAAAACTGCCCATGCCGGCGACGAGGTTGGAGGGGAAGGACTCGATGGCCGTGTTGAGCTCGCGGACGTTGCCGTTGTAGAACCGCCGGGCGGCCTGGATGCGGTCCTCGGTATTGGCCAATTCATCCTGCAGGGCCAGGAAGTTCTGGCTGGCCTTGAGGTCGGGGTAGCCCTCCGCCACCGCCCAGAGTTGCCGCAGCGAGTCCACCAGCACGTTTTCGTCGGCGGCCTGCGAGGCGGGCGAGCCGGTTGAGGCGACGGCCCGGGTGCGGGCCTGGGTGACCTGCTCCAGCACGGTCTGTTCGTGGCGGGCGTAGCCGCGGACGGTCTCGACCAAGTTGGGGATCAGGTCGTAGCGGCGGCGCAGTTCGGTGTCGATGCCCGACCAGCTCTCCCGCACCTGGTTACGCATCTGCACCAGCGAGTTGTACGTGGCCGCCACGTACACCAGCGGCAGCAGGAGGAAAACGATGACAAACAACAAGACAGTCCCGCCGGGCAGCATGAAGAAATAGGCTAATTGATTCATGGCATTGATCCCACTTTACGTTTGCCGCTGGGTCTGTTGGGCCACCAGGTAATCCGGCAGCATTTCCAGCAGGCCGCAGGCAATATCGGCCGCCTGGCCGAATTCCTGCGCGCCAAATGTCCGGTCCCGCCAGACGATTATCGAACGGCGGTCGAACTGTATCGCGAAGTTTGGCTGGGCCAGCAGGAACTCCATGGCCCGTTGGTGGAGCACGTCGTAGGCCCACTTGCGGTTGGCGGCCTTGACGTAGAACCGCTTGCTGAATTCCACCGACTCGAAGTCGATGTCGTTGGCCCCGACCAGCGCCGCCAGTTTGTCGAACAAGCCCTCCGGCCGGATCAGCAGGGGCTGCAGCGGCACGGGGCTGTCGATTATCACGGCCGAAAAGCTGTGGGACTGCCTGTTCTTGCCCGAGCCGGTTGAGTAATGGTAATCAAATCCGGTTATCGCCCGCTGTCGGTACTGGCCGGACAAGACGTTATTGGCATAGCGGCTATCGCCCCGGCGGAGGCAGGAGAAGTCAGGGTATTGGTCGTCCAGGTCGGATGACCGATCCGGAGAGAAATCCAACCCGTTCTGCGCCGCCCAAGCCTGGAGTTCCTTTCGCCGCTGAAGCGATGACATGTAAGCCAGGACGCCCACGACTATGACAATCGCGGCGAAAAGGAAGAAGATCGCCATTGGCGGGCCGTCCGCCAGCATCATGTTTGGTATTCTCCACATTCCCGCCCCTGCTGGGAATAGGCAGGCGTTTAAGTTCTTATCCTCAATCGACAACCACCGGTCGAAAACCGTATGATATTGCACGCGGAACTTAAAGCAGCAAAGGAAAGGCATAGAACACATGCGATCTGACGCCGTCAAGAAAGGCTTTCAGCGCGGCCCCCACCGCAGCCTCTTCAAGGCCACCGGGCTTACCGACAGCGACCTGGCCAGGCCCTTCGTCGCCATCGTCAATAGTTATACCGACGTGGTGCCCGGGCACTGCCACCTGGACGCGGTGGCCGAGTTCGCCAAGTCCCAGGTGCAAAAGGCCGGCGGCACGGCCTTCATCTTCAACACCATCGCCATCTGCGACGGCATCGCCATGGGCCACACCGGCATGAAGTANNATGATCTGCATCCCCAACTGCGACAAGATCATCCCGGGCATGCTCATGGCCGCCCTGCGGGTGAACGTGCCGACCATCTTCGTCTCCGGCGGGCCGATGGAGGCGGGCCGGGTGGCCGGCAAGGACGTGGACCTGATCGACCAGTTCTACGCCGTCGCCCAGCAGCAGACCGGAGCGATGACCGCCCGAGAGGTGCTGGAATACGAGAACAACACCTGCCCCGGCTGCGGCTCATGCAGCGGCATGTTCACCGCCAACAGCATGAACTGCCTGTGCGAGGCCATCGGCATGGCCCTGCCGGGCAACGGCACCTGCCTGGCCACCAGCCCGGCGCGGATGGAACTCTACAGGACCGCCGCCCGCAGGATCGTCGAAATGGCCCGCCGGTGGGGCAAGGGTGGCTGCAAGAGCAGCTACCCCCTGCTGCCGCGGAACATCATGAGCCGCAAGGCCTTCGAGAACGCCATGACCCTGGACATGGCCATGGGCGGCTCGTCCAACACCATACTGCACCTGCTGGCTATGTCCAGCGAGGCGAAGCTGGGCTTTGGCCTGGCCGACATCGAGAGGATCTGCAAGCGCACGCCCAACATCTGCCGCGTGGCCCCATCCTCAACCACCGAGGGCAAGATCTACCACATCCAGGACGTGCACCGCGCCGGCGGCATCCACACCATCATGGGCCAGCTCTGGTGGGACCGCCACAGCCTGATCCACGCCGACTGCCTGACCGTCACCGGCCAGAAGGTGATGAAGAACCTGGAGCAGTTCTCCCTGCGCTCCAGAAAGTGCACCGCCGCCGCCCGGCGGATGTACCGCGAGGGCTCACAGGCGACGGGCAAAACCGTCCAACAGGTCAAGGACATGTACCGCGCGGCGATCAAAAGCCAGGCCGGGAAGTCTTCCGCCGGCAGGAAATTTGCCGTTAAGAACCCCCTGTCGGCCAATCCGCAGGACGTCATCCGCCCGCTGGACCGCGCCTTCAGCCAGAAGGGCGGACTGGTGATTCTCCGCGGCAATATCGCCCGCAAGGGCGCGGTGGTCAAACTGGCCGGCGTCGATCCCAAGATGCACCGGCACACGGGGCCGGCCATCGTTTTCGAGAGCCAGGAGGCGGCCTGCGCGGGCATCCTGGGCGGCAAGGTCAAACCCGGGCACGTGGTGGTCATCCGCAACGAAGGGCCGCGCGGCGGCCCGGGCATGCAGGAAATGCTCGCCCCCACCAGTTATATAAAGGGCATGGGGCTGGGCGACAAGTGCGCCCTGATCACCGACGGGCGGTTCTCCGGCGGCACGGCTGGCGCGTGCATCGGGCACGTCAGCCCCGAGGCCTCCAGCGGCGGGGAGATCGGCCTGCTCGCCAACGGCGACATCATTGAGATCGACCTGCCGGCCGGAAAGTTGAATGCCCGCGTGTCGGCCGCCGAATTCGCCCGCAGGCGCCGCCGCTATAAGCCTCGCCCGCCGCAGATCACCACCGGCGCCTTGGGCCGATACGCCAGCCAGGCCACCTCGGCCGACACCGGCGCCGTGCTCGACTGGCCGGGAAAAAACTGATTCTCAACGCAGAGGACGCAGAGGAACGCAGAGAAGACAAGACGGAAGAATATAGATTACGAAAGCTTAGAGTACGCTAGAGCAGTTTTCACAAATC
>PMYM01000130.1 GCA_003171235.1 Phycisphaerales bacterium | reverse complement strand
ACAAAAGGCACGCTCTGAAACACGCACCCGACCGAGAGGGTTGGCTCCGCAAATTCGCAAGCTAATTGCGCGAGCAACCTGACGCTCGGTCGCCCCGCGGGGTGAATCCCGGCGAGCCCTTCTTTGCCGCGGGGGGCTTTGATACACTGGCGGGATACGCATCGCCAAAGGAGCAGCCGGTGTTATACAAGGCCCTGGGCAATTCAGGCGTGAAGGTTTCGGCCATTAGTTTCGGCGCCATGCGCTGGCCCAGCGAGGAGGCGGCCTGGCGGATTGTCAATCGCGGGCTGGACCTGGGGCTGAACTACCTGGACACCTCCACCGGCTACGTGGGCGGCAACAGCGAGAAGTGGTCGGCCGCCGCCGTGCGGGGCCGCCGGGGTGAGATTTACTTTTCCGACAAGGGCAACTGGGACTTGGCCCCGACGGCCGACGCCGTTCGCGCCGCCATCGACAAGAGCCTCAAGGCCGCCGGCCTGGAGTACCTGGACTTCTACCAGCTCTGGGGCCTGCATCGCCAGGAGACGCTGAAGGCGGCGCTGGCCAAGGGCGGGTTCGTCGAGGGCGTGCGCCAGGCGCGGAAAGAGGGGCTGGTCCGCCACGGCCTGGGCTTCACCTTCCACGGCGAGCACGAGTTGTTCCGCCAGGCGGTTGACAGCGGCGAATTCTGCTGCGCCACCGTCTCCTATAACCTGATGAACCGCCAGGCGGAGGAGGACATCCAGTACGCCGCCGCCAAGGGCGTGGGCGTGATCATCATGAACCCGCTGGCGGGCGGCCTGTTGGGCCTGGCGGGCGACAAGGCCGTGGATTTCCTGTGCCAGGGCCACAGCGGGCCCTGGTACGGGGCACTGCGCTTCCTGCTGGCCAACGCCGGCATCACCGCCTCCATCGTGGGCTTCACCGCGGAGGCCGAGGTGGACCAGGCGGTCAGCGCCCTGGAGGGCAGCCAATCGCTGGGCGATGACTACCGGGCTGGGCTGGTCGACCAGATCGACCGGGCGCGGTTCGTCGAGGGCAACTTCTGCACCGGTTGCGGATACTGCAAGGACTGCCCGCAGGGCTTCATTCCCTCGGCCTTCATGAAGGCCATGCGCGATTTTACGGTTTACGGCGTGCGGGCGGAGGATCTGCGGCACTGGATTCTGTCCCAGTTCCCCCACCAGGACATCTACGCCGACCTGGCCAGGTGCTGTGAATGCGGCCAGTGCCAGGACAAGTGCCCCCAGCACCTGGCGATCGTGGAGAGCATCCGCAAGGGCAAGGACGCGCTGGGGATCAAGTAGTTCTCCGCTTTCGGGGCGTATTGGTCATAAAGCCCACGGCTGGCAAGCCGTGGGCATTAAGAAGAACCCCCGGCTCACGCCGGGGGGTACAGGAAGAAGAAACCCCCGGCTCACGCCGGGGGGTACAGGAAGAAGAAACCCCCGGCTCACGCCGGGGCTATGAAGTCACGCATTCGGTCTAGGTGTGGTAATCGGCGTTGATGGTTATGTATTCGCGGGAAAGGTCGCAGGTGTAGGCGCGGAAGCGGCCCTTGCCCAGTCCGAGATTAACGTCGATCAGAACCGTCGGGCCCTGAAGGTGGGCCCGGACCTTCTTGAGGTTGAAGCCGGCCGGGCGGCCACGGACGAACACCGCCGCGCCGCCGATCTTCACCACGGTCTTTTCGGCCTGCACCTTGGCGGGGCTCTTGCCCAGGGCGCAGAGGATTCTGCCCCAGTTGGGGTCGCCCCCATGCACGGCGCACTTGAAGAGCGGGGAATTGGCCACGCTCATGGCGGCGGCGCGGGCCTGGGCGTCGCTGGCGGCGCCGGCGAGGGTGATTTCGATAAGCTTGGTGGCGCCTTCGCCGTCGCGGGCTATGGCCATGGCCAGGCTGGTCAGCACCTGGCCCAGGGCGGCGGCGAACTTCTTTTCGCTCGCTGAACCGGCGACGATTTTGGCCCCGCTGGCCCCGCTGGCCAGGATGACGGCCGTGTCCGAGGTGGACATGTCGCTGTCCACCGTGACGGCGTTGAGGCTAGCCGCCACGGCCGGGCGGAACAGCTTCCGCAGCAGCGGCGGGGCGACCAGGGCGTCGGTGGTCAGCACGCAGAGCATGGTGGCCAGGGAGGGGGCCATCATGCCCGCGCCCTTGACCATGCCCGCGACGGTGACCTTCCGCCCGGCGATGCGCACCTGGGCGACGGCTGACTTCTCCCGCGTGTCGGTGGTCATGATGGCCCGCAACACGGAAGAGTCGTCGGACCGCCCAAGCTGGGCGGCGGCCTGGGCGATGCCCCGCCGTATGTTGCCCATTGGCAGGGGGTGGCCGATGATGCCGGTGGAGGCCACCAGGATCTCATCCTGCCGGGCCCCGACCAGGGCGGCGGTCTGAGCGGCCATCGCCTGAGCGTCCTTAAAACCTTTCCGCCCGGTGCAGACGTTGGAGACGCCGGCGTTGATCACGATGCCGCGGATGCTCCCGCAGCCTTCCGGCAGCACTTGGCGGCACCAGCGCACCGGCTCGCCGATGACCTGGTTGGTGGTCGTCAGCAGGGCGGCGGAAACCTTCCGCAGGCCCACGATAATAGCCAGGTCTTCCTTGCCGCTGGTCTTGATGCCGCACTTGACCCCGGCGGCGACAAAGCCCTCAGGCAGCGTGATGTGTCGGACGTTCTTCATTCTGCACCTCGAAGGAAAAAGCTTGAACCACAGAGATCACAAAGAGCACAAAGAAAGACCGATATATAGAACTGCAAAGTCTTCTCTTTCTACAACTTCATGCCTTCTTCGTGTCCTTTGTGAGCTTTGTGGTTCAAGTTTTGTTAGTACAGTCCCGTGGTCTGGTCCAGGCCGAACATGAGGTTCATGTTCTGCACGGCCTGGCCGGAGGCGCCCTTTATGAGATTATCCAGGGCGCTGAACAGCAGCACCCTGCCCTTGGCCACCCTGGCGGTGACGTCGCAGAAGTTGGTGGTTGCGACGTCCTTGGTGGCCGGCAGGGTGTCGGTGCGGACGCGGACGAAGGGGGCCGCGGCGTAGGCCTTCTGGTACACCTCCAGCAGTTTCTCCGTGGAGACATTCCCGACGGGTTTGGCGTAGATGGTACAGAGCATGCCGCGGTCCATGGGGCAGAGGTGGGGGGTGAAAAGCAGTTCCACCGGCTTGCCCAGGATCTCGCTCAGCGTCTGCTCCATCTCGGGCATGTGGCGGTGAGTGCCCACGCCGTAGGGCTCGAAGTTTTCATTGCGCTGGGGGTAGTGGTTGGATTGGCTGGCCTTGCGCCCGGCGCCGGAGACGCCGCTGATGGCGTTGACCAGGATGCCCTGCGGTTCGATCAATCCGGCCTTCAGGATAGGGGCCAGGGCCAGTGTCGTGCAGGTGGGGTAGCAGCCGGGGTTGGCCACCAGGTTGGCCTTGGCGATGCGGTCGGCGAAATACTCCGGCAGCCCGTAGACCGCCTCGGCCAGGCCGGCCGGATCGACGTGCGGGCAGTACCACTTCTCGTACACCGAGCGGTCCTTGAACCGGTAGTCGGCCGACCAGTCGATCACCCGCAGGCCCGCCTTGCGCAACTGCGGCACGTAGGCCATCGCCACCTTGTGCGGCACGCACAGCATGGCCAGATCGGCCTTGCCGGCAACCTTGGCGACGTCAAACAGCTCCTGCTCCATGTCCACCGTCTTAGAGAGCAGGGGGAAGAACTTGGCGATGGGGCCCAGCTCATCGGCCGGGCCGTAGATGCCGACTATCTGGGCCTGCGGGTGGCGGCAGAGTATCCGCAGGGCCTCGAAGCCCGCGTACCCGCTGCCGCCGATGAGAGCTACCCTTATCTTTTTCACCACTTACTCCTTTCGGGACTAACCACCAAGAGAGCAACAAGAAGATTGAACCACAAAGCACACAGAGAGCACGAAGAAAGCTTCTTATGAAATTGCTTCTTTTGAATTCCTTCTTTTGTGTTCTTTGTGCTCTTTGTGGTTCAAATTCCTGACCATAAAAGAGAAGACTCCGGCACGCGGGGTGCCGGAGTCTTGGGGATACTGGATTCTGGCACTTTAGCGTTTGCTGAACTGGAAGCGTTTACGGGCGCCCTTCTGCCCGTACTTTTTGCGTTCCTTCATGCGGGCGTCNNCCCGCCGCCGTTGACCTTGGCCCAGACATCGAAGGTGGTCAGGGCGTTGGCGATGGTCAGCGGCGTCAGCACCGACGCGCGGTCCCGCGGACCCCGGAAGTATTCTTCCATCGGGCGGTCATTGATGATGATCTTGCCCGAGCCGCTCTTGATGCGCACGCGGGCGACGGATGACTTGCGCCGGCCGGTGCCCCAGGTGTAGGTGGCGCCGGTCTTGGGGGGCGTTGCGGTCGGGGGGGCTGCTTCGGTAGACATACTGGCCTCGACTAGAGTTTCAGTTCCTTAGGCTGCTGGGCCTGGTGGGGGTGGCTGGGCCCGGCGTAAACCTTCAGCTTGCTGAGCATGTGTACGGCTAGCTTGTTCTTGGGCAGCATCCGCCGCACCGCCTCTTGCAGCAGCCGCTCGGGGAAGGCCTGGCGGACCTGCTGGGCCGTCATGACCCGCCGCCCGCTGGGGTAGCCGGAGAAGTGGGCGTACTCCTTGGATGCCCACTTGTTGCCGGTGAGCTTGACCTTCTCGGCGTTGACCACCACCACGAAATCGCCGGTGTCAACGTGCGGGGTGTACTCGGGGCGGTGTTTGCCCATCAGGATCATGGCGATGCTGCTGGCCAATCGGCCCAGTACCTGGTCGGTGGCGTCCACCAGGTGCCAGGCGGCCTGCAACTCGCCGGTCTTTGCCATGTAACTCTTCATCATGCTTTCCGTTATAGGCGCAAGGATGCCTGCAAAAGAGCATCGCATTATGACATCCGCGGCTAGGCAGTCAAGGGATTTTTACGCCAGAATCTTACGGCGGGTGCGGAGGAATTTGACCACCCGATCAAACAAGTTAATCGGTGAATCGGTTAATCGGGAGCGGACCCTTCAACAGGCGCGATCCCTGATTACTGAGCCCGGTAGAAGTAATGTTCATTCGCCGTGAGGCCATATTCCTGCCGTTACGCCCACTGCCGAATGAGCCCTTCTTTAAAGAGGCATTAGGCGTTGATTCCTTGTTCGAGAGCCCAACGGGCGACTGCCTGTAGCCCCGGGCGCACCGGAGCGCAGCGACGGCAAGCCCGGGGAAAACGCCCCGTGCGGAGAATGAGCCATCCGCCGGTCTGCTTGGCGAGAGGTTCATGCTGGCGGTGCGAGGGCAGGCAAGTCCTTCGCGCCGGACGGCAAGCGCCCCCTTCGGGGGCTTGACCTCTAACGCATCCCTATCCACGGGCTGGGCTGCGCCCCTCGGCTTTGCTCGGGGCTTGCTTCGCCCGTGGCTATAGGCAAACGCCCTTTGGGCTAAGAAACAAGAACTTGCACAATTCCTGGATGTTGGCCTTCAGACGGTTTTGGTCTTTAGGATTACTTTTGCAGGTCTCAGTAACCGATCAACCGATTAGCTAACCAGTTCACCGATTAACCTCTGCTGTTCCCGGCTACCGGCTACTTCTTTGCCTGGTGGCGGTTCTTGCCGTAAGCTTATGACCATGCGGGCCCTGGTTACCGGACAAGTCGGGCTGGACAAGAAGGCGTTTCTGGAAGGCGTGATCGCCCTGGCGGCGGCGCGCTACGGCCGGAGCGCGCGCCTGGCCAACATCGGCGAGCGGATGTATGCCGAGGCCCCCGACATCCCCCAGGGGCGCATCCTGGACCTGCCGCTGTCGCGCCTGACGGCCCTGCGGCGCAGCGTCTTGAAGGACGTGCTGGGAGAGGCCTCCGCCGGCCGCGACATCATCGTCAACACCCACGCCACCTTCCGCTGGCGGCACGGGCTGTTCTTCGCCTTCGACTACGACCAGACCCAGGCCCTGGCCGCCGACATGTACGTCACCCTGGTGGACAACATCGACAGCGTGCACGCCCGCCTGCTGCGCGACGGCCACGCCGACCACACGCTCAAGGACCTGATGGTATGGCGTGAGGAGGAGGTGCTGGCCACCGAACTTCTCTCAGCCGTCTGCCGGGGGCACGGACATTTTTTCATTCTGGCCCGGGGGCAGGACGGCCAAGCCGGGGCCGACGCCCTGGCCAAGCTGATGTTCCAGCCGTACCTGAAGAAGGCCTACCTGTCCTTCCCCATGTCCAACATCAGCGACGGTGCGGCCCAGGCGGCCATCCTGCGTTTCCGCTCGGAGATGCGGCGGTACTTCACCTGCTTCGATCCGGGCGACCTGGAGGAGAAGTATCTCGGCCCGCTGGCCCTGGCATCCGCCCAGGCGGGCAACAAGTTCGTCACTGTCTCTGTCGAGGGCCGGCCGTTGCAGATAGAGACCAGCGAACTGCTGTCCATACTGTCCGACATCGACGGCCAGATCTATGCCCGCGATTTCAAGCTCATAGACCAGGCCGACATGATCATCTC
>PMYM01000214.1:16821-17010 GCA_003171235.1 Phycisphaerales bacterium | reverse complement strand
GGGTTTGGGGGGAGGGGGAACCAGAACACGCGCCACGACCATCGGGGAGGCTATCGCCGCTCATTTTGCACCCTCACGGCCCCGTGGACCCCCACACCGCGTGGGGCAAGGCCATTCTGTCCGCCGAAATCCACGGGATGAGCGCAGTATACCCCTGTTCTCGGCAGCGTCAAGTGCCAAAAGGACAAT
>PMYM01000214.1:0-16771 GCA_003171235.1 Phycisphaerales bacterium | reverse complement strand
GTGCGGCCCGGCAGCCGCACGCCCTACCGGGCTCGGCTTGCTCGCGCAGTTCCGGGGCAAATCGCGCTCAGCAAGGCATCCATCCGGCACGCAGACTCCTCGCCCTCGGCGAGCAATCAGCGTGCCCTACTGGAAGCAGATCACACCAGTTTTGTAGGGCGTGCAACTGTTGGGTTGCACGCGCAATTCTTCTGGCTTCTCTGCCGGTCGCCATCCGGATTCCGCGTGCGGCCCGGCAGCCGCACGCCCTACCGGGCTCGGCTTGCTCGCGTCGGCAGTATTCCAGGAAGTCCGGATCGACTTCATGGGTCAGGCGCGACTCTTGCTCAAACAACGGGATACCCGGTTGGGATGGACGGATCGCTTCGGGCGGGGAAAAAGCCCCCCTGCCGGCCGGACCGCCCTACGAACCTGGCTTGTTCCCGGCGGGGTAGTCGCTGGTCGAGCCGGCCTCGGCCGTGGCCGCCAGCTTGAGGGCCTCTTCCACCGGGATATCCACTTCCTGAACCATTCCGGCGGGGGCGTAGATGGTGAAGCCTCCCAACTGGTAGCTCATGGGCACGTAAACGGCGACCTTGCCGGCGTCACCGGCGGCGCCGCGCGGCGAGGTGGAGGTGCGGATGCCCAGCACGTAGCTGTCGCTGCCGGGCACCTTCAGCCGGACCGTCTGGCCCAGCCGCCCGGCCTGGCCGCCGAAAAGCTTGGCGATGTCCCGCACCGCCTCGTAAAGCGTCTTGGCCAGCGGCAAGTGCAGCACCAGCCGCTCCAACGCGCGCAGCAGGCCCTTGACGGCCCACCACTGCCCCAGCAGCCCCACCAGGTAAACCAACACCAGCAGCAGCACCAGCCCGGTGCCGGCGGGAAGAAAGTTCCTGGTGAAGGGCTGGCGAACCCAATTATCCAGCCCGTTGCCCACCACGTACAGCACGTACGCCGTCAGGGCAAACGGCGCCAGGAGCAGCACGCCCGTCACGAAAATGTGAAGCTGTTTGCGCCAGTTCATGACTCTTGTATCGACCATATGCCGCCGGAGGCCACAGCCCCGGGGAAAGCGGGGAATCCGAAATCCGCCGGATTTAAAATCTGGGAATTTCAAATTTGGGAATTGAGGAAGGGTTGTGCCGATGCCTTTGGCTCCGACAGTCCGCAAATCGCGAATTTGAAATTCCGACCTACGCTTCTTACCCGGCCGCCAGGCGGGTAGAATCGATCCGCTATGCTCGATTGTGCCCAAAGCACCGACGGACGCCGCCGCCGGATAAAGCCAATGCTCCCGGCGGCGTTGGCTGTTATCCTGGCCCTGCTGGCGGGATGCACCCGCCAGCCGGACCTGCGTCTTTGGGCGGCCAACGACATGGTCGCCCTGACCGACCGCACGCCCAGCCGCTCGGGCGAGCCCTTCTTCGATGCCGAACATTCCCAGGTGCAGCTTCACTCGGCCGCCAACGAGACGGTGAGCTTTCAGATCGTTATCGACGCCGCCGCCCCGGCCGACAACGTCCGCCTCTCTGCCAGCGACCTGACCGGCCCCGGCGGCTCGAAGCTCCAAGCCGTGAGGCTGTTCCGCATGTTGCCGGTGGCGGTGGAGGATTATCCCGCCTGGTACCTGCGGCTGGCCGATTCGCCCGTGCAGCCCCAGCAGTTCTACGATCCGCTGGCGCCTATCGATGCCCCGCGCCAGGGCCAACCCTTTACGCTGGCCTCGGGCAGCCGGCTGGCCGTGTGGGTTGACCTGGAGGTGCCGCGCGACGCCGCCCCGGGCGACTACACCGGGGCAGTGACCGTCTCGGCCGGGCTGCCGGGCAGCTCCCAAGAGACGGCGGTCAACATCCGCCTGCGCGTGCACGATTTCGTCCTGCCCGACCAGCGGGCGGTGAACTGCCTGGGGGCGTTCTCCTGGCAGATGGTTTCCGCCCAGTTCGTCACCCGCAACATCGGCGGCAAGCAGCAGCCATTCCTGCCGGTGCGGCTGGAGACCGACAACCGCGATGCCACCCGCACGCTGACGATCATCCGCCAGCTCATGCGGCTGGCCCACGCCCACCGGCTGGACCTGTTTGAGAGTACGCTTGTCCCGGTGCTCAAGCGTGACGCGGCCGCGGCGGTGCAGCTTGACTGGCACGATTACGACCTGATCGTCAAGCCCTATCTGGACGGCACGGCCTTCGACGACCGCCTGGCGGTGCCGGCCTGGCCTGCCCCCTTCAGCGCCGCCTGGCCCGAGCCGGGCAATTACGGCTGGGCCCAGTCGAAAGAGTACCGCCAGACCGTCATGGCGGTCCTGGGCCAGACGGCCTCGCACTTCGGGGCCCTGGGCATGGCCGACAAGCTGTTCATCTGGCCGCGGCCTGATTCGGCCGACGCCGCCGGCGAATTTTGCCAACTGGCCCGGCTGGCGCGATCGGCGGCGGAGAAAACTCCGATTCTGTGCGAGTTGCCGACCACGGCCCCGGCCGAGGCAAACCTGTCGCTGCCGGGCGATATGCCTTCCCTGGCCGACATGCTCGCCCCGCCGGCCAAC
Organism: Phycisphaerales bacterium; assembly: GCA_003171235.1. Lineage (GTDB taxonomy): Bacteria > Planctomycetota > Phycisphaerae > SM23-33 > SM23-33 > FEN-1344. Next base: position 14,250 of record PMYM01000214.1, on the reverse strand, counting down.
CTGCTGGCCCTGACCAGCCGCCCGGCGGCCACCTCGCCCCTGGCGGGGAATTACCTCCGCCCCGGGTTGCCGCCCTTCATCGGCTGGGCGGGCGTGCTGGCCAGCCCCGCCGACGTGCGCGTGCTGGGCTACCTGGCCAGCCGCTACGGCGCCGGCATCTTCCTGGGCGACGTGCTCAACTGGTCGGGCGACCCGTTGGGAACCGCCGGCAGCGCCCAGACGCGGCTGTTCTACCCCGGCAGCGCCTTCGGCCTGGATGAAGTGCTGCCGTCGGTGCGGCTCAAGCGCCTGCGCCGCGGCCTGCAGGACGCGGCCTACCTGGACCTGCTGCGGCAGCGCAACCGCCCCGGCGTCGCCCAGGGCATGCTGGGCATCCTGGTTCGCTACGCCGCCGGAGAAGCCGCCGGCGACAACTACCTGGACGGCCGGCTGGACGGCTACGTCCGCGACGGCCAGGCCTACGCCGACGCCCGGGCGATACTGGCCCAGGAAGTGCTGGAGGCGGTGCATCCCCAGCAGGCCAGCCCGCAGGAAATGCTGCGGCAGCGGCTGGCCTGGCAGGACCTCCAGCAGCGCTGCTGCCGAATCCGCCTGGAGCGATCCAGTTGCCAGTTGGAGCCGTTGGGCAATGACCGCTACCGGATGAGAGCGTCGCTGGATCTGTTCAACGAACTGAACCTCCCGGCCGACGTCGAACTGCGCCCCGTCACCCTGCCGCCGGGCTGGAGCTTCCCTGCCGGCCAGGCAGCCATCGCCGCCATGCCGCCGGGCAAGCTGTCGCGCCTGGAGCTGGTTTTTGAGGGCCGGGGCCTGCCCGCCTCCGACGGCGGCAGGATGGATTTCTGCCTGGTTCTTCAGAGCGAGGGCCGGCCCGACCAGCCCCTGCTGGTCAGCCTGCCGGTCCTGCAGGCGCCATACGCCCCCCGCCCGCCGGTCATCGACGGCGACCTGTCGGACTGGCCCGTGCGCAGCGGCAATGCCGCCGGGGCGTTCGTCCTGCTGGGCCGCCGCGGCCGGGGCGGCGAAAACCGGACCGGCCTGGCCGTCAACGCCACCAGCGTCTTTGCCCAGTACGACGACCGCAATCTCTACCTGGCCTTCCGCTGCGCCCAGCCTTCGCCGCCCCAGGCCAAGCCCAACAACCAGATCACTTACGAGCAACTGCTCTCCTGCGGCGAAGACCTGGTCGAGGCCCTGTTTGACCCGACCGGCCGGGCGAGCTCCAGCGACGAACTGTATCACCTGGCCGTAAAGTGCAACGGTTCGGCGCTGGCCCAGCGCGGCGTGACCACCGATCCGCCGCTGGGGGCGGCGGGTCCCTGGCCGGTGCAGCCCAAGGTGGCCGTCGCCCGGAAGGACAAGGTGTATTTCGTGGAGATGGCCATCCCGCTGGCGTCCTTCGGGCAGGCCCCTCCGGCGATGTGGAAGGCCAACTTCTCCCGCTTCTGCACGGCCGGGCAGGAATCCTCCAACTGGGCCGGCGCCCCGCGGTACATCTACAACGGCCGGGATCTGGGGTACCTGATCTTTCTGCCCCCGCCGGCGACTCAACCGTAACCCAAAAGCCCACGGCAGGCCCGCGACTGGCCGCACAAGAGAAAGGATAAGCCCCCCGGACTTCCACGAATTCAAATGCCCTTCCAAGAGCGACTCTCGCGGGCAAAGGCACGTTATGTCAGAATCCAGGCGGCATAGTTTACGGCGTTGTGTGGCATGGCGGCCGCATGGCAGCCAACGGATGGAATAGTCCTATCCCGCAAGTCACCGGTGCAGTTTCTCGATCAGGGCGACGGTCTGGGCGGCGAGGTCTTCCAGCCTGACCTGGTAGTAGCCCTGGACGCCCGTCAGCAGGGTGTCGCGGATGGGGTCAGCCCAGAGGGCGGGCAGGGCCTTTTGCCCCAGCATCAGGCCCAGCACGCTGCCGGCGGTGGCGGCGTTGCAGTCGGTGTCGAAGCCGCTCATGACGGCCAGGCAGATGGTGCGGGCGTAATCCCGCTCGCCATAGAGCAAGGCGGCGGCGACTATCTGGGCGTTGGAGTTGGTGTGGCACCAGTGGTGGCTGAAGTCTTCGCGCCAGCGGGCGTGGATGGCGTCGATGGCTTCTTCGTATGTGCGGCCCTGGCGGCGCCAATCCAGCACATCGGAGATGTCGCGGTGCAGTCGGCAGGCGGCGGGGATTTCGCCCAGCCCGGCCTGAATGACGGTCGGGGCGTCCTCCAGCACGTAGGCGGCGGCGAGCATGGCCGAGACCCACATCTCGCCGTAGATGCCGTTCTTGACGTGGCTGATGCAGGCGTCGCGCCAGGCCAGTTCGGCGGCCCACTGCGGCTCGGCCGGGCAGGCGTAGCCAAAGAAGTCGCCCCGGATCATGGCCCCGATCCACTCGCGGTAGGGGTTGCGGAAGGTGGCACAGGAGAATCGCCCGGCCACGCGGCCGTCGGGCTGGGGCGCAGGTATCAGGCCGACCAGGTTGCGATAGGCCACGCGCTCGGCGGTGCACAGGTGGTAGATCGGCATGTTTTGCAGCCAGAAGTCGCCCACGTCCTGGGGCTTGAATTCCAGGCCGTGGAGGGACATCAGGGCCAGGCCGGCGACGGTGTAGTTGGTGTCGTCGTCCTCGACCATGCAGGTGATGTTTTCGCGGTAGCAGGGGTTGGCGTGGTCGGGGAAGTGGTTGTCCAGGCGGTCCTGCTCGATGGCCTCGTTGGAGAAGTAGAAGTCCAGCGGCCAGGCGTTTTGGGCCTGGAGATAGTTGCGGATTTCGGCTCGTGTGCGGCCCTCGACGGGCTTGCCCAGCAGGCACCCGCAGCACCGGCCGGTCCAGGCGCCGTGGGCCTTGTCCAGCAGCACCTGGGGCGAAGGCAGGTCCGACGGCAGTCGCGTGCGGCCCTTGCGGGCGCGCTGGATGGCGGACAGGCGGCTGGGCTCCTTGAAGGGGAAATCCTTCCGCACGGGCAGGCGAAGGGATTTATCAACCAGGCGGCAGGCCTGCTGGCGGAGCTTGGGGTCGCGCTCCAGGTCGGCCTGCTGTAGGCGGGCAAACTCGGCCCGCAGGGGCTCGACGTCCTTGCCTTCGTCAATGCACTGGGCCAGTTCGATATCGAGGTCCTTGGCGGTGATGGTCATCCAGGGATGCATGGCACTCCCAAAATAGGCCTCAGGTTCCAGGCCTGAGGCTACAGCAAAGCAGATAACAGTCCGTGCTCACTCAAAGCTGAAAGCTTAAAGCTGAAAGCTGAAACTACAAGGCCGAGCATGGCCGGTTTTTATTTCAGCTTTCAGGTTTCAGCTTTTAGCTTTTGTTCCTTCCGGCTACCGGCTCCTGGCTACTGACTACTGCTTCTTCCGCAGCAGCAGGGCCAGTTCCTTGAGCCGGACGTTGAGGGCGTGGAGGATGATGCCGATGGCCAGGCTGATGAACGAGCAAACCACCAACCCCACGCCCACAAACAGCAGCGGAAAACTCTCCACCCGGTGGAGGGGGTTATGGAAATATTGCAGGATGGCGGGAATGCCGCACAGCACCCCCAGGGTCAGAAGCGCGATGGCCGCCAGGCCAAAGAACGTCAGCGGCTTGACCGAGCGGGCGATGTTGAAGATGGTCCACAGCACGCGCAGGCCGTCGCGGAAGGTCCGCAACTTGGATAGGCTGCCGGGGGGCCTGGGGCGGTAATCGGTGGGCACTTCGGCGATGACGAAATTGGCGTAAAGGGTCTGGATGGTCAGTTCGGTTTCGATTTCGAAGCCCACGGCGGTGACGGCCAGGGACCGGGCCAGGTCGGCGGTGAAGGCCCGGTAGCCGCTCATGATGTCGTGGAGGCTGGCCCGGAAGATGAGGTTGATCAGCCCGCGGACCAGGCGGTTGCCGGCCAGGTGCAGGGGTCGGAAGGCGTGGGGCTGTGGGCCTTCCAGGCGTGTGGCGACGACCATGTCGGAGCGGCCCTGGAGGATGGGCTCCAGCAGCCTGCCCGCGGCGGCGGCGTCGTAGGTGTCGTCGCCGTCGACCATGATCATGACGTCGGCCGGCGGGGCCTGGAGCATGGCCGCCACCACGTGCCCCTTGCCCAGGCGGTTGACGCGGCGAACGACGGCCCCGTGGGCCAGGGCGATTTCCTCGCTGCGGTCGGTGGAGGCGTTGTTGAAGACGTACACCTGGGCCTGTGGCAGGGCCGCGCGGAAGTCGTCAATGACCTTGCCAATGGTCGCCTGCTCGTTGTGGCACGGGATGAGCACAGCCAGGGACTGGTCCATGGACAGAAGGTAATCGGCCCGGCGGATCGGGTCAAGAAACAGCTAAAACAACAGCTTTCAACGCAGAGGACGCAGAGAGGAATGAGGTATAGGAGGCCATTCCTTCTTGTAGGCCAGTTCGTTTTGATTCGAGGCTGTTACACGGGCTGGCTTTCTTTAGAGGACGCAACGGATGCGGAGGGCGCAGAAGTGAGAAGTTTCGTAGGGCGTGCAACTGTTGGGTTGCACGCGCAATTCTGTCGCAATCCTGTTTACGCGTGCGGCCCAACGGCCGCAGGCCCTACCTGACTCGCTCCATCCGCCAAGTTACGAGCCGCGTCGATGGCGCACAAGACGGCCATCCTTGAAAAGCATGTCGATGTCGCCCGGCTGTTCGATTCGTACACCTGGGAAACGCTGCCGACGCGGTATCTGGCGGCGTACACGCCGACGGAGAAGCTGACGGCGATGGACGGCGTGGCACAGGAACGAGCAGGTCAGGCGTGGCCAGTCTCAACTCAGAAGCTCGCGCAAGTAGAACCTCAAAGCGAGGCAAAATGATGCTACCGACATTGCTCCCCAAGGAAGAAACACTTCCCGGTAGCAGAATCATAAGCGACGGTGGCCCACCATTCGGGCTTCCCGTCCTTGTCACAAATGATGCGAGAAAAGTACTTGGGAGATTTCAACTTATCCAAGGACCAAAAAGGTACGTATTCATCCCACCCTTGCGGAAGAGTGAGATCCTTCGGAGTGTTAGATTCAATTTCGAAGTTCTCTGTCAGGAGCTTCTCAAGTTCCGGGGAGGTCGAAAGCTGGATGTAATAGGTACTGACTATCGACGTCACGGAGGCGGCGTTAACCACTGTGCTAGTCTTGGGAAGTTCAAGGCCTGTAGACATCTGGAACCATTCAACGGCGTCTTTGTTTGTTTCTTCAGAAGGCCTTTGAACGCATCCCATTGCAGGCAACAAAGCAAGGAACACAGCGTAACTTTTGAGCAGGATTCTCAAATTGATTTTCATTGCAGTTGCCGTCCATGGAGCATCTATCCCGGCGACCAAAAACAACATCTTACCAGAAGATGCGATCCGGCGTAATGGTTCCCGCGCATGGACATGGAACTTGACATCCGATCACTATCGGTCACGGTTGCTGCAAAGCTGCTGAAGGTGCAGCCGAAAACCATCCGCGCGCACATCCGCCGCGGCCTGCCGCTGGTGGAAGGACGAATCGATCTGATCGTTTACGGGGCTTGGCTGAATCAGCAGGAGGAACGCAAGAAGGCCGATGGCGCTTGACCCAAACAAGCTGAGCCGCAATGAGCTTGTCGGGCTTCTCAATTCGACGACGCTGGGCGAGTCGATTACGCGCTTGCGGCTGGATCGCCAGATGAACCGCGCCGGCCGGCGCTGGCACGACGGCCGGAATATCCGGCTTCTGGACTATCTCCGTTGGTTGGTCCGCGAGGTCGAGCGGCCAGCCATCCCGGCACGGGCTACTGACCACTGGCTACCGGCTACTGCTTTTCTCACCTCTCACCTTGCTTGGGAACGAAGGTGAATATGGTTATCTCATCCACGGTGATGACGTGTCGCTCACGCTTGTCGTAGCGCGGCACGGGGTAGGTTTCCCTCCCGGCCAGTTCGTACCTGGATTGCATCTCTGCCAGCCAGGCATCCAGCCGCTGCTGGTCGAAGGGGAACTTGGCCACGCGGTAGACCACCACCCGCAGGGGCCAGTCGCGGCTTACGAGGTCGTAGCGGGGAGGCAGGCCCTTCTGGTGGCGCGGCGAGTAGATCCGCTGGTCGCAGAGGTACTGTATGCCCCAGTTGAGATCGCGGCAGAGGTCGGGACAAATGTCGGTGACGCCGAAGCTAAGGGGTGGGGCAGGGGCTGCGGAGTCCAGCTTGGCCAGCAGGCGCAGGTCGGTTTGGGCATCGACGACCTCGCCGCTGAACTCGGCCGTCGGCCAGTACCACTGGGCGAAGCTGCGGGCCCGCAGGTCGGAGACGGCTTTGTAAGGATAGATAATGTCGCGGAGCATCGAGCCGACCGCCACGCAAGATAGCAAGATAATGACCACGGCGATGCCTCGCCGCAGATGTACCGGGCGACTGGCCAGCAGTGCCAGCAGCCTTGCCGCCCCCAGCCCGGCCAGGATGCAGATGAACGGCGCCAACTGCATTGAGAACTTCACCGCCCCCCCGTAGGGGTAGCGGTGCAGGGCGGCCGCCGCCAGTTGCAGCCCCGCCGGCGCCAGCGACAAGGCCAGTATTACCCCGCTGCGCCGTTTGATGGCCACGGCCAGTCCGGCCAGGCAGAAAACAAGCGTCAGCGAACTGCCGCCGCGCTCCGAGCCGGCCGGGATGGCCAGCAGCTCGCTGGCGTGGGTGACGACCAGCCACTTGGCCAGCTCCAGCGGGTGGGCCGGCGAGGGGGGGAAGGCGTCGTGCCAGAATTGCTGCATGTAGGCCAGCTCCCCCCGGCCCTGGGCGGCGCCGCTGAGGAAATAGAACAAGCCAAACCCGCCGCCGATGCCCACGACTAAGGCTGCCCATGCTGCCCAGGCCCGCCCCTGTCCTGCGCTGCCGTCGGCGACCCTTTGCCGGGCGGTCAAAAGCGTCAGGACAATGAATGCGGCTATCCCGCCGGCCACGAACACCGCCGGATAGCTCAACCCCACCGCCAGCGGGCCCAGCGCCGCCAGGATCCACAGATATCGCGTCTTTTGCGGCTGGCGCCACCACTCCACCGCCAGGGCCAGCAGGCCGGCCGCGACGAACAGATCGGTGCCGTACTGCTTGGCCTCTGCCGCATAGCGAATGCCCGGGTAGGCCACGGCCAGGAAGCCCACCGCCAGCACCAGGGCCGTGCCCTTCAGCAGCCGCCGGGCCATGTGGGCGAAGATGAGCAGTCCGGCCAGGCTGGCCAGCAGGGGCAACAGGCGGAGGGACAATTCCGAAAAACCCAGCAGGCGCGTCAGCAGGTACTGGGCCCACAGGAACAGCAGCGGGGCGGTCTGGTGGCACCACAAGGGCTGCATCAGGCCTCCCCAGCCGCGATCCAGGTTGATGCTCAGGAAGCACTCGTCTTCCCAGAGGGGAAACTGCAGGGCGTATCGCAGCAGCCGGGCGGCCAGGCCCAGGATCAGCAGCCCCCACACCAGGCGGCCCTGCCAGGCCGGCGCGAGGGGGTCCTGGCCTAGGGCAAAGACCTCCAGCGGCTGGCGCGGCCCGAAGGCGGTGGCCAAGCCGGCCCGACGCCACCGGGGCGGGGCCTGCTCAATTCGATCCATGGACAAGATCCTTGCCTCCGATGCGTCAGGCCGCATCCGCGGGTTGATCGGGCGCCGGCAGAGGGGGGTCCGCGCCGGCCTGGCCCGCGACCGCCGCGGGCCCGCCCGCCACTTTCCTCTGGCCGGGCTGATGCTGCAAGTTATCACAACTCCGAAAAAAGAGGTCTTGATTTTCATTGTTCGCGGCGCGGGGTCAAATACAATTCTTGTCCTAGGCAGTCCTGTCTTGTCCTAGGCAGTCCTGGGAATTCCCGGGCGAAAGCGGCGGCGGTTTTTATCTTTGCGGGCGGAACTTTGGCATTGCTGGGGCGACTAAACAAGTTGGCGTCATCGAAAGCGGATTCTTTCTGCGCCGCGCTGGTGTATTCTAGAGAATCATTACGCCGCCATGGTTTGCGGCGATTAGCGGGTTAGAGAACCCATGAGACCTGCAGTCAAGCGATTGCTGTGCATGCTGCTATTGACCGGGGGGATGCTCTGGCCCGCCCAGGCGGCGCAGGCCCAGCGCAGACGCCCCGATGCCGGCATGATCCCCCTGGTCAACGCCGACGAGGAATTGGGCAACTTTCTCAACAAGGCCAAGGAGTTCATCGAGAAGCAGGATTACTCCCAGGCCATCGACATCCTGCAGGCCCTGCTGGGCCGGTCGGACCAGTGCTTTGTCCCCACCGACGATCCGCACCGCTTCGTCAGCCTGGCCAGCCGGGTCGTCGAGGTCATCGGCGACATGCCTCCCGACGGCCTTGCCCTCTACCGCCGGCTGTACGACGCCCAGGCCGCCCAACTGCTCAAGAACGCCGCCGTCTCCATGGACCTGCAGGCCCTGCGCGAACTGACGGGCAGGTATTTCTACACCAGTTCGGGTCCGGCGGCGATGAACCTGCTGGCCGGCGTGCTGTTTGACCGCGGGCAGTTTGCCCAGGCCGGCCGGTGCTGGCGCGAATTGTACGACCACGGCGGCGAGGCCTACGCCGCCGGCGGCGTGCTGGCCCGCGTGGCCGTCTGCTTCCATTTCGCCGGCGAGGACGACCAGGCCCGCAAGGTTCTGGACCTGCTGACCCAGAAGCACTCCGGCGAAGAGGCCATGCTGGGCGGGCGCCGGCAGAACGCGCTGGAATTCGCCAAGGCCATGCTGCAGGAGCCCGCCCCGCACCTGGGCAGGCCGCTGGGCCCGCCGGTGGGGGGGTGGCTAAGCCAGGCCGGTTCGCCCGATTCGGCCGCCGTCATGACGCCCTGCTATCCCGTCCTCAGCGCCCGCTGGACGACGCCGGAGGAAAAGCCCGAGAGCAATCCCAACATCAAGATCCTGGCCGGGCGCTACGAGTTCTTCGTCAACGACCGAGAGAGCGGCAACCGGCCGGTCGGCCCCAAGTTCGTCATCAAGGAAGGGCAGTTGACGGCCGTGCCGCCGCAGGGGGCGCAGGCCCGGATGCCCAACGGCCAGCCGATCAGCAAGCCCCTGACGGTTCCGCCGATGATTCATCCCCTGATCGTGGGCGGCGCCGTGCTGTATCGAGGGGGCGAGGGCATAATCGCGCACGACCTGCTGACCGGCGAGAAGATCTGGGACACCACCAACCGTTTCCCGCTTTACCGCCAGGACCGCATGCCGCCCAATCCGGGCTATCCCTACGGCGGCTATCAAGTCCTGCCCGACGACGAGGGGCTGCAGACCCTCACGGCCGGCGACGGGCGCGTGTACGGCGTGGGCAACTTCCTGCCGCTCGCCTCGGCCAGGTATATCATGGCCACCGGAAGCGGCGAGAGGACCCCTGCGCAGACCAGCGTCCTGGCGGCTTTCTCCCTGCAGCGGCAGGGGGCGCTGGACTGGAGTAGTAATGTTGGCGAAGACCGGCCCGACATCATGAAGTCAGGCAAGTTCCTCTGCGCCCCCACCTTCCAGGCCGGAAGGCTGTACACGCTGGTTGAATTCTCCCAGTCCTTCTACCTGCTGTGCCTGTCGGCAGAGAACGGCCAGTTGATCTGGAAGAGCGTCGTGGGCCAAAGCCCGGTGCTCAACAGCGGGTATTACGGCAACATGTCTCCGGCCATGCGGGGCTCGCCTCCGGCGGTGGGGGAGGGCAAGGTGGTGGTCACCACCAACGCCGGCATCGTCGCCGCTTTTGAAGCTGAGAGCGGGCTGGCCTGCTGGGCCTACCAGTATGACAGCGGCATGGCCCGGTCGGGCGAATATTATCAGCCGGCGCAACTGCAGCCGCCTAACCCCGTCATCATCGCCGGCGGGCGGGTCATCGCCCTGCCGAGCGACAGCCCCAAGCTCATCGCCCTCAAGCTCGAGGGCGGCCAGCGCGAATGGGAACTCCCGCGCGACGGCCAGAATTACCTCAGTTATATAGATGAGCAGCGGGTGCTGCTGTCTTCGCCCTCGCTGCGGGTGGTCAACATGGCCGGCAACACCGTCTGGTCGGGCACGACGAACGACCTGACGGGCCGCCCGGCCGTCACCTTAGATAGCATCATGGCCAGCGGCAAAGGCCAGCTCGTGGTCGTGTCCCTGCGGGACAACTACGCCCTCACCACCACCGGGCTGGGCGACAGCCAATCCCTGCTGGGCAACCTGGTCTGCTACGACGGCAAGCTGGTATCGGCCAACGCCGCCGGAGTCTCGGCCTACTTCACCTACGAAGAGGCCCGTGCCCAACTGAGCCAGCGGCTTGGCGGCCTGTCGGGCCTGGCGGCGGCCAACCTGCTCTACCAGCGGGGCATCAACGCCCTTAACGCCCGCCGGGCAGAGGAAGGCCTGCAAGACATGCTCCAGGCCCGCAAGCTGGCCCAGGAAGGCGAGGATGAGCGGCTTGCCGCCAGGGCTGCCCAGGCTCTCTACCGGATATACGTCTCCATGGCCGACCGCGCCGGCGACGCCCCCGCCGCCCTGGAAAACTACAACAAGGCGATGGACTGCGCCTACAGCGACCGCTCCAGGGGCGAGATGCTCGTCCGCCTGGCCAAGTACTACGGCAAGATCGACCAGCCCGCCAAGGCCGCCGAACTGGCCCAGAAGATCACCGTCGATTGCCCGAAGGTTGAGCTGGAGGACGTGGAAATCGGCCCCTCGGCCAATCCCCTGGTCCGCGGCAACGAAGACACCCCCTTGCTGAGCGGCTATCTCCTGGGGCACAGGCTTATCGCCCAGTTGATCCAGCGGCATGGCCAGGGGTGCTATGGGGCCTTCGACGCCGCGGCCAAGGCCGAGCTGGACAAGGCACTGGCCGCCGCCGACCCCAAGGCCATGATCGCCGTGGCCGACACCTACCGCCACAGCATCCACGGCCCGGCGGCCCTGCTGCGGGCGGGCGAGAATTACTACAAAACCGCCCTGGACCAGCCCAAGGAAAAGCGGCTTGAGACTTTCGGCCAGGCCTGCCAGGTGCTGGGCCGGCTGCAGGGCGACTATTCCGGCAACGAGCTGATCTTCTCCGGCAAGCTGGGCATGGCCATGATCTGGAAGGAAGTCCGCCCCGGCCTGTTGGACATGCAGTTGCGGACGCTGCGCCAAGAATCGCCCGACCTGCAGGTGTCCTTTGCCGGCAAGGGCGGCAAGCTGGGCGACCTGCTGCGGGAGTTTGACGGTTCGCTGGCGATGGCGCCGACGCCCACCACCCTGCCGGCACTCACGCAAATGCCCAAGGAGAAGATATTCGAATCCGCCAAGGGAGAGTTGATACTCCGCGACCAGGACGGCCAGCCGCTGCTGTACGACAACTGCCTGTTCCTGCTGGCCGGCAACGTGCTGACCATGCTGGATGCGTCGGCCGGCAGTTTCCAGGATGCCGTTCGCTGGGAGAACACCCTGCCGGTGGACGTGCGGCGGCTGCAGCGCACCAACTACACCGGCTGGCACACCACGCTGGCCGCCGCCCTGAGCAAGGAAGGGGCCATCGTGGTGGCCTCCCGGGCCGGCTTTGCCGCGGTGAGCATCAAGACCGGTAAGCTGCTCTGGAAAAAACTGCCTGATGAGATGCTCGTCAGCGGCTACCAGTCCGTCACCGTGGCCAACAACCTGCTGATCGTCACGGGCAACAACAACGGCGGCATAACCGCCTTGAAGCTGCACACTGGCGAGACGGCCTTCACCTACAACCCGCCTCGCGGGCAGTCCGGCCAGAACATCCTGCTGGCCAGCGACACCGTCCTGGTGGTCAACCGCCCCGACAACAACGGCCGGGACGGCTATTTCGCCGCCTTTGACCTGCGCACGGGCAAGTACCTCGACTCGATCACCGTGCCGCTGGTCCCGGCCCAACCAGGATCGGGTGTGGCCTCCGGCGGTGGCCCGGTCCTCCCGGGGCCAATCTCGCCAATGGGAATGGATGGCTCCTCCGGCGCCACGTTAACCCCCAGCGGCCTGGTGGGCCAGGAAGGCCTGCTGGCGATATTGACCAGGAACAATTTGAAGCTGGTCGATCCCATGCTCTCCCTCAAGCAGGATATCTGGAGCGTAAACCTGGCGCCCAGCCCCAACCCGGCGCAACTGCTGGCGGCGGGCCAGGCTATGCTGCTTGTCCAGCCCAATTACGCCGCCCTCAAGGTGGAGGCTCGCAACCTGGCCGACTACGGTCGGGTGGAATGCGTCCTGGAAGTGCCGGGCTTCTCCGGCCGGACGGGATACATCGCCGCCGCCGACATCATCGGCGACAAGGTCGCCATCATCACCAGCACCCAGCCCAATCCCAGCGGGGTGACGTACTTCAACGAGCCGCTGCGGCTGATGCAGCCGGCCCTGCACGTTTTCGCTCTCAAGACGGGCAAACTGCTCTGGTCGGCCGACCTGTCGCTGCCGGGCTCACAGCCTTACAGCTACGTCAGCCATCCGGTGGCGGGGCAGAAGCACCTGACCGTGGCGGTCAAGGACCAGTCCTACAACCGGCCGGGGCAGGCGTTCGTCTTCGACCTGGAGGGCGGCAAGTTGGCGGAGAAGTTCCCCCTGGCGGGCGAGCCCAATCCCGTCGGCAACCAGTTAATGCACCGCAACACCATGACCGGCAGCCCGGCCATCGCCGGCGGGCGGCTGGTGCTGGAGACGGGCAAGGGCGTCGAGGTCTTCGGCGAGAAGGACAAGAACTGACGTGGCAGCCGGCAGGGCCGCCGACAGGCCCGGCCGAACTCTGCCCCAAGAGGATTCCATGAAACGCAAACTCGCATGGTTTTCAGTGACGGCGTTCGTGCTGGCGGCCCTTATGTTGCTGCCGGCCCGGACGAGCCCGACCGCCCCTCTGGCCATGCCGGCGGCCTGGGCTGCGCCGCCTTCGGCCGTGCTGCCGGACATGATGACTCCCGAAACCCTCAAGGCCGTGGACAAGGGCCTGGAGTACCTGGCCCGCACCCAGCGCAACGACGGCAGTTGGCTCAACAGCGGGAGCATGGGGGCATATCCCGCGGTGATGAGCAGCCTGGCGGGCCTGGCGTACTTGTCCTCGGGCTCCACCCCCGAAACCGGCAAGTACGCCAAGAACGTGCGCCGCGCCATGCTGTATGTGCTCAAGCTGGCCGAGAGCGATCCCAACGGCCTGATCAGCGGGCAGGGCGGCGAGGGCCGCAGCATGTACGGGCACGGCTTCGGCATGCTCTTTTTGGCCCAATGCTACGGCATGGACGTGGACAAGGAGTTCGGCGAGCGCATCCGCAAGGTGCTGGACAAGGCCGTGGCCGTGACGGTCAAGGCCCAGAGCGACCTGGGCCCGCCCAAGCACGCCGGGGGATGGATTTACACCCCCGACCAGAACAGCGACGAGGGCTCGGTGACGGTCACCCAGTTGCAGGCGCTGCGGGCCTGCCGCAACGCCGGCATCAAGGTCCCCAAGAGCACCATCGAGCGGGCGGTGCAGTATCTCAAGTACTGCCAGGAGCCCGACGGCGGCATCTGCTACTCGGCCAGCAGCCGCGGCTCCTCCCGCCCCCCGATATCCGCCGCCGCCATCGCCTGCTTCTATGCCGCCGGCGTGTACGACCGCGACGCCGGCGGGACCGAGGGCGAGGAGGCCAAGATGGTCGCCAAGCTCATCGAGTACTGCAAGCGCAACATGGACCCCAACCGCAGCGAAGGCCACTGGTTCTACAGCCACTTCTACATGGCCCAGGGCTTCTACCAGCACGGCGGCCAACTGTGGAAGGACTACTTCCCCAAGATCCGCGACAAGCTCATCGGCCTGCAGAACATGGACGGCTCCTGGGAGGGCGACGGCGTGGGCACCACCTACGGCACGGCCATGGGCCTGGTGGTACTGCAGTTGCCCTACGGCTACCTGCCCATCTGCCAGAAATGATTTGCTGAAACCGGGATTCTACGCAGAGGCGCAGAGAACGCAGAGAAAAGAAGAGAAATCTGTTAGAAGAGAAAACAGAAGAACAAACAAGAAGAAGAACAATAAGAACGTGTCCCGATTCTCCAGAAAACATGAAGGGCAGATGCACGCGGGAGAACCTGAAGAATAGTTTCTCTCTGCGTCCTCTGCGCCTCTGCGTAGAAAAGAAACTTGGAGAGACCCCAAAAAGACATAAGGAGAATGCAGTGTCCCAGCAGAATGTAAATGTGAATCAGGACGACATGGCGGCCGTGGGGCGGCTTAACGCCGCCTACCAGGGCCTGCGGAAGGAACTGGGCAAGGCCATCGTCGGGCAGGAATCGGTGCTGGAAGAACTGCTGATGTGCATCTTCGCCCGCGGGCACGCCATCCTGGAGGGCGTGCCGGGCCTGGCCAAGA
>PMYM01000237.1 GCA_003171235.1 Phycisphaerales bacterium | reverse complement strand
TCGCACGCGATGCCAAAAATGCCGGGGTTTGTTTCATCCTTGCCGGGCGGATAACCGTTATAATAGAAGGTTCATTGACGCCGGCTTGGCCGGTGGTGGAGATGTTAAGACCGCTAATGAGCAAGAATACTCTTCCCGCCCGGCGGCAAGTTCGCCGCAAGGCTTCGATAAAACGGTTACTGTGGTCGGCGGCCGGCAAGGTCGCGCTCAACGGCCTGTACTTCGGCAAACTGCAGAAGGACTGGTTGCTCATTGAGCGCTGCCCCATGCCCCTGCGCGGGCTGGGCAAAGGCCTGCACGGCGCCACGGTGGCCCACATTTCAGACCTGCACCGCAGCCCCATCGTGCTGGAACGTTACCTGCGGCACTGCGTCAACGCGATCAACGAGCTGGGGGTGGATTTTGTGGCCATCACCGGCGACTTCATCACCGGTCACCGGCGCTGCGCCCGGGGCATCGCCAAGGTGCTCAAGGAGCTCCGCCCAAACATCGCCACCGTGGCCTGCCTGGGCAATCACGATTACGGGCTGCTCCATCCCAACGGGCTGGGGCGCATGAAGGGCCTGGCCGGCTACCTGACTGAGCAACTGACGAAGGCGGGCATCTACGTGATGCTCAACGAGACGGCGATCTTCCGCCGCGGCCAATCCGCCATCCAGTTCGTTGGCGTGGAAGACTACTGGACGCCCCACTACGACCCGAACCGGGCGTTTTCCAACGCCCATAAGCACATGCCGACCATCGCCCTCTGCCACAACCCCGACGGGGCGTACGACATGGTGGCCCAGGGGGCGCAGTGGGTGCTGGCCGGGCACACCCATGGCCGGCCGGCGCGGCGGCACAACGTGAAGCACATGTTCTTCCCCAAACGCCACAAGCAGTTCGGCGTGGGGCACTACCAACTGGGCGACGGGCGGCTGTACATCAACCGCGGGCTGGGCCATGGGCGCCGCAGCCGGACGCTACGACCGGAAATCACCCTCTTCACCCTCACCGAAGAAAAGGCCGCCACGCAGAAGACCGCCTAGTAGTCTAGACGTGTCGCGGGCGTCTCGCCCGCGCCGAAGGGTAATCCTGCTATCTTCATTAACGGCCGTTCTCGCGGGCAAGATGCCCGCGACACCCCGTGATACCAAACTCATCACCCCATTGCCAATCGTCCGTGTGCGTGTTAGGTTGAATGCGCCACCATGGAACGATTGCTGACGGCACAGCAGATTAGCCAGGCCATCGAGCAGCTCTACCAGGCGCTGCGGGCGCAACTTCCGCGCCAGGACCTGGCGGTCATCGGCATCCGCACGCGGGGCGAGGTGCTGGCCCAGCGGCTGGTTGAGCGCCTGCGCCAGGACGGCCTGGAGCTGCGCCACGGCGTGCTGGACATCACTTTTTACCGCGACGACCTCTCGCTGCGCAAGGGCGTGCCGGTGGTCAAGGCCACGGAGATAGACTTCAGCCTGGACGACCAGACGGTGCTGCTGGTGGACGACGTGCTGGCCACCGGGCGCAGCGTCCGGGCGGCCCTGGACGCCCTGGTGGACTTCGGCCGGCCCAAGGCCATTCGCCTGGCCGTGCTCATCGACCGCGGCGGGCGGGAACTGCCCATCGCCGCCGACTATTGCGGCCTGAGGCTGCTGGCCCCGCCCGGCAAGCGCGTGCAGGTGCACCTCAAGGAGCCCGACGGCGACGACGGCGCCTACCTGGTAGAGTTTGCCCGATGACCAAGAACAACAGCCAATTCCTCTGGACCAAAAAGCACCTGCTGGGGCTGGACGAGCTTTCCCCGGCCGAACTGGTGCACATCCTGGACACGGCTGAAAGTTTCCGCGAGGTGTCCACCCGCTCGATCAAGAAGGTGCCGGCCCTGCGCGGGCGGGTGGTGGCCCTGATGTTCTTCGAGGACTCCACCCGCACCCGCATGAGTTTCGAGTTGGCGGCAAGCCGGCTGTCGGCCGACACCGTGCTCTTCACCGCCAAGGGCTCCAGCGTGGCCAAGGGCGAGACCACTCTGGACACCATCCGCAACATCGAGGCCATGGGGGTGGACGTATTCGTCATCCGCCACGGCCAGTCGGGCGCCCCGCACATGCTGGCCTCCAAGTGCCGCAGCTCCATCGTCAACGCCGGCGACGGCAGCCACGAGCACCCCACCCAGGGCCTGCTGGACATCTTCACCATCCGCCAGCGGCTGGGGAAGATCGCGGGTCTTAAGGTGGCCATCGTGGGCGACATCGCCCACAGCCGGGTGGCCCGCAGCAACATCATCGGCCTGCGCAAGCTGGGGGCCGAGGTGGTGGTGGTGGGCCCGCCCACGCTGGTGCCCTCGGCCATCGCCGCTATGGGGTGCACCATCAGCCACGACCTGGACGCGGTGCTGAGCGAGGTGGACGTGATCAACATGCTGCGCATCCAGTTCGAGCGCTTCAGCTCCAGCCTTTTCCCCTCCGTCCGCGAGTACAGCCGGCTATACGGCCTGGACGCCCAGCGCCTGCGCCGCTGCAAGAAGGGCGTGCTGGTGATGCACCCCGGGCCCATCAACCGCGGCGTGGAACTGACCAGCGAAGTGGCCGACGGGCCCAATAGCTGCATCCTCCAGCAGGTCACCAACGGCCTGGCCGTCCGCATGGCCGTGCTCTACCTGGTCAGCGGCGGGAAGGACTGACAGCTTCCGCCACGAAGACACAAAGAGCACAAAGGGGAGAAGCGTAAAGCCAAAACCTGAAAGCTGAAAATACAAGTCAAACCAAAGCAAGCAATAGGGATAGCCAGACAAAGATGCCCTCTCGCTAACATGAATTGAGTTGAAGATGCGAAAGGTTCTTGTTAAAAGATTCGATACACATAGTTTTGCGAGTTTAGCTAGTTAGGGGTCAGGATCCCATATACCTCTTTTGAGAAATAGATGGGCGCAGAGGCAATCCAGAAAGGACCAGCCATGGCCAAGACAAAGAAGAGAGCCACCGTTCGTAGCATCAAGTTAGACATTAATGCCAGGTGCCAGCGGATTTACCCGATTGAGGGATCACTCAAATCTGTCCCCAATCTTGAGTCAGTTGGTCTTAAGTTGAACAAGGCGCAGGCGATTATTTTGGCAAGACTGCTACTTGTTGCATCTCAAGACTGGGATGAAATAGCTGTTACTGCTTACCGGAAAGATAGGCGAAATACTGACGGCACATATCCTATAACCGTTACTAGCCCAATAAAGTAAGACAATCAGAATAAGTGCCGTAATTGAAAGAGTGACAGGGCATGCCAGCCCCAGATGGGGCGGTCGTTCGTAGCCCAGGCTGGAGCGCAGCGGAACCCTGGGAAAACGTGGGCGTTTGATCGGAGCCCCGGACGGGGCGACCGTAGTCTTGAATCAGGCCAAACCAGGGAGAAAGGAAGATGGGGCACCGCTTCAGCGGATGCGGCCGG
>PMYM01000274.1 GCA_003171235.1 Phycisphaerales bacterium | reverse complement strand
TGCTGTGACAGACTACTAGAGTGCCACCGATGCGGTTGACGGAGCAGTTGGAGGATGAACGGCTCACCGCCGACGAGGTAGAATCGAGAAAACCACTGACAGCAGCCGTCAGAATGGAGTAATCTGGAAAATGCGGGACAATATGAGATCGAGGCTGCGACGCGTTTCTGAAGAAAGGGCATGGCAATGAAAGCGTTGATAATCGTTGGAAGCCGCGACCCCAAGGGGCGGACAGCCCGGTCGGCCGAGGCAGTATTGGAGGGGCTGAAGTCCCAGGGCGCCAGCGGCGAGGTAATTTTCCTGACTCAGCAGAAGATTGAGCGCTGCCGGCAGTGCGACGTTGACGGTTGGGGCATCTGCCGCGCTGAAGGGCGGTGCGTCATACAGGACGATTTCGTGGCTGTGGTGGACCGCTTGCGTTCCGCCGGCGCGGTCGTCTTTGCCAACCCCGTTTACTTCAGCGATCTGAGCGAGAGCATGCGGGCGTTCCTGGACCGGCTCCGCCGCATCTGCCGCAACGACGCCGGCAAGAAAGGCCTGGCCGGCAAATGCGCAATCGGCATATGCGTGGCCGGAGGGGGAGGGGGCGGCGCCCCTGCGTGCACCGTGAGCATGGAAAAGGTACTGGGCAACTGCGGCTTCGACGTGGTGGACCTGATCCCGCTGCGCCGGCAGAACTTCGAGATGAAGCTCGATGTCCTCAAGACAACCGGTCGCTGGCTGGCCGCTTGCCCCTCGTCGCAACAACAGTAGGCAGCGGCCTAAAACGACAAAGCCAATCGCCCGGACGCCACGGCGGTCATTCCCTAACGCATCGCGGGTCACCGTAAGATCGGCCGAACGAAGGGTTCCTGCCAGATGCCGGCCATTGCCCTGTCCTACATTGCCGTACACACGGTAGTTGACGTTATCGACTGCGAACACGGACTTGACAGGCCCGGCTGCCGGGCAATCGAGTTATCCTGGCTCCGGTGGCCCTGCCGGAGATCGAGGTAACGTTCCTGAACGCGGCAGCTTACAATGAGACCGTAGGTGTGATTGCGGAATGCCGCCGCGTCTGACGGGTTCCGGAGGAGAGCGATCTTTGAACACGCTCGTATTCAACTGTGGAAGTTCCTCCCTCAGTTACAAGGTTTTCCAGACCGCCGCTGACCGGCAGCCGCAGGTCGTCGTTGCCGGCAAGGCCCACCGCGTAGGCGTGACCGGTACAGCGCCGGCCTTTGCGGAACACCGCGCCGAAGGAAACGTGCGCAGGCAGGAAATGTCCATCCCGGACCACCGAACGGCGGCCCGGCTGATCCTGGAGCATCTCCGGGCGACCGGCGTCAACGTCGGACTGGTCGGGCACCGGTTCGTCCACGGCGGCAGCCTGTTCGACGCGCCCGCCTTCCTCGACCGGGACACGCTGGGCAAACTGCGGTCATGTCTGCCTCTGGCGCCCATCCACAACCCTATCTCCCTGAGCGTGATCCACGAGTCCCGGAAATCGCTCCCTGAGGCTAGGCAGTACGTGACTTTCGATTCGGCCTTTCACTGCACGATCCCCGACTACGCCTACACCTACGCCTTACCCCGCCAGGTTGCCCGGCGGTTCGGCTTCCGCAAGTACGGGTTCCACGGGCTTTCCTACTGGTACGTCAGCCGGCAGGTTCCCGGCGTNNGGGTCCAGCGTGGCGGCGATCAAGGGCGGCCGGTCGGTGGACACGTCCATGGGCTACTCCCCGCTGCCCGGCCTGGTCATGAGCACGCGCAGCGGCGACGTTGACCCCATGCTCATGCTGTACCTTATGGCCGTGTACGGCCTGCACGGCGACGACCTGATGGACATGCTGAACAGAAAAAGCGGGCTGCTGGGTATTTCCGGTTTCTCCAGCGACCTGACGGACATCATCCGGCGCCTGGATGGGGATAAGGAGGACGAACAGCCTCGACTCGCCTTCAGGATGTACATCCAGCGGGTGCGGAAGTACGTCGGCGGCTACGTCGTTGGACTAGGGGGCGTGGACGCCCTGGTTTTCACCGACGATATTGGCGTGCGTAACTGGCGAGTGCGGGAGGAGGTCTGTCAGGGCATGGAGTGGTGCGGGATTCGCCTGGACGCCGTGCGGAATCGCCAGGCCACCTCGGAGGCGACCTGCCTGATCAGCGCCGGGGATTCGCGCGTGTCTGTCCTGTCCGTTCCCACGGACGAGGAACTGGTCATCTGCCTCCAGGGGCAGGAACTGCTGAAAGGATTGCCCGATGCTGCTGTTTGACCCGGAACCTCCATATTTGCGATGGTGGCTATCGGAGGGCGAGTGCCCGAGGGAGGGCCGTTGCCTCTCCGGGGCCGACCGGGCTGAGCGCGTCGCTCGGACCATCTCTCAGACAGCGGCCCTGAAGTGGATCGGGTACCTTCTCCACAACGGCGGGGAGGTCGTTACCGACCCCGTAAGCCGGCTGACGCCGGAGGGCCTGGACAGAGTCAGGCAAACCATTGAACTGCTGCCGGAGCATAACGACCTGACCTGCCGGGTGGCTCAGGAGTGGCTGGCCAGGCGACCGGAGATTCCCCATCTGCTGCTTTGCGACACGGGCTTCTTCTGGCACCTGCCGCCGGAGGCCAGCTTGTACGCGGTGCCGTACGAGTTGAGAAAGCATGGCGTCAAGCGCTACGGCGGGTACGGCCTCTGCCACCAGTGGGCCTGGCAGCAGGTCGAGCGTTTGCAGGACGGGCGGGCTGCCAGGGTCGTCAGCGTGTACCTGGGCGACCACACCAACGTAGCGGCCATACGGGACGGACTGCCGCTGGAGACCACCATCGGATTCTCGATGGTGGAGGGCATAATTTCCGCCACCGCCTGCGGCGACATCGATCCTACCGTGGTGTTCCAGATGCAGTCGGAGGGCATGCCCCTGGAGCAGATTCGGTTGCTGCTTTCCAGCAAGAGCGGCTTTGCGGGCTTGCTGGGGAAGCGAGCCGGGCTGCTGGAGGTCTTGAACGCCACGTCCGATCCGCAGGCGCGCCTGGCGAAGGAGATGCTGCGGTATGGGATCCTGAGGCACATCGGGGCCTGCATCGCAGTCATGGGCGGCGTGGATGCCCTGGTTTTCGCCACTCCCCACCCCGGCGCGTGCCTGGGATTCATAGCGGAGATCTGCCGGGCGCTGGCCTGCGTCGGGGTCCGGCCCCGCATCGGCCCGATCGAGCAGGAGGCCGCCTGCGAACTCACCGACGCCGCGTCGCTTGTCAGGGCGTTCTGCCTTGGCTACAATAAGTGGCAAGTTCTAGCGGGGTACGGCTCCGCTTTCTTGACCAATCAAGGAAATCGAACATGAAACCAGAAGCGAAGTTCTTGGTGGATGTGGGCATGAAAGGCCTGCCTTTTCCGATGCGGGTGGCGTCGAGGGTCCAGCCCGAAGGCCAGCAGACCGTTACCGAGATTAGCGTCAGCGCCCGGATTATGCAGGAATTCGAGGCCGATTGGATCGACCGGTTTATCCAAGTGCTGCACGAGCACAGGGACCGGATCGGGACCAAGACACTCTGCGCGAACATCAAGGACTACATGCAGCGGCTCAATGCCAAGACGGTGCGGGTGGATTTCGAGTACCCGTTCTTCATCGAGAAGCGCACGCCGGTGTCGCACGAGAAGTGCCTGGTGCGGTATCGCTGCACCTACTCGGCGCGATCTTCAAACCTGGAGAGCGATGGGGGCGTCATCTTTGCGATCCAGGTGCCCGCCATCACTACGTATCCCGTCTCCGTTGACGCCACGCCCGCCGGGCTGTTCGGGCAACTCAGCGTGGTGACGGTGGAGGTGGAGACGCACAGCGACGTCTTCCCGGAAGACCTGGCGGAACTGGTGGACCGGCACGCTCTGATGCCCGTGTTCTCCTTCCTGACGAAGGAGGACCAGCAGTTCGTCATCCAGAAGATTCACTCTGGTCGGAAGACCAGCGTGGTCATGACCGACGAGATCAAAGACGAACTGCGTTCCATGCCGGGCATCGAGTCATACACCGTCAGGTGCGCCAACTTCGGCATGCTCCATTCTTACAACACGTTTATCGGCACCGAGAAAAGCATGTGGGTNNCCCTTCAGCGGGGTCGAGGATGAGATATGAGACCCCTGCCCGCCCGCCGCACACGTACGGATCGGGCGAGCGAGAACGGGCTGGACAATTGGCTGGGCCGCCACAGCGGGTTGCATTACTGCTGCACGCGAGCGGCGTAGCGGCCTGGCCGAGATCCTGCCTCACATCGAGGGGAAAGACCCTGCGCTGTCCAGGAAACCGGGTCATCTCCGACTGCCCACTGGCATGACCGGGCGGCCCCGATCGCAGCTAAGATCATCGTTGGACTCAAGGTCTGGCCCACGAGGCCCTTGCTCCTCGGACAGATGAGGTTTTCGGTAGGGACACCCAGGGCGGGCGCCGCCATGATGCCGGTGCCCCAGACCCCCAAGGCGCGTCCCCGCTCGTGTGGCTCGAACAGCTCGGCCACCCACACGGTCCTCACCGACCTGACCCATGACGTGGAACGGCTGCCGCCGTTGCCGAAGCCCCAGGAACCCCAGCCGATCGCCGAGGTCTTGGCCGACACCGGGACGGACGGCCCGACGGCCCAGCAAGACAACGCGGCCCGCGAAGAGGGCGCAAGAAGGCGCACAAGAAGACGCGATTCTTCCGGCCCATCGTGCGAAAACGGGGCCAGCAATGGCCAAGCGTGGCGGAACGCACCCGACGCGAGCCGGGACCGCCAACGCACAGAAACCCCCGTGAAATCAAGCCTTTTGGCGATGCCCGACGGCCGCTGTCGCGACTTGTCGCAAGACCCCCCGAATGGGCCCTGTAGGATTCGGACCTACGACCAAGGGATTATGAG
>PMYM01000175.1 GCA_003171235.1 Phycisphaerales bacterium | reverse complement strand
AAGCGTGACCATGCCACCCCGCCTTCTCTGCGGCGAATCTCTTTGTCGGAAAATGCTACTTCTTGAGTTTCTTAAGGTGCTCGGCGATCTGGGTGCGCCACTCATCCACGTTCCGGGCGACATCGACATCCAGGCCCTTGCCCACCTGCGGGCCGGCGGCCAGGCCGCGGACGGGTGGGAACTGCGGCACCTTGGCTTCCAGGTCGGCCAGGAATTTCTCGGCCGCCTCGGCGTCAGGATCTCTGGTGGGCGACAACTGGGCGCCGGGTTTATGGTCGGCCGCTTCGATCGCCTTCGAAAGCGTGTAGAAGTACGCGTAATCGTTCATGCCCTCGAGCATCTCGAGCATCTTGCTGCCGTAGAGCATGCCGCCGGGGTACTTGGCGTAGGGAGCGGCTGGGCCGACCCCGCCCATCTCGCAGAAGGGGTTGAACCACTCCTGGCCGGCGTAGTATTCCCACACCCATTCGCTGGGGAAGCACAGGTGCCACTCCCACCGGCCCTTGGTCTTGATCTTCCAGTCGTACGCGCCCCAGGAGAAGCGGTCCATGCCCACGTTGTAGATCCACAGGGTCTTGCCCTTCTTGGGCGTGTCCGCAATGAACCGGGCGGACTTGGGCCAGGCATGGGTCGAGAGCACGTCCACGTAATCCAAAAAGCCCAGGTAGTCGCGCTGCTTGTAGTGGTCGACGTCTTCCATGGGGTTCATGGCCAGCGTCAGGCCGGGCACCTTGCGCAGCATCGTGAGGTACTTCACGCAGGCGTCGTAGTTGCGGTTCCAGGGGTTGATGTAGTTCTCGCGCGGCTCGTCCACCACGTTGAGCACCACGGGCAACTGGTGCTTGTCCAGCAGGGCCTTGAACTGGCGGGCAGCGTCCAGGAAGTAATCTTCAAAGCCCGGCTGCTGAAGCTCCAGGGCCCGGTCGGGCTTGCCGTCGATTAAGGCCTGCGGGTCTTTGATCGGCTTGCCGGCGGCGTCGGCGGCCTTGGCGATCAGGCGCGCCCCAATGGGCCGGCCGATGCCGAAGTAGCTGGCCACCAGCGAGGTCTGCTGCGGAATCTGGCCGATACCGTCCTGCTTGGCCAGGCGGACCACGTCTTCCAGGACAGTCATGTCCAGGTCAACCTTGCCGCCGGCCTGAAGGCCTTTAACCTGCGGCATCGGCAGTTCCACGCCGGTGAAGCCCATCTGCCGCAGGAACTTCAACCGCTGGTCGAGCAGCTTGAGGCACGTGGCGTCGTCCACCAGCGGCGGATCGACGCCCGTACCGTACAGGCCGAAGGAAATCGGCAGGGCCTTTTCGAGTTGGAAGGGATAGACCTCGACCTCCACCGGCACGGGCGTGCTCTTGCCGTCGGCGGTCTTGAAGGCGAAATTGCCGGCATAGACGCCGGCCTTGGCGTCGGCGGGGATGTCCGCCAGCAGCCAGAACGACTGGGTGATGCCCTTCTCCATGTTGAGCTTAAGGGAGGGCAGGATGAGGGTTTCGGTGATGTCGGCCCGGTACCAGTCGTCGCGCGAGAGCATGCGGGCGCCGTTTTTGCCCTTGGGGTCGACTCCCATCACGCTGTAGTTCTTGAAGCCGCCGCTGAAGATCGTGCTTGGCAGCGTGCCCGCGGGGCCTTTCAGCTCGGCCAGTAGCAGGGAGCATTCGCCCAAGTCCTCGAAGGGCACCACGTTCAGACGCAGCACGCCCTTGGCGCCGGCCACGCCGGCGGCGCGGAGCTTGAGGGGGTCCTTGCGTTTTTCGACCGGCGGGGCC
This sequence comes from Phycisphaerales bacterium, assembly GCA_003171235.1. Lineage (GTDB taxonomy): Bacteria > Planctomycetota > Phycisphaerae > SM23-33 > SM23-33 > FEN-1344. The sequence continues at coordinate 5,912 of PMYM01000175.1, read as the reverse complement.
GACCAGGGCATGCAGTCGTCAGCCCAGTCGGGGGCGTACAGCACCATCGCGCCGTCGTCGGGGCCTTTGACCGGCTTGGTCTGGGCGGGCAGGCCCACCCGCGACTCGAACTCCTCCATGCACGCCTGGCGCAGGGCGGAATCCATCTTGTCGAAGTCGGCCTTGCGGTCGGCCGGCAGCAGGATCATCGCCCCGAGGATCTGGTTTTGCACCTTCAGCGACAGCACCCCGTCGGTCACCTTCACCTGCGTCTTGACCATGGGGAACATGCGGCTGATATAGGCGTCGTACACGAAGTGCGGCCGCTCGGAGTACTGCGTCCACATGAAGCGGAAGAGGTGCTTCTCGCTGTTGAATGTCTCGGGCGTGCAGTGTTCGTCCGACAGGACGGTGTCGTTGAGCTTGAGGATGAAGTTGGGGACCTTGATGTCGGGGCGGATGAGCGGGCCGGCGATCATCCACGCCAGGTAGTCGCCGCTGGGGACCTTGATGCGGCACTCGATTTCCTTTGGCAGCTCGGGGCTGGTCCAGAGGTAGGCCTCCATCAGGCCGTAGGGCCAGTAGCGGGCGTTGCCGCTGACGCCGACCTCGTCGTCGACCAGGCCGACCCAGCCGTCGCCCTCGGTCGATTGGCTGGATTCGTGGATGGTCTTGAAGCCGGGGAAGTCGTTGTTGCCGCCGTTGAAGTGGTAGGCCAGGGCGCCCTCGGGCAGGTCGATTTTGACGCGCTCGTGGACCGGCGGGGCCGGGCGGGAAACCGCCGGCGGAGCAGGCGGCCGGTCGGCTGGGCCGCTGGCCGGGCCGGAGGCGGGGCGGGTTTGGGTGCTTTGGGCGAGGACCATTCCGGCGACCAGCAGCGGCAATACGCTCAGGATGCGTTTCATGATCTTGACCTTTCGACAAGAGAGTTGTTGGGAAAGTCTAGTGCCCCCGCCGGCGCGATGCAACCAGCCCGCCAGTATTTCCAGTCGGCAGACAGTCGCCCTACCGGACTCTCCGAAGAACCCATCGGGATGTTTTGGCCATTTAAGGCCGGGGAGGAAGCCCTGGCAAACGGACGCCACGGAGGGAAAGAAAGCCATCCCCGTGCGACCTCTTGCGGCAGGTTCACGTTGGCGATGGCGGGATCGGCCGGGAGATTTGCAAACCTGACCATATTTGAAAAGCGATTCGCCCAGCCCGTCGGTTCATCGCCATCTTGAACCTCTCGCAAAGCAGACCGGCGGATGGCTTCCTAAGCCAACCGGCGGATTCCCCGCCGGCCCTTCCGCCCCGGCCTGGAATGGCGCGCGGGAGGCAGGGACATTTGACCTGCTGATGCGGAGCGGCCCAGCAGCCGCTCGCCCTACTTGGCTATCCTACAGGGGCGAGTGCATGAGAGAATCGCCCGCCGCACCGGAACAGTTGCTCCTGGACGCCAAGGCGGCCGTTGCTTATCATGCTCTCGCGTCTACAAGAAAGGGGCTGTTAATGAGGTTTGTGATTACCGCGATGTCATTCCTGGCCGTCTTTCTAGGGTTGAATGCTTCCAACGCCGCTCCGCCTGCCTCGTCAAGTTCGGCCAGCGGGCCGACCATCCAGGTGTGGAACGTGCCGAAGGACGTCTATATACGCAGGATCTACGCCGCTGGCGAGGTAGTCTTCGCGTATGGCCATAGCATGAACGGTACAATTCTTTATCGCTTAAAGTTGGATACCAAGACCGGCAAGTGGACCGACGCAAATGAGCTTATTCCCGACGAGGCAGGTTCCTCGTCTCAGAGGTTGGATATCGTCTATCCCTCGCCTGATGGAAAACATGCTTTGATAGGCTGTACTTATGCCTCGCCTCATTTCGAAAGTCAGCTCTATTTACTGGAAATCGGCAATGATAAGGCCGTCGCGGTCAAGGCCTCCTTGCCAGAAGGGAGCGGGCTCATGCCAGTCTGGCGCGGCAATGACAGCTTCTTGATCAGTACCTGGGCCAGCGGCAACGGTCCTACGCGCCTAAAGAAGCCTGTGTTGTTCGACGTGACCGGAAAGAAAATCAGCGAATGTGAGGGCTACGTTTTCATCTGGGGCGCCAGCGCCGACGGCAAGGCGATAATAGGTGTCGGCGATCCTGATCATCTGACTGAGCCGCCTGAGCCCGGCAGGATTTTTCCCAAGCTGGGAAGATTGCTTGTGATGGATGAAAACCTGAAAGTTTTGAGGACCATCGATGCCATGCCTGCGGGGACGATTTCGCCTAACGGAAAGTACGTGGGCATCCAACGAAGGCCCCCCAGTACCCAACCAACGACGGCTCGATTTAGCAACTATTCGGTGATCGCAACCGATGGGAAGTGGGAAGGGCCCGTTTTATCGAACCCAAACATGATTGCCATCTACACCTGTGACGATGGCGATCTGCTATGTCTCACGGTACTTCCTGAAAACGCGGTTGAAACAACCGACAAGCTGATCCGGCTGGACCGTCAAGGCCAGGAGACGGTGCTGATGACGCATGTCTTGGCCGCAGCCGTTAGCGGCGACACCCTTTATTACATCCAGGAACCGCCCAAACTCAAGGCAGTCAAGCTTTCGGCGCTGAAGTAATCGAGGATTGCAGGCTGTTTCAGGAGAACTCAGCGGGTAGGCAAGGTTGCTCGGTTTCAATATGGTGACAAAACACGTAGTCCCGTGGGGCGTGCAACTTGTTGCACGGGTAATTCTGTCGTCGTTTCAGCCGGCCTATATCCCGAATGCGCGTGCAGCCCAGCAGCCGCTCGCCCTATGATTCGCAGGCCGAACCGCTCGCTTGGCTCGCGAACCGGCGTGCCCTACTCGGCTTTTGGCGTCTTGCGGGCGGGTCTGCGGGCAGGCGCGGCGGGTTGGGCCTGGCCGGCGCCGGAGGCGTCGCGGATGATCTCGATGTCCGGCAGGGCCTGGATGAACTGCCGCCCGTAGCCCTTGGTGACGATGCGGTGGTCCAGCACCACCACCATGCCGGTGTCCTTCTGGGAGCGGATCAGCCGGCCGAAGCCCTGCTTGAAGCGGATGACCGCCTCGGGCAGTTGGTACTCGAAGAACGGCTCGCCGCCGGCCTGGCGGATGGCCTCGATGCGGGCCTCGACCAGCGGGCTGTCGGGCACGGCGAAGGGCAGCTTGACGATGATGACGTTGGAGAGCGCCTCCCCCACCACGTCCACGCCTTGCCAGAGGCTGGCGGTGGCCATGAGCACGCATCGCCCGCCCTTGCGGAATCTCTCCAGCATGGCCGAAAGCGGTTGCGGCCCGCCCTGCACCAGCAATTCGTACTTCTGCCGGGCCGCCCAGTCGGCAAGTGCCTCGGCGGCGGCGTCCAGTTGGCTGTAGGAGGTGAAGAGCACGAAGCACCGGCCGGAGCTTGCCTCGACGTAGTGCTGGATGGCCCGGCAGGCGGCCGGCAGGAAGCGGGCGGTGTCGTTGGGGTCGCCCAGGCGGGTCTCGATGTAGAGTTTCACCTGGCGGCGGAAGTCAAACGGGCTGTCCAGGCACAGCTCGGCTGGCTCGTCCAGGCCCAGGCGGCCGCGGATGTAGTCAAAGCCGCCCACCCCCGGCCGCCCGGTGGTCAGCGTGGCCGAGGTCAGCACCACCGATGGGATAGCCCCGAACAGCGCCGCCCGCAGAATTGGGGCGACGTCGATGGGGGCCGAGGAAAACGTCACGTGCCGCCCTGCTCGCATCGGCCGGACCGTCCGCCAATAGGCAAAGCCCTCCTGCTTCTGGGCGACGAGCTGGTCGACCATGCCGGCCAGGTCCTGGCAGCGGCGCTGGTAGCTTTGCAGTTCCATGCGGGTGGGAGCGTCTTCCATGCCGGGTCGCAGGCGGGCGAGGTGCTTGGCCAGTTCCTCCAGTGCCGGGGAAAGCAGGTTGGGCAGGGCGTTGGCCCGGTCTATCCGGCCGTTGGGCAGGATGGCGGGCGGAGCGGCCTGGGCCAGGGATTCAAAGAACCCCTCGGCGGCGGCCTCGGCCTGCCGGGCGGCGGCGATGGCCTGCATGTCGCCCATGAGCGAGAGCAGGCCGCGGTCGTTGCGGCTATTGTACAGTTCCCGCAGCAGGGCGGCGGCCTGGCCGGAATTTACCGACAGACCGAAGTGGTCGCTGGCCACCGCCTCGACGGTGTGGGCCTCGTCCAGCACCAAGAGGTCGTAGGGGCCCAGCAGTTCCGCCTCGTCCTGGCGGGCGCGCAGGGCCAGGTCGGCAAAGAGCATGGCGTGGTTGACCACCACCAGGTTGGCCTGCCTGAGCCGCTGGCGGGCGATCTGGAACGGGCAGCGGTCGAAGAACGGGCATCGCCCCCCGGCGCAGGCGGCCGAATCGCTCCGCACCCGCTCCCAGACGCTCTCGGAGACGGCGAAATGCAGGTCCTGCCGCGAGCCATCCGGGCGCCGGCCGGCCCACTCGTTAAGCTGCATCAACTGGTCGATCTCGCGCTCGGAGGAGAACATCTTGCCCGCGCGGCGGGTGGTCACTTCCAGCCGCCGGGCGCAGAGGTAATTGCCCCGGCCCTTGCCCAGACAGGGGCGGAACTTCAGGCCCAGGTGCTCGCCCAGGAAGGGCAGGTCCTTCTGGATCAACTGCTCCTGCAGGGCGATGGTGTAGGTGGAAATGACCACCCGCCGGGAATCCTGCACGGCCAGGATGGCCGGCACCAGGTAGGCGAAGCTCTTGCCCACGCCCGTGCCGGCTTCAACCAGCAGGTGCTGCCGCTGGGTGAAGGCTTCTTCCACCGCCTGGGCCATCGCCAGTTGCTGGGGCCGCCGCTCGTACCCGCCCAGGGCGAGGGCCACGGGCCCCTGGGGAGAGAGAAGTTCCGCCGCCCGGCTCACATCCCACCAGGGTTGGTCAGGTTGCGCAGCGTCTTGAGTACGAAGAAGGCGGTGATGATCACCGTAATCAGCGTCACCACCGTGGCCAGGATGGTCATGAAGGTCCGCCCGTGAACTATGGAAGAGTGCATCTGCGAGACGATGTGGTCCTTGGCCAGCGTCAGTGTCGAGAGCAGCACCGCCCCCACCGTCAGCCAGATGCTGATCGAGTGCACGGCCGAGTAAAGCCAGACCGTGCGGCTGACCTCCATCCGCTGGCCGTTGGCCTCCAGGAAGTAGTGCAGCATGGACCGGCCGTCGCGGAGGATGGCCCCGTTCATGGCGTCGCCCCCCAGCGACACGTACACCACCGTGTAGGCCAGGAAGTTCACCAGGCCCAGGACGATGATCCAGATGCAGATGCGGGTCTTGCGGTCCATAAGGTTAAGAATCTAAACGCAGAGGATACAGAAAAAGCAGGAATTCTTAACGCAGAGGACGCAGAGAACACAGAGGAAAGAGTTCTTTTCAAAAACTCCTTTTTCCATGCCCTCTGAAAACTCCTGCGATTTTCACTGCTGCTTCTGTCTTTTCTGCTTTTGGCTTTTCTGCTTTCTTGTCTTTCTTCTTTTCTAAACCTCTGTGTTCTCTGCGTCCTCTGCGTTGAGAGTTTCTTCTTCTGTTTTTTAAGTTGTTCTTCCGCCGACGACGCCTTCAATCGGGCTGGAGGCGGAGGCGTAGAGTTTTCGCGGAATTCGCCCGGCGCGGCAGGCGAGGTAGCCGGCCTGGCAGGCCAGGGCCATGGCCCGGCCCATCGCCACGGGATCATCCGCCCCGGCCACGCCGGTATTGAGCAGCACGCCGTCGGCCCCGAGTTCCATGGCGATGGCCACGTCGCTGGCGGTGCCCACTCCGGCGTCCACGATCACGGGGTAATCCGGGGCGCCGGCCTTGAGGTCTTCCAGTATCAGCCGGATGTTGCAGGGGTTGAGGATGCCCTGGCCCGAGCCGATCGGGCTGCCGGCGGGCATGACCGAGTCGGCCCCCGCGTCCCGCAGCCGCCGGGCCATGATCGGGTCGTCGCTGGTGTAGCACAGCACG
>PMYM01000205.1 GCA_003171235.1 Phycisphaerales bacterium | reverse complement strand
GAACACATCTTCGTCGGCAAGCGCAACGAGGCCCGCGGCCTGGTGGAGGCCGCCTTGGATCGCGGCATCTGCGCCAAGAAAATCATTTACGGCGTCGTCTGGCCGGCCATGGAGCAGATCGAGAAGCTCTACCGCGACGGNNCAGCTCCAGGCCCACCTGGTGCGCAAGCCCAAGACGGGCATGCGGCTGGTGGTCGGTTGCGGCGACGGCGAGGTGGAAGAGTTGGGCGCCCAGATGACGGCCGACATGTTCGAGTCGGAAGGCTGGAGCGTGTGGTTCCTGGGCAGCGGCGTGCCCAACGACGAGATTCTGCACTGGGTGGGCAGGGTCAAGCCCGACGTGCTGTGCATCTACGGCACGCAGCCCTGCGGCGTGCCCAACATCCGCCGCCTGATCGACACCATCCGCGAGGTCAACGTCTGCGACCAGATGCAGATCCTGTTGACCGGCGGGGTCTTCAACCGCGCCCCCGGCCTGGACGAGGAAGTGCGGGCCGACCTGTTCGCCCCCAACCTCCGCGACGCCATCAAGGTGGTGGCGGAGCACCCGGTGCGCATTCCCAAGCCCGACCTGCCCCAGCCCGGCCGGCGCCGCAAACGCATGCGCAAGGTTCTGGCCCACGTGGCGTAGGCGGAACCATACATTTTCAATCGCCAGCATCGCGCGGCGGGTTCCATCCCCGCCGCGTTTTGTTTTGGGCACGTATCGCCTGCCACGGCCGCACTGACCGAATTCCGGCGCCACCCCCAACTAGACATCGGGTAGGAGTGTCGCCTGGCTCTGAATGGGTTGCTTTCCTGCGAAGTTGGGAGTAACTTCATATGGACCACGTGACGAAGGTGATCGCAATGCCGCTGGCAAAAGAAGAACTAGCCGAAGTTGACAAACTGCTTGGTCAGATGGAGAAGAACGCGAGGGCATGGCGGTTTACACGGTGGCTCTTGATTGGGTGCGGTCTGCTCACGATAGGTCTGGCAGTGTGGCTTTTCATGCTCGGGGTGAGTATCTTGAAGTCGGCGATTCCGGTAGAACCCAGTAGTAGTGTTTCCAGCGTCGATTTGCTCATGCCCATGATGTTCTGCCAAGCCTACACACTCGGCATCATCCTGGGATGCTTCGGTGTTTCGGTTTTGTGCAGTTCCCTGGTGAACTGGAACAAGGGAAGGAAAGACGGCCTGTTAATCAAGTTGGTTCGATCCTACGTCGAGGGACAACGGCCCAACCCGTAGGACGTGAAACTTGTTGCACGCGCGATTGCTGGAAATGGCGGCAGACAGCGGGCGCCATGCCATCACGCGAATTCTCGACAGCGACACCCGCACTCCGCACTACCGCACTCCGCACTTTCTCCGTTGAACTTGTGGCCGATTAACCACGATAATATCAAACGGTGTTTGAGCAAGTCCTCTCCAGCGACCTGGTCGCGCGGGTGTGCGGCCAACTGACGCCCGGGGGGGTGGTGAAGCTCTCGGGCGTGTGGGGATCCTCTGCGCCCATGCTGGCCGGGGCCATCGCCCGCAATACCAACCGTCCGGTGTTGATCGTCGCTCCCCACCTGGACGAGGCCGACGCCGCCGCCGACGACCTGGAAACCCTCGCCGGCATCGCCGCCGAGACCTTCCCCGCCTGGGAACTGGAAGTGCCGCGGGCTGAACCCTTCGACCAGGAGGGCCTGGTGGCCGACCACGTCAGCGACGAGGTGGCCGGCGAGCGCCTCCGCCTGGTTAGCCTGCTGGAAGAAAGGATTCTCAACGCGGAGGGCGCAGAGGAGCTCAGAGGTAAGAAGACAAAAGGCAAGACAGGCGAAGAGGGCGCGAAAGGAATAGCAAGAAAGGTCGCGGAGAAATCGGCCAAACCGACGCACGGCGCCCCGCCGGTGATCGTGACCTCCATCGCCGCCTTGCTCCAGCCGGTGCCCTCGCCGGAGGTGCTGAAGGCCTCGCGGCTGGTGCTGCCGAGGGGGGCCGAGATGCCTATCGAAGGCCTGCTGGGCTGGCTGGTGGAGGCGGGCTTCGACAGCGTCGAGGCCGTCGAGCAGGCGGGTGAGTTCTCCCATCGCGGCGGCATCGTGGACGTTTTCCAGCCGGGGCTGTCCCAACCGGTGCGGATCGAGTTCTTCGGCGACCGCATCGAGTCCATCCGCCGCTTCGACCTGGACAGCCAGCGCTCCACCGAAACCATGGAGGCCTGCGAACTGGCGGCGGTATCGGCCGGGCGGCTGTCCGACCCCGACCAGACCACCCACCTGCTGGACTACCTGGGCGAGCGGGCCGTGGTCATCCTCATCGAGCCGGTGGAGATCGTCAGCCTGGCCGGCACGTTCTACACCCGCCTGGGCCAGGCCGGCGGGATCTTCAAGCCCGAGGTGATCTTCAAGGCCATGCGGGCTCTGGCGTGCGTGGAGATGTATGCCTTTGGGCCATCGGGGGGAGAGAAGGAAGAAGAAAAAAACGCGGGCGAGACGCCCGCGACACCCACGGCCGAGAAGGCCGTACCACCCGCACCGGAGCATGCCCTTCCGCAAACAGCGCGTAAGGGCATGGCACCCGAAGGCGCGGGCAAGATGCCCGCGACACGTGAAGAAGACATGGGCAAGATGCCCGCGACACGTGAAGAAGACATGGGCAAGATGCCCGCGACACGTGAAGAAGACACGGGCAAGATGCCCATGCCACTCACGGGCAAGATGCCCGTGCCACGGGAAGAATACATCCCCGCCGGCATCCGCTCGCTCCAGCGGCTGGAGGCCAACACGGCCGAGGCCCTGGACGAGTTGGAGCGGCTTTCCCGCGCCAACCGGGTATGGGTGTACTGCGAGAACGCGGCTGAGCGCGACCGCTTCCTGGAGGTGCTGGCCGGCTCGCACGCCGAACTCGCCGGGCGGGTGAGGACCGCCATCGGTCACATCCATCGCGGCTTCTTCTGGACTAGCGAGAAGCTGGTGGTGGTGGGGCACCACGAGGTCTTCCACCGCTACGCCCCGCCGCGCCGGCTGCGGCGCATCCGGGCGGGCAGGCCCATCGACAGCTTCGTGGACCTGCAGGACGGCGATTACGTGGTGCACGTCTCCCACGGCATCGCCCGCTTCGAGGGCCTGCGCACGCTGGAGAAGGAAGGGCGCAAGGAAGAGTACCTGACGCTCAAGTTCGCCCAGGGCGCTCTGCTGCACGTGCCGGTGGGGCAGATCAACCTGGTGCAGAAGTACATCGGGGCGCGGCGGGGGCACCCGACGCTGTCGCACCTGGGGGGGGGCGCCTGGGCCTTGCGGAAGAAAAAGGTGGCCGAGGCCGTGCACGACATGGCGGCCGAACTGCTGCGCATCCAGGCCATCCGCACCAGTTCGCAGGGCCTGGCCTATCCCGGCGGCACGCCGTGGGAGGAGCGTTTCGAGGGGGAGTTTCCCTACGAGGAAACCGAGGACCAGCTCTCGGCCATGAAGCAGATCCAGGGCGACATGGCCCTGCCGCGGCCGATGGACCGCCTGCTGTGCGGCGACGTGGGCTACGGCAAGACCGAGCTGGCCATGCGGGCGGCCTTTCGCGCGGTCGAGGCGGGCAAGCAGGTGGCGGTGCTGGTGCCCACGACGGTGCTGGCCGCCCAGCACTTCCGCACCTTCCGCGAGCGCTTCGCCGATTATCCATTCAACATCGAGGTCATAAGCCGCTTCCGCACCAAACAGGAACAGCAGGACATCACCCGCCGGGCGGCGAGCGGGCAGGTGGACATCCTCATCGGCACGCACCGGCTGCTGAGTGCGGACGTGAGCTTCGCCGACCTGGGGCTGGTGATCGTGGATGAGGAGCAGCGCTTCGGCGTGGAGCACAAGGAGCGGCTCAAGCGCATGCGGGCCACGGTGGACATCCTGACCATGACGGCCACGCCCATCCCGCGCACGCTGCACATGGCCCTGCTGGGGCTGCGCGACATCTCCAACCTGACGACCGCACCCTTGGACCGGCGGGCCATTTACACCGAGGTCTGCGCCGCGCGCGACGACCGGCTGCGGGCAGCCATCCTGCGCGAACTGGCCCGGGGCGGGCAGATATTCTTCGTCCACAACCGCGTGCAGTCGATAGACGGCGTGGCCGAGCACCTGCGCAAGCTGGTGCCCGAGGCCCGCGTGGCCATCGGGCACGGGCAGATGGCCGAGCGCCAGCTCGAATCGGTCATGCTCAAGTTCGTCCGCGGGCAAACCGACGTGCTGGTCTGCACCACCATCGTCGAGAGCGGGCTGGACATCCCCACCGCCAACACCATGTTCATCCATGACGCCGACCGCTTCGGCCTGGCCCAGCTTCACCAGCTTCGCGGGCGCATCGGGCGCTACAAGCACCGGGCGTACTGCTACCTGCTGCTGCCCAAGCACCGCTCGGTCAATCTCGTGGCGGCCAAGCGGCTCAAGGCGGTGGAGGAGTTTTCGGACCTGGGGGCGGGCTTCCAGATCGCCATGCGCGACCTGGA
>PMYM01000107.1 GCA_003171235.1 Phycisphaerales bacterium | reverse complement strand
GCCAAGAGCATGCAGGAGATGCTGCTACAATGGGGCATTAAGTTGCCGGCCAGCGAGCGCAGGAAGAAGCCCGGCGCCAGCGGGAAGAAGTAGCCCAAGATGGCCGCGGTGCTGTCCTAAAAGTGTCCTTAAACGAGGCGCACAGATGCCTACAAATCACAACAGACCGCAACGAACCGCAATGCCGCTAGCCCTCGTTGAAATCTTGACATGCGCGAAAAAGGCCGTCATTGCTGCTCTTAATGAAAATAGGGCCAAAAGAATCCCACCCTCGTCACTACCTGAGATTGACACCGGCCCCACGACGGCTAGGCCTGAGTCCTGGATCCAATCTTTTGTTAATTAAAGAAAATCAATTCAAGGACTGGTAGGTCACGCGGCTGGCGCGGTCGGACAGGCGGGTGTTGAGCTCGTCCTGCAGGGGCAGCAATGGCTCCACGTCGCCCAGGCCCTCGTAGTGGCCCGGCAGCGGCAGGTTCTGGATGTGCACCACCGGCAGGCGGCCAAGGAGGTTGGGGCCCTCGGCCGCCAAGCGGCGATCCTCGTACCGCTGCCACCAGCGCGGCGAGATGATCTCGACCACCTCGGCCGTCCGCGGCTCCAGGCGAGAGTTGCCGATGCCGAAGATCGACAGCGGGCCGCCGCCTTCCAAGGCCGGCAGCGCCTTGCGGTAGCATTGCAGCCAGCAGCGGACGCTGCGGAAGTCGTCTTCGTCCAGGACGGGCAGGATCCGGCTGGCCTCTACGGTCTCCAGTGTGATCAGGCCGGCCAACTGAGTGGCCGCCGAAGCGGAGGTTTTAGACCGGGGCGCAGCCGGATCCATTGCCGCGTCCTGCGCAGAAGGAGTGGCCGGCCGAGGGGCCCCGGATGACTCGGGGCCGCGGCTTGCCGCCTGGGCGGGGGCAGGGAGGCGAGCGGCGAGCCGGGAGGCGATGGCCATCCACTCGGCCGGCGGGCGAAGGACGATGTCCACGAATCCGTAAATCGCCCCCAGCAGGGCCAGCTCCTGAAAGAAGCCGCTGCCGCCGTTGGCCTCGAACAGCCGGGCCGTCATGGCCTCGACGGCCTGGGCCGTCTGGCGATCGCCGGCCAGGCTGCGGATGGTCGGGGGCTTGCCGAAGAGGAAATCCACCATGGCCTGGATGCGCCAGGCGATGTCGTTCTCGACGACCACTTCCTTGCGGGCCAGGTCGGCGGCCCGGCCGCCGCCCCACCGATCCACCCCGGTGATGCGGGCCGGCAGGCCCTGTTCCTGGGCCTGAAAATACGGCCGGCTGTTGGCGTTGAGGGAATCGCACGCACGCCCGAGCGCCGGAGTGATGGTGTTGCGGAAGTAATCCCAGAAACGGGCATAATGCTGGCAGGCTTCGATTGCCTCCTGCTCGACCAGGTATCCCAGGTAGTCTTGGCTGAGGCCTTCTTGCTCGAACCGATCCAGTTGAAAGCTCATATCGATCTCCTCACCCTTTCTGGCAGCGCACACTTTTGCGCGCGCAAAAGTGTGCGCAAAACACCCCCGACGGCGCGTAACTGCTTGTCCTGCCGAGATGCAGTTTTTTTTAAAAATCGCCAGATGGCTTTTTTTTGCGCACACTTTTGCGCGCGCAAAAGTGTGCGCAAAAACTCAGATTCCTCAAATTCAACCAAAAGCGCAGAGAGAGAGAAGGCAAGAGCAAGCAGTGGCAAAACTGATTTGGGGATCCCGGACGGGGCGTAGAGCCCCTACGAAAAACACCCCCTTAACCTGTTAACCGATCACCCGACTCGCCGATCAACCGGTTTGGCCTGTTCTTGATCCCAGTAGTCTCTGGGCCCCGGGCCTGATAAAATCTCCGCTATGGCAACCAAGCACGAGGAATACCAAAGCCCGCTATCGGGGCGCTACGCCAGCCTCCAGATGCGGCAGCTCTTTTCCGAGCAGCGCAAGTTCGCCACCTGGCGGCGGCTGTGGCTGGCGCTGGCCCAGGCCCAGCAGAAGCTCGGCCTGGCCATCACCGACCAGCAACTGGAGGAAATGGCCGACCACCTCGACGACACCGACTTCGAGGCCGCCGCCCGATACGAGAAGAAGTTCCGCCACGACGTGGTGGCCCACATCCACGCCTTCGGCGACGCCGCACCCGCCGCCCGCCCCATCATCCACCTGGGCGCCACCAGCCAGTTCGTCGTGGACAACACCGACCTGCTGCTGATGCGAGAGGCGATGGGCCTGCTGGAGGGCTACCTAGCCAACATCATCGACGCGCTGGGGGCATTCGCCTTCCAGCACCGCCAGCTTCCCTGTTTGGCCTATACCCACTTCCAGCCGGCGCAGCTTACGACGGTGGGCAAGCGGGCTGCCGTGTGGGGCTACGACTTCCTGCTGGACCTGACCGAGCTGGAGCACCGCCAGGCCAACCTGGCCTTCCTCTCGGCCAAGGGCGCCACCGGCACCCAGGCCAGTTTCCTGGAACTGTTCGACGGCGACCACCACAAGGTGCAAGCCCTGGAACGGCTGGTGGCCGAGAAAATGGGCTTCGAGAACATCTACGTCGTGACCGGCCAGACCTATAGCCGCAAGGTGGACGCCCAGGTGGCCGGCGCCCTGGCCGGCATCGGCGCCAGCATCCACCGCCTAGCCAACGACATCCGCCTGCTGTCAGGCCTGAAGGAGATGGACGAGCCTTTCGAGGCCAGCCAGGTGGGCTCATCGGCCATGCCCTACAAGCGCAACCCCATGCGCTGCGAGCGGGCCACCGGCCTGGCCCGCTGGCTGATGGACATTTCGGCCTCCCCCCTGCACACGGCGGCCGAGCAGTGGCTCGAGCGCACGCTGGACGATTCGGCCAACAAGCGGCTGTCGATGCCCGAGGCCTTCCTCACCGCCGACTCTGCCCTGCGCGTGGTGCTAAACGTGGTGCGCGGGCTGGTGGTGTATGAGGGCAGCATTCGGTCGCGGGTGCTGGCGGAGTTGCCGTTCATCGCTTCGGAGAACATCCTTATGGCTGGCGTCAAGGCCGGCGGAGACCGCCAGGATCTGCACGAGCGGATCCGCCGCCACGCCCAGGAGGCCGGCATGGCCATAAAGGTGCGGGGCCAGCCCAATGACCTGATCGCCCGGCTCAAGGCCGATGCCGCCTTTGCCAAGGTGGACATCGACGCCATCCTGGACCCGCGGCAATTCGTGGGGCGATCCGCCCAGCAGGTCGAGGAATTCGTGCAGGCCTGGGTCGAGCCGGTGCGGCGGAAGTACGCCGACCGCCTCGGGGCCGTCAGCGAACTGGAGGTTTGATGACTTCCCTGCCGCAGCGCACCGTCAACACCATCGTGGCTGATCCGGGCGTGCACCGGGCCGTCAAGCGCGTGCACATGCTGGGGACGATTCTCGTGGCGGCGCTGGCCCTGGCGGTGCTGGGGGCGGTGGTGGGCATGCTGGTGCGGACGTATCGACCGGTGGCTGGGACTCGCCAGCCGGTTGTGCTGGCCGGACTGGTGGCCCTGGCCGCTCTGGGCGGCGGGGTGGTGCTGACCGGATACGCCAACCGGCGGGCCCGCTCCTCCAGCCAGCTCGCCCAGGCCGTCACCGCCTACCTGGGCGGCTGCCTGGGCGCCGGCGCTGTCAACCTGCTGGCCTGGCTGGTCACCCTGGGCGTGCTGCTGGCCAACGGCATCAGCCACACGCTCTGGCTGCCCACGCTGATAGTGCTGGGCTTGAACTTCGTGGGCGTGCTGCTGGCCCTGCCCCGCCTCAAGCACCTGCGGCGTCTCTACTACAGCCCTTCCCTGCCCTTCCAGAAGGCGGATTGACATGCCCAAGTGCGTCAGCATCGCCATCGCCGGCGGCGGAGATCGCGGCAGCGAATACTCCCAGTACGCCCTGATGCACCCCGACCGGGCCAGGGTGGTGGCCCTGGCCGAACCCCAGGAATACAACTGCACGCTGCTGGCCCGCCAGCACAACATCCCCCCCGCCAATGTCTTTACCGATTGGCGGCAACTGGCCGAAAAACCCCGCCTGGCCGACGCTGTCATCATCGCCACCCAGGACGCCATGCACGCCGAGCCCGCCCTGGCGCTGGCCAAGAAGGGCTACGCCATCCTGCTGGAAAAGCCCATGGCCCCCAATGCCCAGGACTGCCGCCGCATCGCCGGGGCCGTCGCCGCCAACGACAACCTCTTCGCCGTCTGCCATGTCATGCGCTACACCGACTACACCCGCCGGCTCAAGGCCCTGCTGGAGGAGGGCCTGATCGGCGAGATCGTCTCGCTGCAGCACCTCGAGCCGGTAGGCTGGTGGCACCAGGCCCATTCCTTCGTCCGCGGGAACTGGCGCAACGAAAAACAATCCAGCCCCATGCTGCTGGCCAAGAGCTGCCATGACCTGGACTGGATACGGCACATCATGGGCGTGCCCTGCCGCAGCGTGCAGAGTTTCGGCTCGCTGTACCTCTTCCGCAAGGACCGCAAACCCGCCGGGGCGGGCAGCCGCTGCACCGTGGATTGCTCAATCGAGGAGGGCTGCTGTTACTCCGCCCGCAAGATATACTTGGGCCGGCTGGCGCGCGGACACACTGGCTGGCCCGTCTCAACCGTCGCTCCCGAGCCCACGATGGAGAAATTGCAGGAAGCCTTGCGCACCGGCCCATATGGGCGGTGCGTCTGGGAGTGCGACAACGACGTGGTGGACAACCAGACGGTCAACATGCTCTTCGAGGGCGGCAGGACGGCTGTCTTCACCATGACCGCCTTCAACAACCCTCGCGGCGGGCGACGAACCGCCATCTTCGGCACGCGCGGGGAAATCTTCGGCTACGACGACAAGATCCGCCACTTCGATTTCCTCACCCAGACCGAGCAGGTCATCGACGCCTGCCCCGCCGAGCAGGCCGGGCGGGCAGGCCATGGCGGAGGCGATTACCGGCTGATGGAGGCCTTTGTCGCCGCCGTCGCCACCGGCCAGCGCGGCCACATCCTTTCCGGGCCGACCGAATCGCTGGAAACCCACCTCATGGTCTTCGCCGCCGAAAAGAGCCGTCACGAAAACCGCGTGGTGGACTTGGCCGAGATGACGTAGCTCGATAAGGTTGAGTATTCGGTCGCCCAAGACTCTACGCAGAGGCGCAGAGGCCGCAGAGAAACGCAGAGAGAGGATTTCATTCTGAGTTTCTCTTTATCGTGAAAGTCTCTGCCTTTCCAATGCTCTTGCCTTCTTTGTGATCTTTGTGTCCTTTGTGGCTCACGTCTTGGTTTTGTTTTTCGTCTTCGTGTAAGATGCCCTGCCGTACTTGTCTACCCGACTGGAGAGCCTCATGGCACAGGCAGAGAAACTGTCCAATCGCAATTCCCGCAAGACCGGCGCCGTCACCTTCGGCGTCTTCGCCACCGGCGATCCGCGAATCGATGCCGCCTCGCGCCAGCGCTGCGTGAACATCGTTGAAATGGTGGCCGAGGCGGTGGTCAAGCGAGTGAAGATGCCCGATGGCCAGCCGGCGCGGGTGGTGTTCTCGCAGGTGTTGGTGGACGGGGAAAGGCAGGCCGACCAGGTGGCAGGGCAGTTCCTGGCCGCCGGGGTCGACGCCCTCATCTGTGCCCCCGACACCTGGGCTTTCCCGCAACTGACTACGATTTCGCTCTTGGCGCGCATGCCCAAGGGCACGCCGTTGAACATCACCTGCGGCAACAGCGGGCCCAAGCCGGGGGTGGTATATGCCCACGCCCTCAATGGCGCCCTGGCCCAGAGCGGCATACTCTCGCACCTGAACGTCGGCACCTGGCCGGATGCCGGCCAGAGCCCGCAAATGACCGATCAGACAATCTCGGACCTGGTCGACTGGTGCTATGCCGCCATGACAGCGGCCGGCCTTCGCGGGCGGCGGGTGGTGATTTTCGGTCATGACTCCATGGGCATGGAGACGGCATTGGCCCACGTCATTCCCACGCGGCGGTTCTTTGGCCTGGAAATCACCCGTCTGGACATGAAGCTGCTGGCCGACCTGCTGGCCAAGGGCGCATACGACAAGAAGGAACTGGCCGCTCTGCGCGGCTGGTTCGACCGGCACGTGGGCAAGCGGCTGGAGTTGCCCGGCCCGGCTGAAAGCGAGCGATTCAACCAGTCGCTGGCCATGTACCTGATCGTCCGCGACCTGCTGGCCGACTACAACGCCGTGGGCGGCGGGTTCATGAGCCAACTGGAGTGGGGCAGCGACCTTCGCGGCTGCCCCCTGCCCGTGGCCGACGCCATGGAGAGCCTCTTCAACTCCACTTTCGACCACGCCGGACGAAAGCCCGCCCTGCCCTTCGCCACCGAGGCCGACGTGCAGGCCCTGCTCACCATGCTGGTGATGACCTGGCTGTCGGGCGGAAACCCGCCGCTGTTCATGGATTTCCGCAAGGTCTGGGAGCCGTGGGAGATTCAGGCCCTGGCCGGCAAGGAGAAGGTGCGATTCGGGGCCAATGACCTGTGGGCCCAGCGCGGCTTCGTCGACGGCGACAACTCCGGCTCGGCCAGCCTGGACTGGGCGGGCAGGCCGGGCGAATCGCCCGAGAAACTCATGGCCCGGGTGAACATGCCATTGGCCGACAGCAGCTATTTCCCCGGCGGAGGCAACAGCGTCAGCTTCATCACACCCGGCGGCATCGCTGGCCTGGCCGCCCGGCTGGCCTACAGCGACCTGTCGGGAATGTTCAGCATGGTCTGGGACCAGGCCCAGACGGCCGAGATGCCCGAGAAGCTCTCTCAGGCCGTCTGCCACACCAGCAACTGGAACTGGCCGCACACCTTCGTAATCCCCAAATACGCCACGATGGCCGAGTACAAGCAGTACCCCCCTGCCAATCACTTTCACATGACCTGGAACCTCTCGGCCGCCCGGCTGGAATACTGGATGGACCTGGCCAACGTGCTGTCGGTGGCGCCGTGGCAAGCCCGGCCGAGTTTCTTGCCGGGCGTGGATCGCCCCCAACCGCTGCTGCACCTGCTAAACGGCGGCGAAGCCCAAGCCAAGCGACTGCTGGCGGGAAAGTAGTTACCAGTCGCGAGTCTATATTCCGGCCGCCCCGCCGGCGGCGATGGTAGTGAAGATCGGGCATCGCCGGCCGAAGCGCTGCTCGAAGTCGCCGGCTATCTTTTCGCCCGCCTGGGTGGCCAGGGCGCGGGGCACCAAGACTATGGCGCAGCCCCCGAAGCCGCCGCCGGTCATCCTGGCCCCGTAAACGCCCGGACAGGTGCGGGCGGATTCCACAATGGCGTCCAGTTCTTCACAACTGACCTGGTAATCGTCGCGCAGGCTGGCGTGGCTTTTGTACATCAGCCTGCCGAAGCGGATGTACTTGTGCTTCTCCAGGGCCTCGACGGCCTTGAGCGTGCGCTCTATTTCCCCAACCACGTGCCGGACCCGCTGGAGCAGTTGGCCCTCCAGGATCTTTTCGGCCTGAATCTTGGCCAGTTGGGCCGCTGTCACGTCGCGCAGGGCCTTGACGGCGAGCTTCCGGGCTGCCTCCTGGCACTGCCGTCGGCGCAAGGGATAGCCGCCGTCGCCGATGTTGTGCTTGACCTGGGTGTCGGCCACCAGCAGCACCAGGCCGGGGTCGTCGAAGGGCGCCTGGCGGACCTGCCCGCTGCGGCAATCCAGCAGCATGGCCTTGCCCGCCTGCCCCATGACCACGATGGACTGATCCATGATGCCGCAGGGGGCGCCGGCGAAGAGGTTCTCCGCCCGCTGGCAGAGCAGGGCCAAGTCCCGGCCTTGGACCGCGCCCTGCTTCCCGCAGGCCTCCAGCAGCGCCAGGGCGGTGGCCACCTCCAATGCGGCCGAGCTGGACAGCCCGCCGCCCAGCGGCAGGTCGCTGGAAAAGATCACGTCGGCCCCGCCGAGTTTCACGCCGGCCTTGAGCAACTCCGAAACCACCCCCACCGGGTAATTGCTCCAGGAGGAGGGGACCGGCGTCAGTTGGCCCTCCAGGTTGACCGTCACCGGCGGCTCGGCCTGCANNCCGTCGTTGTAGTCGGTGTGTTCACCTATGAGGTTGACGCGCCCGGGGGAGCGGATCACCCCCGCGCACGCCCGGCCAAAGATGGCCTGGAAACGCGCCTTCAGTTCCGCCACCGCCGTGGCCAGTGGTTTGGCCTGCCCGCCTCGCTGCACCAGTTCCATAAACAGCTCTCCGCGCTCCTGATAGTTCCTGAATTGATCATAGCTGGCGCAGGCCGGCGACAACAGGACCACGTCGCCCCGCCGGGCCTGCTGGCAGGCGGCGGCCACGGCGGCGGCGAAATCCTGTTCGCAAGCCACCGCCGGCAGCGGCCCCTGGCGGCAGGCCAGCACGCCCTGGGCGATCTGCCTGCCGGTCTGGCCAGTGGCCACGACGCCCTTGGCGTACTTGGCCAGGTCGCCGCAAAGGCCTTCCAGGGGGATTCTCTTGTCGTATCCCCCGACAATCACCACCAGGCTGCGCGGGGGAAAGCTCTCCAGGGCCACCCGGCACTCGCAGGGGCTGGTGCTTTTGGAATCGTTGAAGTACCGCACCCCGGCTCGTTCCTGGACCAACTGTAAGCGGTGCGGCAGCCCGGCGAAATCCTCCAGGGCTTTTGCCGCCACCTCCCGCCCCACGCCCAGGCTGCTGGCCGCCGCCCAGGCCGCCTGGGCATTGAGCTGGTTATGGGCGCCGGGCAGGCGCAACTCAAAGGGCTGGCCGGAGGAATCAAAGAATTCCACCCTGCCCCTGGCCTGGGCCTGCCAGGCCGCCACCGCCGCATCCTGACGGTTCAGCACCAGCACGTCCTGGCTAGTCTGGTAACGGAAGATGTTCTTCTTGGCGGAGGCGTAGTCCTCCAGGTCCTTGTGCCGGTCCAGGTGATTGGGCTGGAGGTTGGTAACCACGGCCACGTGCGGGCTCTTGCCCAGTTCGCCCAGGTAGGACAGTTGAAANNCTCTTGCCGATGTTGCCGCCGACGTGCGTCGTCCGCACGCGCGACAGGATGGCGCCGATCATGGCCGTGGTGGTGCTCTTGCCGGCCGAACCGGTGATGCCGACGATGGGGGCGGGGCAGCGCTGGAAGAAAAGGTTGATCTCGGTGGTGATGGGCACGCCGGCGCGGCGGGCCTCCCCCAGATAAGGGGAATCGAACGGCACCGCCGGGTTGGCCACCAGCAGGTCGCATTGCACCAGGTCCTTGGGGTCGTGGCCCCCCAGGTGCAGTTGGACCTCCAGGCCGGCCAACTGCCCAACGGAAGCAGCCAGGTCGGTTCGGCTGGCCTGGTCGGATACCGTAACCCGCGCCCCCTGGGCGCACAGCCAACATGTCACGCCCACGCCCCCGCCGAAACGTCCCAGCCCCATCACAGTAACGCGCTTGCCGCGCAATGAAGCGTCCATGCCTGAATCCTCACCTGAATCGGCTGATTGTGCCCGATCCGCCGGCCCAAGTCCAGCATGCGCCCCGTTACAGCGCTGGCCGAGGTCCCAGGGTCACGGTGGTGGCTGCCAGCAGGTCATGCTGGCGGGCCACCTCCAGCACCTGCCGGGCGGTGACGGCGAGGATGCACTCCACGTGCTGGGCCAGGGAACCGTAGGTCTTGCGATAGACCCAGTCGAAGCCCACGGCCGTCAGGCGGCCCATGGGCAGTTCGCCGCGCAGGGTGATGGAGGAGGCGATCTTGTTCTTGGCGGCGACCAGTTCACTTTCAGTGGGGCCTGCCTGGAGGAACTTCTGGTATTCCCCCCTGGCGATGTCCAGGGCCTGGCCGGCGCGCTGGGGGCTGGCGCTGAGGAAGGTCAGGAAGGCCCCCGCCCCGTCCAGTTCGTCGTAGGAGCAGGATGCCTCTTCGGCAATGGCCGGCTCGACCAGGGCGTAAAACAGCCTGCTGCCGGTGACGTCGCCCAGGATGGCCGCCAGCAGGTGAGCGGAATATCGCTGGTCGCTCTGGGCCGACGGGGCCGACGACATCAGCCCCACGTGCTGGCGCAGGAGTTTGGCATCCTGCATATGGGCGGTCTTGCGCGAGCCGGGCCAGCTTTCTCGCTGGCGATCCACGGAATAATCCACCCAGTGCCCGCAGGCCTCCCGGACCTGCTCCAGCAGGGCCGGCCAGTCGAAATTGCCCACTGCCACCAGGGCGACGTTGCCGGGGGCATAGCGGCGGTCGAAATAATCCTGCATGTCCTGCCGCTTGAGGGCGGTGACGGAGCTGGGCGTGCCCAGCACGTTCTGGCCCAGGGGATGGGGCAGGAAGTGCTCGCGCATCAACTGCTCGTAGAGCCTGAACTGGGGGCGGTCCTCGTAGAGCTTGATCTCCTCGAGGATGACGTTCTTCTCAGTGTCGAAATCCTCCTGCCGCAGGGCCGGGCGCAGCATGTCGCCCAGCAGATCCATCAGCGGTGGTTGGAATTCCGGCAGCACGGCGGCATAGTAGACGGTGTTTTCCTCGGAGGTGAAGGCGTTGTAGACGGCCCCCATCTGGTCGAACTCGCGGTTGATGTCGAAGGGGCTGCGGCGGGCGGTGCCCTTGAACATCATGTGCTCCAGGAAGTGGCTCACGCCGGAAATCGTCGCCGTTTCGTCGCGGCTGCCGGTGCGAACGAAAAAGCCCACCGCCATCGAGGCCGCCGCGGGGTTCACCTCGCCGATGACCTGAAGTCCATTGTCCAATTGAGATTGCTTGAACTGCATCAAGACTCCATCAAATCTAGTCCACCGGCTTCAGGCCAAATATGTCGCCGCATCCTGAAGCCTTCAGGCGCAGATCGACAGGTCCAGCGGCTGCGGGCCGATGGTCAGCACCGTCAGCGGCCGCGGGGGGTAGGATCGCACGTGCTCCAGCACTTGCTCGACGGTCACGCCGTCGACGGCCGCCGATATCTCCGCCAGGCTGCGCAGCCGGTCCAGGTGATAATAGTCCCCGGCCAGGGCGTCGGCCCGGGCGGCGGTGGATTCGCCCTGCATCACCAGGGCGGCCTTGAGTTGCGTCTTGGCCCGCACCAGTTCGCCCGGCTCGATGTCCTCGCCCAGCCTGCGCAGTTCGTGGACCGTAACGTTGAGTGTTTCCTGGGCCCGTTCCGGCCCGGTGCCGGCGTAGACGAACATGCCGGCGTAGTCTTTCAGGGCGTGATACCGGGCCCCCACCGAGTACACCAGCCCGCGCTTCTCCCGCACCTCGGTGAATAGCCGGGCGCTCATCCCGCCCGACAGCACCATCTCCGCCACCCGCGCGGCATAATACTGCTCCTGCCGCAGCGTCACCGACGAATACGCCAGCGTGATCTGGGCCTGGGCGGTCTGCTTGCTTATCTGCTTGGCCCCGCCTTCCGCCGGCCGGAGGCCAACCGGCGGAGGCTCCTGGCCTTTCCAGGGCGAGAAGAGCCGCTCGACCGTTTCCACCAGCGTCCCCCAGTCGAAGTTCCCCGCCACCGCCAGCAAGGACTGCCTGGGCGTCATGCACCGCTGCACATGCCGGCGCAGGTCGGGGGCATTCATCCCCTCCAGGCTTTGGCGGTCTCCCAGCGGGTTGCGACCCAGCGGCCAGGGGTAGAATTGCTCGCGGATCATAAAGCTGCACTTGCGCATCGGCTCGTCCTCCACGCCCTCCAGGGCCTGCAAGACCAGGTTGCGGCAGGCGGGAAATGAATCCTCGCCCAGGTGCGGCTGCATTACGATGTCGGCGTACACCTCCAGCACCGGCATGAGGTTGAGCCCCAACTGGGCGCTGGAGAGGCTCAGGTGAGCCGAGTTTGAATCTTCGTGGTGCTGGCAGCCCAGCGAGTCCAGAATGTCGTGCAATTGCCGTGTGGTGCGCTGGCCGGCCCCGCGGAGCAGCCAGTCGCAGGCCACGGCCGAGGCCCCGGCGGCCTGGGAAGGGTCCGCCGCCGCCCCCGCCGGCAAAAGCAGCGTGAAGGCGGAGGAGGTGAACTGTTCCAGCCGCTGGGCCAGCAGCGTCAGACCGTTGTCCAACTTATGAATGTAGAAGGTCTCATCCACGCCAGGATCGCTTTCCGCCGGAGGCCCGGAACGTCTCTTATCGACCAGTCGGTTCGGCACTCTGCGCAAAAAAAGGCGCGGCAGCGCTTCCTGCCGCGCCAGTATAACTGCAACAACCATGCTACAGGCTACAGGCCGACTTTGGCCGATCGCATCTGCTGGGCGATCTGGCGCAGCCGATCGTCCACCTGGGCCTTGAGGCTCAGCAACTGCTCGACCGAGAGGCCGCTGACTTCCACGCCCGCCGCCACGCGCCCAACGCGGCGAAGGCCGCCACGCCGGCCTGCCTGGCCGTGGGCCGCCGCCCGGTGCCTCGCCAGGTGCATCGCCAGGGCGAAGCGCCGCCCGCAAGTCTGGCATACCAGGCCGCCACGGCGACCGCCGCGACCGGCTTTGCGGCCGCGCCGGGCAGCCTTCTTGCGGCGGCCATGAACCTTGCCAGCATGCACCTTTAGGGCGTGTTCGCCGCCAAATTCCTTGCCGCACTTTTCGCACTTGACCTGCTGATCCATTTTGCTTCCCTTCTCCTGAATGCGGCTCCGACTATGGCAACAGCCAATTCGCCCGGAGCCTGTGAGTTACAGTTTCATTTTCTCGGACGTCGCCGGATAGCAGATACTATCGGCCTCTGCAAGCCATACAAATGTAGTTGTTCAACTCCCCTATGTCAAAGTAGGACAAATAAAAAAGTCTATATTGCCAGACGGGGTTTCGTTTGGGTACTGTTTGGAACACTTTGGTCTTCATTGCTTATCCGTGCAATATGAATGTAAAATGCGTTTCCATGAAACACCTCTGCCTGGCGATGGCGAGCCTGGTTGTGGCGCTGGCGGGTTGTCCGGCCCAGAGGCCGCCGGCAATGGTCGAACTGCCCTCAGGGCAGAGCTCGGCAGACCTGTCCGAGTTGGCATTGGCATTGAGCCAACTGGCTCGGGCCGACGGCAATGTGGAGTTTTCAGCCATGCCCGCGGCCAGGCCGCACCTTGAGGTTCAACTGGCCCGCCTGGCCGTCACCGGCCCAGTCTCAACCCCGGAGCTTTATCCCTCCGACCAGGCGCGCTGGGCCTACTGGTTCAATGCCCGCCTGGCCTGGTCGCTGATGCTGGCCGAGTTAGAGGATGGGCCAGAATCGCTGCCGGTCGAGTTGCTGATGCAGCGGCCTTTCCGCCTGGACGGGCAGGTGACTTCGCTGGCGCAGTTGGATGGCCTGCTGGAAGCCCAGGCCCGCGCCGCCGGCGAATTCCGTCTCCTGGCGGCTGCGCCCGGCGCCTGCCTGGGCGACGCCCCCTTGCCGCGCCAGCCATTCCGGGCAGAGGGTTTTAACCAGGCGCTGGCCGCGCAGTTCGAGCGGCTGTTGGCTGACCGGCGGCGAGCGGTCATAGATATAGACCTTCATCAAGTTCGCCTGCCGGCGCATCTCTGGCAGGTGCGCGATTTGCTGGAGCGCCAGCACCGGCGGCTATACGGCCCCTCTCTCCCGGCGGACATTCTGACGCAGTTGCTGTCTTTCGCGGACGAGGCCGGGCGACGGCGCCTGCAGAGCGCCCTCGGCTATGATGTCCTGCCGCCGCAACGATCCCGTTGTCAATTGGCCTTGCCGCCCAGGATGGGATATTCGCCGGGGAGAATCGGCAGGGTCGAACTTGAGGGCGGCCAGGAATAGGATTTGAGCGTGAACCTGCTGGTCCATATCGGGCAGCGCAGCATGGGGGCGATGGCCGGCTTCGGCGATTTCGTCGCCTTCTGCGCCCGCACGATCGCCCTGACGCCGCTGGTATTGTCCCGCCGCCGTGATCGCTCTCTGGTGGTTGAGCAGATGTTTGTGGTGGGCTCGCGCAGCGTGCCGGTGGTCATGGTGACCGGGGCATTCGTGGGCATGGTGCTGGCGGCGCAGTCGGTGCTGCAGTTCAAGGCTATCGGGCTGGAGGCCAGTCTGGGCAGCATCGTCAACCTGTCGGTGGTGCGCGAACTGGGCCCGGTGCTGACGGGGGTGATGTTGGCCGGGCGAGTGGGCGGAGCCCTCGCGGCTGAACTGGGCACCATGCGCGTGACAGAGCAGATTGACGCCCTGCGGGCGATGGGGGCCGATCCCCTGCGCGTGCTGGTGGCGCCGCGTTTCCTGGCGGTGCTGTTGATCATGCCCTTCTTGGTGCTGTATGCCAATTTCACGGGCATCCTGGGCGGCTATGTCATCGGCGTTCGGGTTTACGGCGTCAGCGGGCCGGACTTCTGGGAACACGCCGCCCGGACGGTGGAGTTTTTTGACATCTCCTCGGGCCTGCTCAAGAGCCTGCTCTTCGGCGGCGCCCTGAGCCTGATCTGTTGTTACCGCGGCTTTCGTTGCCGGCCTGGGGCGGCCGGCGTGGGCCGGGCATGCACCGAAAGCTTCGTCGAAACCACTTTGGCCATCCTGGGTATCGACTTCTTCCTGGGTGTGCTGCTCAACACCATCTACTCCGCCATCTGGGGCGCCCCGCCGGTATTCTAAGAATCCCTGACAAAACCTCCCGCGGCTCAGGCGACTTTTTGTTGGGGACTCTAAGCCACGCCGGTTGCCGCCTCCGCAAGACATACCTCCGAACAGGCTGGACTTGCCCGGCCTTGATTGATAGAAACACTCAAGGCGACGGCGTAGTGTTCGCCGCGCCATGATGGAGACATCTGCGTTGTCTGGCCTATTGGCTCGATGGTATTTGCGGCACCAGAACCGGTTGAACCTCGCGCTCCACGTTGTGGGCATTCCCGCCACCGTGGCGGCGGCGCCTTTGGCGATTTTGGGTTCTTATGGTTGGGCGGCGGTGTGCTTTGGGGGAGGCTATGTTCTGCAATTTGCCGGTCACTTAATCGAGGGCAACAAGTCAGGTGAAGAGCTGCTGTTCCGGCGGCTGTTGAAACTCAAATCATAGGAATTGCCGCCGGGGGCGGACCTGCGACGGCCAATATGCGCGTTGCAACATGCGCCGCACTCCGTGCTTACAGATACCCGTCAGGGTTGCTGCCGTGGTGGCCTGAAACGCCAATTGCCTCCCTGGGTGTTTTTGGGTGAATGAACTCCGCGGCTCGCCTCCGAGGGCAAGGGCATCGTTTGTGTCGTGGGAACCCGCATTCCCTTGACCGTTGGAAGATTGCTCGCAATAGCTTGTTTGAAGTTTAGTATTTTCCCCTACTTATATAAC
>PMYM01000124.1 GCA_003171235.1 Phycisphaerales bacterium | reverse complement strand
AACCGCCTGCACTTCCAGCGCACGCTGCTGAACGTCCTGATCGGCGAGGGCGGAATCCAGTAGGCGGAAACAGCGAACCGCCAACGGCGCTGCCGGTTTCACGTACAGGTCCTTCACGAACAGGAACGGATAATGCCAGTTTCACATCGCCATGACGGCCGGCGCCCCGACGAGATGCGCCCGGTGAAGATCACCCCGAACTTCGTTCGGGCCGTGGACGGATCGTGCCTGATCGAACTGGGCAACACGCGGGTGATCTGCACGGCCTGCGTGGTCAACGAGCTGCCCCGCTGGCGCAAGGAGCAGCAGCTCGGCTGGGTGACGGCCGAGTACGGCATGCTGCCGGCCAGCACGGGCAAGCGCAAGCCCCGCCCCATCGCCAAGCCCGACGGCCGGGCGACCGAGATTCAACGCCTCATCGGCCGGTCGCTGCGCAGCGCGGTGGACCTGTCGCGGCTAGGCGAACATACGATCTACCTCGATTGCGACGTGCTGACCGCCGACGGCGGCACGCGCACGGCCGCCATCACCGGGGCGTACGTGGCCCTGGTCCTGGCCCAGCGCAAGTTGCTGCGCGAGGGCAAAATCTCCCCCGGCCTGGTGAGCGGAGCGGTGGCGGCGGTCTCGGTGGGAATCGTGGATGGCAGGTGCAGGCTGGACCTGGATTACGCCCTGGACGTCGCCGCCGAGGTGGACATGAACGTGGCCATGACCGACAGCGGGAAGTTCGTGGAGATCCAGGGCACGGCTGAGCATGCCCCCTTCGACCAGCGCCAACTGTCGGCGATGCTGCGGCTGGCCCGGGGCGGCATCCGCCAATTGCTGGCGTTGCAGCGGAAGGCCTTGGGCCGCAGAGGCGGCCCAAGACGTTGATGGAGATACATCACATGCGCAAGTTACTGGGTCTTCTGTTTATCCTGCCGGCGCTGGCCGGATGCGGCGGCAACGCCGCCGGTCCGGCGCCTTTCCTGGGTGGGGCCTTCGCCCCGGCCGCGCCCGGCCCGGAAGACGACTGCTACACCGTCTGCCTGATCGATTTTGAAAGCCGCGAACAGGCCGAATACTATTGCAAACGCATGACGGAGGGAAAAGGCTGGAAAGACGTGTTCGTGCGGGAAGTGAAAGCCTCCTCGCCCGACTCGGTCGGCCCGCCGGCTCGCTACCAGGTCTGCTACGGGCGATTCCGCACCCTGGACGACGCCCAGCCCAACTTGAAGACGGCCAAGGCCTACCGCGCACAAAACGGAGAGGCGATGTTCCTCCGGGCGATGGTCGTCGTCATTCCCGGAAAAGACGTCGGGCCGGAGGAGTTGAACTTGCGCTCCAAGAGCGGCCCCCTTCACCTGGTCATAGCCACCTTCGCCGACGACCCCGCCCGCAACTACGTGGGCCGGAAAAAGTTCGCCGTGGAGTATTGCCAGCAACTCCGCCAGGGCGGGTACGAGGCCTACTTCTTGCACGCGCCGGGCGTATCCTACGTGGTTCTGGGCCGTTTCGGCCCCGACGCCGTCACCTTCACCGCTCCCGCGGGCGGCGACGAAGCCCAGAGGGGTTCTGCCCTGCGTCCCGGCCAGTTCGCAAAGCTGGAGATACATGACGCCCGGCTGGCCCAGTGGCAGAAGGATTTCCCCCAGTTGTCCGTCAACGGCAACGCCGTGGGCTCGTTCGCCATCGACAAGGCGACCGGTCGCTACATAATGGGTCGCAAGACAGGCAAGCCCATGATGCTCGCCCGCCCCAGCTACGTCGCCCGGCGCGAGGGCGACTCCTTCACGGCGCTGGGCGAAACTCTGACCTCGCCGGCGGAGTGACCATGCCGCCACCCGTCATTGTCCTGGCTACCCGCAACGCCGGCAAGGTCAGGGAGTTTGCCGCCTTGCTGGCCGAGCTGCCGGTCAAAGTGGCGTCCCTGGATCAGGTGGACCCCCGGCGGCAAATACCCGAACCGGCTGAAGAGGGCGGCACGTTCGCCGAAAACGCCCGCCACAAGGCCGCCTACTATGCCCGCGCCACCGGCTCATGGGCCCTGGCCGACGACAGCGGCCTGAAGGTCGACGCCCTGGAGGGGGCGCCGGGCGTTTACAGCGCCCGCTTTGCCGCCCAGGAATGCCCCCCCGGGGCCAGCCGCGAAGTTATCGATCAAGCCAACAATGCCCGGCTGCTGCGCCTGCTGAAGGACGTGAGCGACCCGCGGCGGACCGCCCGATTCGTCTGCCACCTGGTGCTGCACGACGGCAGGCGGCTGCTGATCGAGACCACCGGCGTCTTCGAGGGCCGCATCGGCTACACCCCCGCCGGGGGCGGCGGCTTCGGCTACGATCCGCTGTTCTTTCTGCCCCAGTTGGGATGCACCTCGGCCCAACTGCCTCCCCGGCGGAAGAATAGACTTTCCCATCGCGGCCAGGCCGCCCGGCAGTTGGCCCTGCGATTGCGAGAGTTGCTTGAGGGCGGCCCCGGCCCGGTCGTCCGTTAGCCCAATTCAGGATTGCGTATTGNNCTGTGCAACCGGCAAACCCCAATCCTAAGCCGTTCCAGCCAGGCCACAAGGCAGTACACAACCAGGCCCGGAGGGCCGGCGAGAATTTAGCCGGGGGCAAAGCAAGCACGGCAAAGCCGTGCGCCGCGCAGCCCCCGGAAAAGGCGCCGCACAAGGCAGAGCGAACGGCTGGGCCTGCGCGCGAAGTTGAGCGTGCTCGCGATGGTGTGATGAGCTTCTGGGAATTAAGAGTCCCTAACGGCGTGCAACTTCTTGCACGCGAGTCCTCCAGGGTAATCACAGCCTCGGCAGGAAGAATCAATGCCTTGGCCGGTCAGGCCACTGCCTCCGGCCCAGTGCCCAGGCCGTTACCGGGGGCTCCGCGTCCCTCCGGTGGCACAGGTTTTCAACCTGTGCTGCACAGCTTAAAAAGCTGTGCCACAACGGGCCGCTCCACCCCGGCTAAATTCTTGCCGGCCCTGCGGGCCTGGATGAGGTCTCCCGGCGTCGCTCTGCATTTGCCCGGATCCTCCCCTGGCCCTGTAGGGGCCGCTCAACCCTCGCCAGGTGCATTTCCATTTGTGCGTACAGGCCGGAAAACGCTTTCCACTCATGATGTTGCCACCCAATCCTAAACCGCTCTAACCTTCTAGAAATTGGAACCTCTGAAAAACCCAGGGATATACGCAGAGAGAACTCTATGCTTCTTGTGTTCTTTGCGTTTTCCCAGTGCCCTCTGCGCCTCTGCGCAGGTTCTTGGGAGGCCCCCAATCGCGGTTTCGCCTCTGTATCGCCAAGGACGCTCCCGCCAGCACCGCCGCCACTGAGAGGTAGATCGCGAAGGTCATCGCCCAACGTGCCTGGGGCATGGGCACGTCCTGGCCAAGGGCGCTGTTGGCGTAGAAGATGGGCGCCTTGCTCCAGGCAAAGCCCCCCCTGCCCTGCAGTTGAGCAAGCGTGGTAAAGACGGGATTGAGATCAATAGCGGCGCTGGCCAGCTTGTCGCGGGCGGGCGAGGGGAAAGACAGCACCAGGCCATTGGCCCAGTACGGCGTGGCGCAGCAGGCCACCAGCAGCACGCTTACAGCCAACCCCGCCGCCATGCGCCGGCGCGGATCGACAAAGGCCGACACCAAGGCGGCCACGCAAGCTCCCAGCGCAGACCAGAGCAAAAACAGCCTGCACGCGCCGGCAAGGGAGAGTTGATCGCGGCTGGCCATCAGGATCAAGAGCGGCAGGTGAGCCAGTGCCACCCCGCCGGCCCGCTGCCAGGCGTCGAAGAATCCCCCGCCCCCGGCGGCAAAGGCCCCGCTGGCCAGCAGCGCGCACAGCAGGCCCGCCAGCAAGCCAGCCGCCTGGGCCGCCGGAGATGCCCCGCCCAATCCCCAATACACGCCCTGCTGGGCCAGCGCCGTGAGCAGAAAAGCGGCCGCCATGGCCGCGGCATTTCGCCGGAGGCTGGACCTGCTGGCGATGGCCATTGTCTTACTTCTTCTCCTGGTTCTGCTGCCGCTTGTATTCCTCGAGCATCCGGCTGAGCTTGCCGCGGTACTCCTCCAGCATCTTGGCCTGCTCCTGAGCCTGGCGGGCGGTTTGCTGGATGGTCTCCAGGACGGCCTGGGCGTCCAGGCCGGGATCGCCGATCATGTCGCGGGCGTTGGCGAACTGCTCTTTCCATTGCTCCAGGGCGCGGGCCGCCTCGGCCGGGCTGCGCGGGAGGATAATCACCGGCAACTGCCGGGGCCGGAATGTGATGTCGGTCATGCCCGCCTCCTGCAGCAGGGCCGAGAGCCGCTGGCGGTCGTATTCCAGGGCCCGCAGGTCCACCCGGACGTCGGCGGTGCCCTGGGCGTGCCGGGCCAGGAACTTCTTGACCAGGCCCGACAGATCCTCCGGCCAGACGGGCTGGCCCTCCAACTCCATTCGCCCGAACTGGTCGATGGCCAGGTTGAGGCGGGCCACCGGGGCGCTTTGGGCCCCCTGCACCATTGTCAGCACCACCTGCACCGGGGTGAGCTTGGGCGGAACCTTATTCTTGTTGACGGCGAATTGCAGCAGGGCGTCCTTGTCGGTGCTCTCGAAGGGCACGTCCAGCACGCTGGAGGCGAAGTTGGACACGGAGACATGGTGGCCCAGGGCGTCGGCCCAGTACGCTCCGCCTTCCAGCACGTCCGAACCGACGAACACCCAGCGGACGGCCCCCACGGGTTTGCCGTCGGGTGCGGTCTCCAGCAGGTCGGTGGCGGGCACATCGTGTTTCTGCCCGTCGGGCCCGGTCCAGCGCAGGCTGATCTCCAGTTGCGCCCCGCGCGGGGGCTGGAAGACCGCCGGCTGGCCCGGGGCGGTGCTCGTCCAGCGGGCGGGTTTGCCCTGGCTGAGCCCCAGCATCAGCAGCGCCGCGTGCAGGCTGGAGGGCTTCACCTGGGTGCTGACCAGGGACTCGTATTCCTTGTTGGGCCCGGCCACCAGGAATTCCAGTTGCCCCTGCTCCAGGCAGAATACCCCGTCCATAATTACCTGGCCCTTGGCCTTGTCCACCGTCAGAGCTTCCAGGGCCAGCGGTTTGCTGGCCGGAGAGGTCGTCTGGGCGTCCAGGCCAAGCGCCGCCATGGCCGCCAGGAACGTCAGGGCGGCCGCCGCAATGGATCTTTTCACGGGCATGTTCCTTTCGCCGGAGGCCCAGGCGCCCGTCAGGGGCCCGCGCCAGGCCCTCGCCTCATTCTGTTGGACGCGCCTGTGGGTATCCTAGCATGTCGGGCGGCAAAAAAAACGCCCCGCCGGTTTGCCCGGCGGGGCGGGATGTCGCGGATCTCAGGGAGATTACGGCGGGAAGGCTGCTTCCTCGTATTCCCGTTGGATAATGATCTTGGGTTTGACCAGGATCAACAACGACTGCTCGTCCCGCACCAGGGAACGGTTGCTGGTCAGGCGGTTGAGCACGGGGATCTTGGAAATGAGCGGCACGCCCATTTCCTTTTCCGATTCGCCCGCCAGCCGCTGACCGCCCAACAGCAGCGTGCCGCCGTCGGGAACGCAGACCGAGCACTTGAGCTGCTGGATGGTGATGTTGGGCAGTTGGATGGTGCCCGAGCCGGGAATCGGGGTGCCGTTGGCGTCCACGGCGCCCTGGTACTCGGTGAAGCCGTTGATGGTGGAGACCGTCGGCTGAATAGTCATGTTCACGTACCGCTTGTCAGCCGATACCGTGCCTTCGACGTCCAGCACCGACCCGGAGGCCACGGTGGCTATCACCGGCTGGTAGCCCACCACGTTTTCGCTGACGATGGGGTTGCGGTTGGCCACATAGGCCTGTTCCGTGGCGACGGTGACGAAGGCCCGCTGGGCGTTGTAGATAGTCACGCGCGGGGCCGTCAAGGTGCGGGTGGTAGTGTTGGCCTGGGTGGCGGTGAGCAGGAAATCCACCTGGATGTCATCCAGGAAAGTCCCGCCGATGTTGAAGGCGTTGACGCCGGTGGCGGCGGTGCCGATGCTGTTGGACACGGACGTGCCGGTGGGCTGGGTGAACTCATACGAGCCCAGGTGCACCGGCAGGACGGTTGTGGTGTTGGTGGGGGAGCCCTGGCCTTGCCACTGGGGCAGGAAAGCAGTGCCGCCGGCGGGGTTCACTATCTTGGCGCCGGTGAGGGGATCGGTGGACCAGGCGCCGGTGCCCGTTGTCACGGGCTTGAGCGTCGAGCCCATGTTGAAGAAGACGTCAAAGTCGATGCCGATGCGGTTGAGGAAGCCGGTCTGCACGGTGACAAAACGGGCTTCGATGTTGATCTGCAGGGCCTGGGCCTCGCGGAGCTGATTGAGCAGGTCCGTCAGGGACCGCTGATTCTTGGCCGTCTGCGTCACCACCAGCATGCCCTGCATCTCGCGCAGCGAGCCGATGGTGCCGGAGTTTTCGCGCCAGGTTTCGGGGGAGATGGTGGAGCGGATGAGCTCCAGAATGCTGGTGATCAGTTCCTGGCGGCTGATGGTCGCCTCCACGCTGCAGTTGCCGCCGCCGTTGTTGCCGCCGCCGCCGCCGCCGCTGGTGGTGTTGTTGCCGAACATGCCGCTGCCGCTGCTGCAGTTGTTGCCGGTGTTGCAGCCGAAGGAGGTCAGGTCGATCGAGGGGCCGATGAAGTTGGGCCGGCGGACGATCAGGTCGCGGATGTCATACACCTTGGTAACCGTTTCCTTGTCCAGGTCCTCGCGGGTGGAGATCTTGATCACGCCTTCGTCGATGATGTAGTCCAGGTTGTTGGTGGCGCCGCCGACGTCTTCCAGCACCGTCTTGAGGGCCTTTTCAAAGCTCACGTCCTGCAGCCTGATATTGACGGCGGTGTTTTTGTCGATGCCGGCCGCCTGCAGCGCCGGCCACTTGACATAGATGTTGGTGCTGCTTACATCGCGCAGGAACTGCACCACGTCGTTGAAGCTGATGCCGCTGAACTCCAGCTTGGGCAGCACGGCGCTCATCTTCCGCCGGGTAGCGCGATTGGCTTCGCTTTCGGCGGCCTCGCCCGCGCTGGCGCCCTGGCGGCGGAGGGTAATCTCCGCCCAGTCGCGCGGGTAGTTGAGCAGTTCATACCAGGGGATGGCGGCTTCCCGCACCGCGATAAACTCCTTGGTCTCTTCGCGGTCGGAGTCTCCCTTGGCCCGCTTATCCTCCATGAGCAGGAGGAATTGGCTGAGCACGGCGTATTGCTCGGTGGCCCAGCCGTCGCCGGGGTCGAGCTGCTTGAGTCTGCCGGCCACTTCCACGGCGTCGGCGTAGCGGCCCTGGTCGCGGAGGCTGACCAGGCTGCGCCGCATTTCGTCGGTGGCCTGCTGCTTGCGGCGCTGCACTTCGGCCTCGTGGGTCAGGCGGGCGGTTGCGATCTCCTTGGCCTCCTGGCTGGCGCGAGTCCGGTTGAAGCTCTCCTGGCGAGACTCGACGTATTCGGCCAGTTGGTCCAGTTCGGCCTTCTTGGCGCGGAATTCATCGTCGCTGTACACGCTCTTGTTGGTATTGAGAACCAGTTGAGCCTGGCTGACGTCCTCGCGGGCGCGGGCGAAATCTTCCTGCTTGGCGGGCTTGGCCAGGGCTTCGTTGGCGCGCTGGATAGACTGGGCGATGCGGAGATCGGCCTCCTGGCGGCGAACGGCCTGCATCTGGGCCAGTCGCCCCAGCGGCGAGGCCGCCCCGCCGGCAGCCTGAATGCTGCGTGCCGAATCCAGTTGTTCCTTGGCCTTGGCATTCTCCGGGGCCAGGGCGAGGGCCTGCTCGAAACTGGCGACGGCCATGTCTGCCTGCCCCGCTTCCAGGGCGGCGTTGCCGCGCTGCATCAGGTCGTTGACTTTGGCCAGGCGTGCCTGCTGGTCGCTGGCGGCCGGAGCGGGCAGGGTCTTGACTTCCGGCCGGGCCGGCGGCGCCATTACCGGCTTGACTGCAGGATTGGCAGCCGGCCTGGTGGCGGCGGCGGTTTCGGGCAGGGGGTAGGGAGCGGGTTTGGTGGTCTTGGCCAGGCGGCTCTTGAGCAGCGTGGCCTGGGCCAGGGCGTCCCGACGAACGGTCTCGGGCAGGTAGGAACTCTTGGAGACCTGCTCGTACAGCGGTATGGCCTTAGCCAGATCGCCGTCGGTCTCGGCCTTCTGGGCCTGGTTAAGAGTGTCCTGGGCTGCCTGCTGGGCCTTGATGGCGTCCTTCACGTTGGCCAGCAAGGTGTTCAGTTCGGACTTTTCGGCATCACCCAGCTTGTCCGCGTTGACCTTCAGGAGCGATTCCTGGGCCTTTTTGAAATCCATTTCCTTGTACTGGGTTGAGCCCAGCTTGAGGAGCGCCTTGGCGTCATCGGCGGCGGCATCCTGGGCCATCGCCGCCGAACACGTCCAACTGGTCGCCCACGCCGCCAGCAGCAATGCCACAGAGAGATTGAGGGGTCGCAACGCTAACCTCCTTTCAAGAGGTTTTTCAGATCCGACAGCGCCTCCGGGCCTTGGCCTGGACCTCGCGGCAGCGAGAAGATCCGCACGGTCCAGTCAATCGTCCGCGGCCCGGATGCACCACACAAAGAAACGCGCAGCTACCTATTTATCAGTGCAGCAATTGACTCAATTCCGTCGCCAGTAAGCCACTGCTCAGTTTGGCTGGCGAAGCATAATGCAGCGCCATGGACCATGCAAGTCCAAAATCGGCGGGATTTTGGAACTTGTCATGCTTGGGCCATTCCTAGAACGGCCGCACCGGCCCCGGCGGCCCGGGTGGGCGCGGGGAGGGCGGCGGCGGCGTCGCCCGGGTGGTCGGGCGCGGCGGCGGCGTCACCGGCCTGACCGTCGCGGGCTCAACCACCAGGGCTCTCATATCCTTCAGTATTTGACTGCTCTGATCGATGTCGTAAATGCGCGAGGACAACCGGCCGTCAGGCTCCAGATAAATCATCTCGGTAGTAACCAGCGGAATGCCGTTCTTGATAATCTTCTTCTCGAAGTCGAAGTCCACGGCCACGGCGCCGGTACGGAAATCAACCTTCACTTTCTTGAAATCCCCCCCTTCCAGCGGCTGGAGTTCCTTCTCGACGTTGTCCTGGCCGATGGCTTCGCCGCGGCGCACCATGAATTCCTTCCTGGTCATCTGTCCCCACTTCTTGGTGAAGACCTCGAGGCGGACGTTGGTGCCGTCAGAGCCGACCAGGAAGATTAGGGTGGATCGCGGGGCCAGGGTCTTGGCCGACCAGTCCGACCAGGGGGTCAGCAAGGCTATGGTCTTGGCGTCGGCCTCGCTGGAAAGTTCACGGTTTCGCCCCAGCATCGGGTTAAGCAGGGCCAGTCGCACCCGGTATTGATAGTAGGCGCCCGCCAGCACGCGGGTGTCATGCGCCCAATATTCCACGGCGCCGCTGTTCAACTGTGCCTGCCAGGAGGGCACGGGGACGGGCTTGGGGGCGGCGGCGGCGGCGGCCGGGGAAGGCGTCGCCGGCAAGCCTGCCGGGGGCGGGGCGGGAGCGGCCGGGCCAAGGCGCGGAGGCGGGGCGGCGCCTGGGCCTATTCCCATATCCGCCATCATCGCCCTTCTCCGGGCGGCCTCTATTTCCTCGCGTGAGCCGGGCATGCCGGGGGCTCCCGGACCCGCCGAGCCGGGCGTGGGCGAGCTTGGGGTCGGGAAGGACGGAGTCGGCGGGGAAACGGATCCGCCGGTGTCGGGAATGTCGCTTACGGCGGTGTGCGGCTTGTGCCCCTCCACGCACCAACTGCCCCACTGGCGGTTGGGATACATGATGGAGTACCAGCTCGGCTCCACGATCTCCTTCTGCCAGGCCGGATCGCTCAATTGGCGAACCGCCTCATACACCTGCGGCAAATTCCTGGCCTCCACCGGCGGCACCGTGGGCATGCTGGTCGGCAGAGGCATGCGCTCGCGTGAAATGGCGACCGGCGGGCCCCACTGCCCGTTGGGCAGCATATCCTTCCGCTCGACCTCCACGTTCAGATAGACGAATGACAGCCCGGCCAGGTAGGCCTTCTTGAGTTCCTCCTGGACCTTGGCCTGGGCCTGGGCAAATTCATAAATGCCGCAGAGGTGGGCGACGAGCACTTCCTTGTATTCGAATTGCGCGCCGGCGGCTGGGGCCGGCGCCCCAGTGGGCGGAATCGCCGCTGCCTGGGCCGGCGCCGCGATTACCTCCTGGACAATGATCACCTGCGGCGGCTTGGGGGCGACCTGGTTCAAAGCGGCAGCCAGTTGGGTCAGGTCCATCTTGGTGGGCGAAATGGGCGAGTCCGGGCGCACCGGCAAGCCGCCCGGCCCCCAGGGGGCCCAATGCTCGTCCAGGGGCGGGCTTGGAGCCCCGGTCGGAGGAAGATTCAGGGCGATCATGGTCGAATCCGGGGAGGCCAGCGGCTGCTTGGCCAGGACGGAGAAAGCCTTGGCATAGGGCGGCACCGGCTGGGTGCTGGGGGTCACGTTCTGAAGACGAATCTCCACATCTCTGGCCATTTTCGCCAGCGCGTCGTCAACCTCGTTGGGAGAGTAAGCCGGCTTGTCCAGCGGCACTCCCGAAGGGGGCGTCAACTCTATGCTTCGAGAGCTGGAGATGACCCAGTGAACGACCACGATGATCATCGCCAGGGCCGCTGCAGCCACGACCAACTTCTCCACGTGCTGCTTCAAGAAATTATTCCGGTCTGTCTTAGCCATATATTGCCGCTCCTTCGCCGGGCCCAGCGGCCCGAGCGGGACAACCGTCCTTTCGGCAGGCAGAAACTTTCTATTTGTTGTTCACGGCCGGGTTGACTTTCTTGCTCGGCAGCGGGCCCATCGGCGGTCCACCGGGTCCGGGACCGGCTGAGGTGGCGAGCGCCCGCTTCAGGTCAGCGTCGCGCAAGGCCTTCGGATCGCGATCGCGCAACATGCCCAGCATCTTGGGCGGCATCAGCGGCGGATAATGCTGCCCATCTTTGACGGGCTCGTCCCATTTCTGTGTCTTGGGGTCAAATCGGCCGCGGGTCCATTCCGCCGCCATCAGCAGTTCGCAGGTGAGGGTTATTTCCATCACCGGTTCGGTGCCGTAGTAGTAGCGTTCCGCCGCACTGGCCGGATTTGCCGCGATGGCCATGGCCGAGCCGCCCGGCATCCCGCCCGGACCGCCTCCGCTGACCACCGACGCGCCCACCGGCATGATGGTCTGGTTGAGGACGGTGTGGAGGTTCTGGTCGTACAGTTTTTCTATCAGCGTCCGCAGCTGCCGGGTGGACATGACCACGGTGAACTCGTAATGCACCACGTCATACAGCGGGTTGCAGGTTCGTCCGGTCAGCCGGGCTTCAATGCTGGGGTTGCTGTCGTAGCGCCCTCCGCCGCCGGCCAGGGCGACATAACTCATGCGCATGCCGGCAGCGGCGCCCGCCGCTGGGCCGGCCGGACCGCCCGGGCCCGCCTCGGCGCCGCCGCTCATGGCGTAGCCCAGCAGGTTGACCCGCACCAGCCGCTTGACGGCCGAAACCGCCACGCCGCTCTCTTCGGTGGCGGGCAACTCCCGCAGGGCCTCCTGGTTGGCCTGGCGAATGGCCTCGACGATGTCCCGCTGCACCCACAGGGCCAGGTGGGCCATCCAAAGTTCGTCTTCGCTGTACTTGTCGCCGGTCCGGGGAACGGCATACATCGACTGCTGGTTGGCGTAGATCTGGCCCTTGCGGCTGCAAGCCCAGACGGTGTTGCGCAGGGCCCGATCGTCGCCGGCAGCGCCGGGGTAACGCCCCGTGAGCAGCGACGTGCCCAGGTCCGCCGGACCGCTGGTGGCCGTGCCCGATATGGCGGCCAGCCGCGCAGCCTCTTCCCTGATCTCCTCCTCCGTGGGCTGGTCGGTGGCATCCAGCCTCGCCACCAGTTGCTGGACCTGCTTGTCGTAGATGTCCGGCACCTTGAGCAGGAGGATGCTGCGGGTGCGATCGTCGGCGCCCACGGGGTAAGCGTCGAGCGTCTTGCCGCCGACGTCGGCACTGAGGATGGGATAGTTGCTCCGGCTAAGCTTGACAAAATCGTCGGCCAGGGTTTGCACGCCCTCCTGGGCGGCCTTGAGGCGGCCTTGGGCGGCGGCGACAACCTCGGCATTCACCTTGGACTGGGCCAGCTTCTTCAGTTCCTCATTCAGACTCAGGCGCTTGGCCACGCTCTCATCGGTCTGCCAGGAGAACTTCATGGCGATGGCCACTTGCAGGCCTCCCGCCACCAACACCACGCCCACCAGCACCACCAGGAACATGTTTTCGCGGAAGAATCTCACTTGGCACCTCCGGTCTGAGCGGTCAGGGCTTTGTAGACCTGCTCGGGCGGGCCTTCGCCTTTGACGGCCACCGCCCAGCCCACGACGAAGTGCGTGTCATTCGCCACCGGCTCGCCGGTCAGGCTGTCGAGGTTTTTGGCGTCGGGCGCGCCGGGCGCCCCGGGGGTGCCCATGGCTTCGGGGCCGGGGAAGCCGGCGGCCATTCCCGCCGGCCTGCCTTCGACGCCGGCGGCGGGCAGAATGGATATTCCCGCCTGCTCAATGGAAATCTGGGCGGGGTAGTCCTTGGCGGCCTCCCAGACGCGGTCGCGGAATTGCTGGATCAGGTCGATTGCCTGATCGCGATTCATGGGCGTGCTGCCCCGGATATACAGGATGTATCCGCGCATGGCGGGGGCGGTGGTGGCGGCAGGGGCGCCGGGCGCCCCGGTCATGCCCGGCATAAACATCGCCATGGGCGCACCCCCGGAGGCCCCGCCATCGTGCGACATTATGTCGGCCGCGGTGACCTTGGAAAGATCGTCCATCCATACCTGCTTCTGCGATTCCATCACGATCACCCGCCGCTTTTCGCGCGGAATGGCCTTCAGCTCCGCCAGTTTCTCCGCCCGCAGCAGGCCCTGCTGACGCGGGTCAATCGCGCGCAGGAAGCCGTTGCTGACCACCTGGTCGATCACCGGCCAGGTCTGGCGATCCGCCAGCAAGCGGAAATACTGGGCGGCCTTCTGCTCCTCGGCCAGGTCCTTGCCCTTGATCTCGTTAAAAATCTGCACCAGCGGGCCATACTTTTTGATGACGGCTTGCACCTCGGTCAGCCGGGTGT
Source organism: Phycisphaerales bacterium (assembly GCA_003171235.1). Classification (GTDB taxonomy): domain Bacteria; phylum Planctomycetota; class Phycisphaerae; order SM23-33; family SM23-33; genus FEN-1344. The sequence continues at coordinate 2,845 of PMYM01000124.1, read as the reverse complement.
CCCCCTCCAGGTACGACTTGTCCCGGTACATGCCCCAGAGCACGCCGCCGCAGCAGGTGATGGCCAGCAGGGCCGCCGCCGCGAACCAGGGCTGCTTGGCCGACCAGTGGCGCTGGCTGCTGATTTCCTGGGGCAGCAGGTTGGTGCGGATGCGGGTCAGCTCCAGCCCCTGCAGCGCCAACCCGTAGGCAACGGCGAAGCTCAGCACGTTCTCCGTCAGGGCCGGGGCGTTGGCCACGGCCGAGGGCGACAACTTGTTGAAGCTGTCTATCCGCGAAACCGGTATGCCCAGGTTCTGCTCCAGGAACTTCTGCAGCCCGGGCAGGCGGAAGCCGTTGCCCAGCCCCACCACTTTCTTGAAGCGGCTCTCGCGGTGCAGGCTGCTGTAGTAGCCGATGGAACGCTGAATCTCCTGCACCAGCTCGGCGAAGACCGGGCGCATGGCCTGGAAGATGTGCCGGGCATGCTTGTTGGTGGCCGCCATCCGCTTGAGCTTCTCGGCCTTGCCGAAACTGAGCTTGAAGGCCTTGACCAGGGACTCGGTGAAGTTGTTGCCGCCCAGTTGCAGGGTGCGGGTCCAGATGCGGCTGCCGTCGGCAATGACCAGGTCGGTCTTGTCCGCCCCGATGTCCACCAGCAGGGTGGCGCCGTCGGGGGCCTGCTGGTCGTCGTAGGACAGGAAGTTGTACAGGGCCAGCGGCGCCATCTGCACGATGTCCACGCTGATGCCGGCCTCGGCGTAGCGGTCCAGCACCGCCGTCACGTCGGTGCGCTTCATGGCGAAGATGCCCACCTCCACGTCCGGGCTGTCGGGGTCGTGGAACGCCTGCCAGCGCCAGATGACGTCGTTGATGTTGAAGGGGATCTGTTGCTCGGCCTCGAAGCGCACGATCTCGGGGATCTGCTTTTCCTCCACCGGCGGCAGCTTGACGAAGCGCGTGAAGCCCGTCTGCCCCGGCGCCGAGACCACCACCAGCGAGTCCTCGACGTTGTTGCGGGCCAGGAACTGCTCCAGCGCCAGGCGGATCAGCCGAGGCTTGTCGGCGTCCGGCTGGGTCAGCACCTTGGGGTGTTCGATTATGTCGAAGGCCTCCAGGCGAAGCTGGTCCTCGACAAAGCGAAGCTTGAGGGCCTTGAGGGCACACTGTCCGATGTCAATGCCCCAGACGGTCTTAAGTGTAGCCATGCACTCATCCTCTGCTGCGCCCGTGTCGGGGGCGCAATGACCTGGCCTGTGCCCGGCAAACTATGCCCTTCTGCGAGCCCTGCCGGCCCATATAATGAGCCTTTGTATTCGCCGCCCCGGCAGCGTTCAAGAGGAATATCTGCCGGAGCGATCTTTCCAAGGATCGCCGGTGCCGAGTTTTCACATCATCACCCTGGGCTGCAAGGTCAACCAGTACGACAGCCAGGCCATCTCCCAACTGCTCCAGGACCGCGGCCTGGACCGCCGGGACGAGCTTTCGCGACCGGCCGACCTGGTGGTCGTCAACACCTGCTGCGTCACCCAGGCCGCCCTGGCCAAGAGCCGCCAGGCCGTGCGCCGGGCCGCCGCCCGCAATCCCGCCGCCCGCCTGGTGATCGTGGGCTGCGCCGCCTCGCGGCACCAGGCAAGCCTGGCCCGGGCCGCCTGGCAGGCCGGCGCCGCCGCCCTCACCCTGGCAGGGCACGACCAGGACATCGTCGCCGCAATGGAACAAGCCGTAGAGACAATCCTGGCCGGGGCTGACTGCTCATCTGCCGCCGCCGGCGGCCTGGTTGCTCCCAGGAATGAAGAATGTATGAAGGCAGGTGCGCCCGCCGCCGGGCCTTCCCGCAATATCGCCGCCGAATCAATTACACCACAACCCCCCTGCCACGTCAACTGCTCGCAACCCGCCCTGGGGCCCATCCGCGACTTCCCCCGCCACCAGCGGGCATTCCTGAAGGTGCAGGATGGCTGCGATGCATTCTGCGCATATTGTATTGTTCCGCACGTCCGAAAACACCCCCACTGGCGGCCTGTAGAGCAAATTCTCGCCGAGGCCGCCGCCCTGGTGGCCGCGGGCTTTCCGGAGATCGTCCTGTGCGGCGTTTTCCTGGGGGCCTACGGCCAGCCCACCGCCGTCCGCCGGAATTGGCAAACGCCGCCGCAGTTGCCCAGCCTGGTGGAAAGGCTCTGCGGCGTCCCCGGCCTGAGGCGCCTGCGCCTGTCCAGCCTGGACGCCGGCGACGTCTCCGACGAACTGGTGGAGGTGGCGGCGCGAAATGAGAATTGCCTCCCCCACTTCCACCTGCCGCTCCAGTCGGGCAGCGACCGCGTGCTCTCTCGCATGAACCGCCAGTACGACTCGGCCGATTTCCTGGCGGCGGTGCGGCGGTTGGGCCGGCGGCTGGAAAATCCGGCCGTCACCACCGACGTCATCGTGGGCTTCCCCGGCGAAGATGAGACGGATTTTGAAGCGACGCTGGAGATTTGCCGGCAGGCGGCCTTCAGCCGGATACACATCTTCCCCTTCTCCGCCCAGCCAGGCACGCCGGCCTGGCAGTGGCGGCGCGAGGGGCCGGCCGGGGCGATCGTGCGCCAGCGCTGCCGCCGCCTGCGAGAACTCCAGCAGGAATTGTCGTTGGCCTATCGCCGCCAGTTCATCGGCCAGGTGGCGCAGGTGGTCGTCGAACTGCCCAGCCCAAAGACCCCGCCGGGAATCGCCCACGGCCTGACAGAGCGCTACCTGGAAGCAGAGTTCCCTTCCGCCGCCCCGCCCCGCTCGCTGGTCGCCGTCCGCATCACCGGCCTGACGCCAACAGGTCTTACTGGCCGTCAGGAAACGTAGGGCGAGCGGCTGCTGGGCCGCTCGCGCAATCC
>PMYM01000190.1 GCA_003171235.1 Phycisphaerales bacterium | reverse complement strand
GATGGGCGGTTTTCGCCGCAACCCGCAGGGACGCCGCATCTTTTGCCGCATGCCCTCGTTGCTCGGGCTCGACGACCCGTCTTAGGGTCGTCCTCGCCCTCGCGCCTTGGCCTGCGTCAGAATTTGCGGCGTCGCGGCCACGGGGCATTTCGTTAGGGACTCTAAGGGGCCAAGACCCCTCAGCTCAGGGCAGGGTGATCTCGGCGGTCTCGAACTGTCCCTTGACCTGGGGAGGGAAGATCAGCCGGACTGTCAGCTTGCCGTGTAGCGTTGAAGGCACTCGCCATGAGTGCGAACTGCTGCCGCCTCAGCCAAACTCCATGGCGGCTGTGTGAACGATCTTGCCTGAGGCGTCGGCGACCTCAATCGTGGGCGGCACGGGATTGTTGTCGATGACGACGTGGCGGGCGCTCATGCCGTTGGCATCCTTGAGCCCGCAGCCAAACCTCATTATGGGGCCGTCCAGTCCAACAGCGGGCCCTCCGGCAATGGGCCAGGCGCCCTCGTTGCCATTCTCGAGAATTACGTGGGTTCCGGGGCCATAGCGCTTCAGACTTTGGCAGCCTGCCAGGGCCGCCGCCGCGCAGGCCAACAACACCATCCAGCGTGTCATAGCCGACTCCTTTGGCCCAGAAGACGGGCGGGGGCATTATCTCACTTACAATTGACAAACCCCGCCGGTCGCCAATAATAAAACCTGTCCGCTACAGGAGCAAGCATTATGAATAATCTGCCTTCCCGCCAGCAGGCCTGGGAACTGCTGTGCGAGTTCAACAAGGCCGACCGCACCTTGAAGCACGCCCTGGCCGTCGAGGCGGTCATGCGGCACATGGCCGGGAGGTACGGCGGCGACGCCGAGCAATGGGCGGTCATCGGCCTGGTGCACGACCTGGACTTCGAGATGTTCCCCGACCAGCACTGCCAGAAGACCCAGGAGATCCTGCGCCAGCGCGGCTGGCCGGAGGAGGCGGTCCGGGCGGTGGTCTCCCACGGCTGGGGGGTGTGTTCGGACGTCCAGCCCCAGAGCGACCTGGAGAAGGTGCTGTACGCGGTGGACGAACTGACCGGCCTGGTGGCGGCCTGCGCCCTGGTCCGCCCCAGCAAGAGCATCCTGGACCTGGAGGTCAAGAGCGTCAAGAAAAAGTGGAAGGAGAAGAGCTTCGCCGCCGGCGTGGATCGAGGGGTGATCGAAAAAGGCGCAGGCCTGCTGAACCTGCCGGTCGAGGAGCTTATCGCCGAAACAATCGCGGCCATGAGGCCCGTCGCCGCCCAACTGGGCCTGGCGGGTTCGCAGGGATGAAGATAGGCCGCAGAGACGCAGAATGGATCTTCACGAAACCGGCGAAGCAATGGCAGAGGAAGGTCCAGGCCCGAAGGGCCGGCAAGGGTTTAGCCGGGGGTGGAGCGGCCCGAGCCAAAGGCGAGGGACGCGCAACCCTCGGTAGCCCGGCCCCAAAAGTCAGAGCGAGTGCCGTGATCCAACCTGTGTATCGACCCGGCTCGCGATGCCGTGACCAATCCGCGCCCAGCCTGCCAGTCGCTCCATCGGCAGGAATGAACCTTTCGTAAATGTGATCACGGCACTGCCTTTGGGCTTCCCCGAGCGGCCTATACCTTAGGTCTTCTTTCTGAGGGAATTGGCCGCGGAGCCGTTTCCACGACCTTACCTGTAATCGCTGATTCTCGGACTCATAAGTTTCCTCCAGTTGACGGAGAGGGTCCGCACCACGGATCGTGAGTCCCGGAGGGACGGCAGGTTTTAGCCGGGGGCGAAGCGGCGATTCGTCGCCGCGCAGCCCCCGGTAAGCGACCTTTAATCGTCGTAGGCAGTGGCGCGACCATCTGTGCGTGAGGCTTTTTCCTGCCGATGGAATTGACGCCCCGGTTCGCCACGGCATCGCGAGCAAGATCATCGTCGCCCGCAGGTCCAGCCGTTCGCTCTGCGTTCTGGATGCCTTTTTCCGGGGGCTGCGCTGCGCACGGCTGCGCCCTGCTTGCTTCGCCCCCGGCTAAATCCTCCCCGGCCCTTAGGGCCTGATTGCGTCCTGCTTTCTGGCCTGGCTGGAACGGCTTAGGGTGGGGCTTACCGGTTGCACGGGCTCAAACCTGTCCAGCCCTGACGTTGTCAACACGCAATCCTGAATTGGTCTATCCACTCTATTGTTTGGCTTCCGTAGCGAATTGCCCGGCCAACTTCACCAGCGACTCCTGCAGTTGCCGGAGCGAGGGCTGCCGGCCGGGGCGCGGTTTGAGCACGTAGTCATAGCCCTTGGGCAGGCGATGGCGGGTCAGGCGAAATGCCTCGCGGCAGAGTCGCTTGAGGCGGTTGCGGACCACCGCCGGGCCGTGCCGTCGCGACACCGCCACCGCCATCCGCACCCCCCCGGCTGGGTTGGCGTGGACGAGCAGGCTTAGGCAGGCGTCCCTGGCCGAGCGGCCGGCCGAGAAAACCCGGCCGATATCTTCCTTCCGGCTGAGGCGCTCCTGCCTGCCTAGCGTGTGCCGCACTGGGTGCCCCAAAACAACCCCCCTAAATAACCAGTTTGTCGTATGTCCGCAGCCCCTCGGAGAACCACCATTGCCGCGCCGCCTCGACCCCGGCCTGGTCGGCGGTGAAATCCCGCCCGGCGACCTTGCCCAGGGCCTCGGCCGCGGCGAAACGAAACGCCTGATTGGTCACCTCGTCGTCCATGTTGCCGATAATCACCTGCTGGGCCAGGTAATAGGCGGCCCGCTGATCCTGCAACTGGCCCAGTTTGTTGGCCACCATCACCTTCATTTCCATGTTGTCGGGCATGTTGTCGGGCACGCGGTAGCTTTCCAGAAGCCGCAGCAGGGGTATTACCGAAAGGCTGCCGTACTGGCCGAACTGGTCGATCTTCCGCCGGCGCTGAGATTCGTCCCAGGCGCCGAAATTCAGGTAAATATCCTCCAGCAACTGTTCGACCTGCCCTTCCCGGAGGGCCTGCTCCTGCTGGGCCTTGCCCAGAAGATCGTTGAGCACCTGCTCGTCCAGCGCGGCGGTCTGCGCCATCTGCTGAAGCATCTGCACTTTATGGGAGGATATCTCGCCGTCGGCGGCGGCGGCTTGAACCAGCAGGGCGAACAGCCCCGCCAACTGCCCCTTGTCGGCGGGCAGGGCGATGCCGTCGGGGCGGGCCCGCACCTCGGCCAGCAAGCCCTTGAACTCCTCGTCGCCCACGCCCATGGCCAGCCGCAGGTCGTTGATGAATTGCTTCTCGCCATCGCCGATGCGTTTGTCCGCCAGCGCCAGCACCAGCACGTCCCGCAACTTGATCCGAGTCAGTTCGTCCATAGCGTCCCCTATATCTATAATTCCATCGGCGTATTGTACGGAGGGCCGGGCGGAATAGGCAGACGTTTTTTCCCGGCACGGGCGGTCTTGCGACGGCGGTTGCCTCCGGAGGCGCAGCGACACCCATCAGGCGCACGCCTGGGTGCACGCCTCCCCCGCCGGCCGGCACAACTTCAAAAACCCTTGACGCCCGCGCCGCCGGCGACTACAAGGCTAGCGGCGCAAAAGTGGCACGGCCGTCTCGGCCGTGGTACTCACGGGCAAGATGCCCGTGCCACCCCGCCCGAGGATGCCACTCACATGAAACTGTGTTTGTCGGCTGCAATAGCGGCCCTGCTTCTGGCCGGCTGCTCCAACAACGCCTACCAGACCGCCGCCATCGACCACTATGTGGCCGGGCAGATGGCGGCCGAAAGGCAGGATTACCAGGCCGCCCTGGCCGAATTGGCCAAGGCCCTCCAGCAGGATCCCAAGTTCGCCCTGGCCCACGCGGCCGTGGGAGACATCTACCGCAAACAGGGCAACCTGGAACAGGCGGTCGGCGCTTACGAGAAGTCCTGCGACCTGAACCCCTACTCCTTCAAGCCTCACTACAACCTGGGGGTGACTTACCAGATGCTCTCCTCCGCGGCCAAGACCGCCCAGGCCGCGGCCGACTACCTCCAGAAGGCCGTCAACACTTATCTCCGGGCCACCACCCTCAACGACGGCGATTTCGACGCCAAGCTCAACCTGGCCGCCTGCTATTACCAGCAGGGCAAGTACGACCTGGCCTTGCAGATTTGCGAGGCGGCCATCAAGCTCAGCCCCGACAGCCCCTTCGGCTACTCCAACCTGGGCATCATCTATGACGCCCAAAACCAGCCCTACAAGGCCATTCAGGCTTACAAGGCAAGCCTTGAGCGCGACACCCACCAGCCCAAGCTCATCCTCAACATGGGCTCCACCTATATGCGGCTGAAGCGCTACAACGAGGCCATGCTGGAATTCCGCCTGGCCGCCCAGGAAGAACCCACCAGCGCCGCCCCACACGAGCAGATGGGCACCTGCCTGTTCTACCAGCAGAAATACGACGAGGCCCTGGGGGCCTTCGACAAGTCGCTGGAGCTGGACCCTAAGAGCTCAGCCGCCCATCGCGGCATCGGCGTGATCTATATGACCCAGTTCCTCATGGACAACACCAGGACGGACCTGCGCGAGAAGGCCCTGGGGGAATGGACGCGCTCGCTGGAATTGGAGCCTAATCAGCCGGACCTGGTCAGGCTGATCGAAAAGTACAGCCCCCGCATCCCGCCCCCGCCGCCGCTGTGATCCGTAGGTAAGGCAACCCTGCCCGACATTTCTCGGGGCCGCCATTGGCTAATGTTGGGCCGCCCGCACGATCACTCCTGTCGGTAATGGGGCAGACCTGTTTCTTGAGCGAGACGTGGCCTGCACATCAGGACATCAAGGCCCGAATGGGCCGGCAAGAAGGTAGCCGGGGGCGAAGCGAGCAACGGCGAAGTCCCGAGCGCAGTCGAGGGGCGAAGCCGGGCGCAGCGCAGCCCCCGGTAAAGGCACCGGCAAGGCCAGAGGCAGTGCCCGGATTTCCCAAGTGACAGGTTCTTTCCTGCCGATGGCGCGATAAGCCGAGCAAGGCGCGGTTTGGCCACGGCATCGCGAGTTGGATTAGTTACACGGCTCGCGTCACGCTACTCGCTTTGTCCCTATTCGTGCCGGTTACCGGGGGCACCGCGTCCCTCGCCTTCGGCTCGAGCCGCTCTGCCCCCGGCTACCATCCCACGGCCCTTCGGGCCTTTTGCGATTCGCCGGAAAAAGAAACGGGCATGACGGATTCTGCGGAGACGCACATGTCATTCGAACATCGGGTCGTGGGCCACGGGCGAGACGCCCGTGCTACAACCAGTGCGGCAGGCTACTTTGTCGAATGGAGTTAGAGGTTCTCTCCGAAGAACTTCTTCACCAATTCCAGCACCTGCTGCGTATGCGTCAGGCTGGCGTAGGTGTGGTCGGCCTTGTCGATGATCTCCAACTGCGTCGGGCCTTTGCCGCTTCGGCGGGCGTCCTGGTAGGTCAGGGCTTCGCTGGCCGGCACGGTGGAATCGCCGCTGCCATGCACCACCAGCACCGGCCCAGGATAAGCCGCCAGGTCGCCGGCGGGGAATTTGCCTTCCACGTCCTGCAAGAAGCCCCTGCCGACCTTGTGGCCGTTCATATCCAGATGCCCCCACTGGGCCAACTGCGTCTCGTACTTGCCGGTTCGGATGAAACTGACGATCCGGGCCGGGTCGGCCACCGCCGACAGCAGGGCCAGGCCTCGCACCTCGTCAGGCCTTCGTGCCGTCACCATCGCCGCCACCGCTCCGCCCATCGACAAGCCCAGCAGGCCGATCCGCCCCGGATCAACCGCCGGATGCCGCCGCAGAAAATCCAGCGCCACCGAGGCGTCGGCCATTTCCGAAGACAGGGTAATGTTCTCGAACTCTCCGTCGCTCTCGCCGCTGCCGGCAAAATCAAAGCGCAGGCTGGCGATGTCCAACTGCTCCAGCATGCGTGAGATCTTCACAAACAGGAAGTGAGACTCCATTCGGCTGGCGGTAAAGCCGTGGCAGAGCAGGACCGCGGCGGCCGGCCGCTCGCCTGCGGGCAGGTGCAGCATGCCCCGCAGAGTATTCGCGCCGGAAAGGAATTCGACATACTGCATCATGAAGCCACCTCAAGGCCGCGGCTCAGTCATAGTGCGGCGCCGCGGAACGCACTCGTTTCATCGAGAGAAAAGAGTATCTCCCCGGACCGCCCGCAAGAGCAAGAGAACTTCCAATTAGCGTCTTTGCTCGACCCGGCTGGTACAGATTCAAGGGCGCGCACTTTCCTGGGATGCGGAGCGGCAGGTTTCTTTGCCAACAGGTTCCAACAGGTTTTCAACATATTGTGTGCTGAAATAATTTGGCTTCTTTATGTAGTATTCCCTTGCCACTTCTGCGATCTCGTGTTAGCGTCATGTTAGGGTGTTACGAGGTGTTTCTAGAAAAATGACTCGAGCGGGAAGTGCATGGCGGAGTGAGGCTTAGGCCAAACTGCAATATTTTGAATTTAATGTGTTGACGAGTACCATATGTTGTATATCATCGTGCTTCCATACTACCGGCCTGTTTCCGGCTGAGGTTTGGGTTTATGGCTTCTGCATCCGTGACAAATAAGGTTGCGTGCCAGCGGCCAGCGATTGCCTGTGGCGGTCCGGAAGCGCGGTTCGGCCAACTCTGTTATTAGTGAATCCTTTATATCTGTGGGAGACGTTTAATGTCAGTTGATTTGGTCGGCGATTCGGCTGCGAAGGACAAGACCGCCTCTGCCGGCGCCGCACCGGGCGGCCTGCGCATTGAGCGGCACTTCTGCCCCGCCGGCGTCAATCCTTTTGAACAGGTGAATTGGGAGAAGCGCGTCGCCACCATCAAGGGCGACAACGGCGAGGTCATCTTTCAGCAGGACAACGTCGAGGTGCCGTCTAACTGGAGCCAACTGGCCACCAACGTTCTGGCCAGCAAGTATCTCTACGGCGAGAGGAACAAGCCCGAGCGGGAAAGATCGGTGCGCGAGCTGGTCGGTCGCGTCACCTCCACCATCGCCGACTGGGCGAGGGCCGACGGCGTATTCGCCAGTCCGGCCGACGCGGACAATTTCCGCCAGGAGCTGACCTGGCTTTGCCTCAACCAGTACGGGGCCTTCAACTCGCCGGTGTGGTTCAACGTCGGGCTGTTCCACCAGCGGAAGATTTCCGGCTCCGAGGGCAACTTTCACTGGGACGCCCCGAGCGGCAAACCCCTCCGCACCCGGCGCGGGTACGAATTCCCCCAGGCCTCGGCCTGCTTCATCCAGAGCGTGGCCGACACCATGGAAGACATCATGCGCCTGGCGGCTTCGGAGGCCATGCTCTTCAAGTTCGGCAGCGGCACGGGCACGGACCTCTCGACCCTGCGGTCCAGCCAGGAGATGCTGGCCGGCGGGGGCAAGCCTTCCGGGCCTTTGAGCTTCATGCGCGTCTTCGACCAGATCGCCGGCGTGGTCAAGAGCGGCGGCAAGACCCGCCGCGCCGCCAAGATGCAGTCGCTGCGCGTAGACCACCCCGACATCCTGGAATTCATCCAGTGCAAGGCCAAGGAAGAGAAGAAGGCCCGCACCCTGATCGAGGCCGGGTACGAGGGCAACTACAACGGCGAGGCCTACGGCTCGGTGATGTACCAAAACGCCAACCTCTCCATCCGCGTGACCGACGAATTCCTCAAGGCGGCGCTGGACGGGGCGGGCTGGACGACCTACGCCGTCACCACGGGCAAGCCCATGGGCACGCACAACGCCGCCGACCTGCTCGGCGCCATCGCCGAGAGTTGCCACTTCTGCGGCGACCCGGGCGTGCAGTACCACAGCACCATCAACCGCTGGCACACCTGCCCCGACTCCGGGCCGATCAACGCCTCCAACCCCTGCAGCGAATACATGTTCGTGGACGATTCGGCCTGCAACCTGGCCAGCCTGAACCTGATGAAGTTCCGCCGCCCCGACGGCTCGATGGACATTGAGTCGTTCAAGCGGGCGGTGCGCGTCTTCATCATCGCCCAGGAAACGCTGGTCGATCACTGCAGTTATCCCACCGACAAGATCTGCGCCAACAGCCACGCCTTCCGCCCGCTGGGGCTGGGTTACGCCAACCTGGGCGCCCTGCTGATGAGCCTGGGGTACCCCTACGACAGCGAGTGCGCAAGGAATATCGCTGGCGCAATAACGGGCATACTGACTGGCGAAGCTTATACAACCAGTGCGGAACTTGCCGGTCGTTTAGGGACATTCCAGGAATATCCCAAGAACCGTGATCCGATGCTGGCGGTCATGGGGATGCACCAGGAACATCTGCAGGTGATCGCCAAGAGTCTTGCTCAAGTAGCTAAACCTGAGCAAAGTCTTAGTGATCAGTTGAAATATGCGGAACTGACGACAGCGCTGATAAATGCCGCCCGGGAAACCTGGGACAGGGCCATCGCCGCCGGCGAGAAGTTCGGCTATCGCAACGCCCAGACCACGCTGCTGGCCCCCACCGGCACCATCGGCTTCCTGATGGATTGCGACACCACCGGCATCGAGCCGGACATCGCCCTGGTCAAGTACAAGTTGCTGGCCGGCGGCGGCAACTTCAAGCTGGTCAACCGCACCGTGCCCCTGGCCCTGGAGCGGCTGGGGTACACACCCGAAGAGATCCAGGACATCCTCCATCACCTGGAGGAAAACGACACCATCGAGGGCTCGCCCCACCTGCGGGAGGAGCACCTGCCGGTCTTCGACTGCGCCTTCACGCCCCTCAAGGGCAAGCGGGCCATCCACTACATGGGGCACCTGCAGATGATGGCGGCCGTGCAGCCTTTCCTTTCCGGCGCCATCTCCAAGACCGTCAACATGCCCAAGGAATGCACTGCCGAGGACATCCGCAACGTCTACGTCAACGGCTGGAAGATGGGCCTCAAGGCCGTGGCCATCTACCGCGACGGCTCCAAGCTGTCCCAGCCGGTGAGCCTCAAGAAGGACAAGGACAAGAAGAAGGCCCGGCCGGAGGATTCGGCCGCTCCGGCCAACCGTTTCGGACCCCACCGGCGACGGATGCCCATCACCGGGCATTCCATCCGGCACAAGTTCGACGTGGCCGGCCACGAGGGCTATATCCACGTGGGGCTGTTCGAGGACGGCACCCCCGGCGAGATATTCATCACCATGGCCAAGGAAGGCTCGACCGTGGGCGGCATGATGGACGCCTTCGCCACGGCCATCAGCCTGTGCCTGCAATACGGCGTGCCGCTGGAGGGGTTGATCAAGAAGTTCAGCCACCAGCGTTTCGAGCCGGCGGGCATGACCGCCAACCCCGACATTCCTTTTGCCAAGAGCATCGTGGATTACGTCTTCCGCTGGATGGGCATGACTTTCAGCGAGGAATTCCGCAAGGCCAATGCACTGCGGCGGCCTGGCAAAGACCAGCCGACCGCGACGGAGGGCGTCACGGACGATCATGCCTCCGGAAAAGACGGCGCCGGCGCGGCCACAAGCAAGGATGTTCCGGCCCCCGGCGCCGGTATTTACATGCCCCAGGTGGGGGCCAAGCCCGCCCCCCCCCGCTCAGCCCTGGCCAGTGCAGGTTCGCGCCTGTCCAAATCCATCGAGCGGATCGACCAGCAGTTCTCCCATTTCCAGGAGGACGCGCCTGCCTGCGACACCTGTGGCTCGATCACGGTCCGCAATGGCAACTGCTACAAGTGCTTCAACTGCGGCTCTTCGCTGGGCTGCAGCTAATTTGCTGGGATCCGCCGCCGGCGGCTATTTGGGCGGCGGTCGAGGCGTCGGACGCCTCAATCGATGGGCCTACGGAAAGGCTTGCAGGACAGCATCCGCGGGCGGCAGCGCACAAGGTTGTGTTCGCCCCGCCCGCGGCGGCAACGGGATCAGCCGGCATGTTGGCGCAGCCGGGGCGCAGGGATGCGCTCCCGTGCATGACCGACTGACCAGGGCAACAACGGCACTTGGGGCGGTGCTCGCGGCGCCGCACCGCCCGAAATTTGCTTCAAGATTTCTCTTGGCGGCGGCCGAAGAAGACCCATGATGTTGAAAGCCGACGGAATTGGGCGCTAGGGTGCGTTCGATATTTTGGCTTTGTTTCCAACTGATAGGTTGTCCGCTGCGCCCTATAACACGCAGGTCTCCCTCCACCTGCGTACAGGGTTGCGGCAAGTAGGGGCGATTCTCAGGTCTCCCTCCGCCTGGGTGTCGCCCTTTTTTTTGCGCCCTCGGGCCAGTGGAACAGGTTTGTAACCTGTTCCATGCACNNGAACAGGTTTGTAACCTGTTCCTCCGGGCACAGGTTGAAAACCTGTGCCACCAGAGGGCCAGAGCATATTCTTGGCGCAGGAAACGCCCCGGCAGTACAATCCCCCTTTTGAGGAAACAGACATGGACAAGATTATCCGCGGCAAGGCATTCGTCGTCGGCGATGATATCGACACCGACCAGGTCATCCCCGCCCAGCACCTCTCGCTCAACCCGGCCATGCCCCAGGAGCGAAAGCTGTTCGGGCGTTACGCCATGAGCGGCGTGCCGGCCAAGGCCAGCGGCCTGCCCAAGGGCAACATCCCCTTCGTTAAGGGCGAGCAGTTCGTCAGCGAATTCGCGGTGGTGATCGCCGGCAGCAACTTCGGCTGCGGCTCGTCGCGCGAGCACGCCCCGCTGGCGCTGGCCCAGGCGGGCGTCAAGGCGGTGGTGGCCCAGTCCTACGCCCGCATCTTCTACCGCAACAGCGTCAACGGCGGCTACTTGGTGCCCTTCGAGACAGCCAGGCGGCTGGTGGAGGAAATCGCCACCGGCGACCAGGTCGAAATCGACGCCCAGGCCGCCACTCTGACCGACCGCCGCACCGGCAATAGTTATCCGCTGAGCCCCCTGGGCGACGTGAAAGCCATCATCGACGCCGGCGGCATCTTCAACTACGCCAAGAAGCAGGGAATGCTGAAGTAGGAAAAGAAGTAGCCAGTAGCCTGGAGCCGGTAGCCAGGAACAGGACAAAGAAAGGCTTCTTTCCCTGGGTACTGACCACCGGCTACTGGTTACCAGTTTCTATGAAAGACACCGAAAAGCTTGACCTTCGCGACACCGCCGGCGGGTGCATCCTGCCGGTCAAGGTGGTGCCCGGCGCCTCGCGCGACCGCATCGCCGGCGTGCTGGGCGAGAGCCTCAAGATCGCCGTGGCCGCCCCGCCGGAGAAAGGCCGGGCCAATAAGGCCGTGGCCGCCGTGCTGGCCGAGGCCCTGCTGCTGCCGCCCAAGGCCATCACTATCGCCTGCGGGCCGGCCAGCCCGCGCAAGGAATTCCTCATCGCCAACGTTTCGGCCCAGCACGTGAGGGAAGTTCTTTCGGGCCTGGAGATTTAAATGATCATCATTGGTGAGAAAATAAACGCCACGCGCAAGGCCATCGCCCCGGCCATCGCCGCACGTGATGAGCAGTACATCGTCAAGATCGCCCTGGAGCAGGTCGCCGCCGGCGCCAACTATCTCGACCTCAACGGCGGCGATCCCCGCCCCCAGGCCGAGGTCAAGAACATGGAATGGCTGGTGGGGCTTGTCCAGCAGCACACCGACGTGCCGCTGTGCCTGGACTCTGCCAGCCCGCAGGCCCTGGAGGTGGGGCTGTCGCTGGCCCGCTCCAAGCCCATCGTCAATTCCATCTCGCTGGAGAAGGACCGGCTGGAGGCCCTGCTGCCGGTGGTGCGCAAACACGCCTGCATGGTCATCGGCCTGTGCATGGCCGATGGCGGCACGCCCACCTCGGCCCAGGACCGCCTGGAGCGGGCCGAGCAACTCATCGGCCAGTTGACCGCCGCCGGCAAGGGGCTCGACGAGATCATCATCGACCCGTGCTTCTTCCCGGTTTCGGCCGACCAGAATTCGGCCAAGGCCCTCTGCCAGTCCATCGCCGACATCCGCGCCAAGTACCCCCAGGTGCACGTCGGCGGAGGCCTGTCCAACGCCAGCTACGGCCTGCCGGGGCGGCGGCACGTCAACCTGGCCATGGCGGCGGCGGCCGTTTACCACGGCATGGACTGCGCTATCATCGACCCCTGCACGCCCGGCCTGATGCCCATCATCCTGGCGGCCCAGACGCTTTCCGGGGCCGACGAGTGGTGCGCCAACTACGTCGCCGCCTTCCGGGCGGGAAAGCTCCAATAGCAGTTCTGTGTCGCGGGCGTCTCGCCCGCGAGTACCGGTTTGGCGCCAGGGACGGCCGCGGGGCGCGGGCAGGATGCCCGCGACACGCCGAAATGACGAACTTACTGTCGCAATAGGCAAGACCGCCCCGCCGGCAGTACAATACCGGCCATGAAGACCAAGTCCCAGGGCAGGTTCGAGTTGCCGCACCGGAATGTGGACTGCCGGGCCGCTGCCGGTTCGCGCCTGAACGAGGCAGCCGCCCAGGCCGGCATAATCCTGAACGTCGCCTGCGGCGGGCAGGGCGTCTGCGGCGGCTGCGCGGTCGACCTGTTGGAAGGCGACTTCCAGACGCTCCAGGGCCAGCCGCTGGCGCTGAACGGCCGGCCGCGGCGCGTGCTGGCCTGCCAGACGCTCATCCCCGCGGGTCCCTGGCGGGTGGGCGTGCCGCGCCACTCGCTGATCGAGGCGGGCGAGCAGGTGGTGGTGGAATTCTCCCACGCCCCGCCGGTGGCCATACGTCCGGCCGCCCGCAAAGAGTTCCTGAAACTCGATCCGCCCGACCTAGCCGATGCCCGGGGCGACATCCAGCGCGTGCTGGATGCCCTGCGCGGCCGCGGCTACGACGGACGCGTTGCCTGCTCGGTGTACGTAGCCCGGCAGGGGCCGCTGATCCGCAAGAGTGGTTACCAAGTCACCGCCACCGTCACCGCCGACGAAGGCCTCTGGCACCTGGTCGCCCTGCAGGAGGGCGATACGACCGGACGGCACTACGGTGCGGCCGTGGACGTCGGCACCACCACCGTGGTGGTCGCCCTGGTGGATCTCAACACCGGCAAGATCGTCGACGCCGCCAGTTGCTATAACCAACAGATCATCCGCTGCGACAACGTCGCTAGCCGAATAAGCTACGCCTCCACGCCCCATCGCCTCGCCGAGCTGCGCGAGCTGGTGACCGAAGGCACGATCAACCGCCTGCTGCGGCTTCTGGCCCAGCGGCAGGACATCGCCACTGGCGACATCGCTCACATGAGCGTCTCGGGCAATACGGTCATGATGCACCTGCTGTGCGGGGTGGACCCTGCCGGCCTGGGCGGGGCGCCCTTCGCCCCCGTCAGCAACAACCTGGGCCCCTGCCGGGCAGGCCAACTGCACCTGGACATAAACCCCGAGGCCTTCGTGGACATCAGCCCGTCGGCGGCTGCTTACATCGGCGGCGACGCCACCAGCGACATGTACCTCTGCGGCCAGCTTTCGCGCGGCGAGGTCACGGCCATGATCGACATCGGCACCAACGCCGAGATCGTCATCGGCAACCGCGACCGCGCCATCGCCTGCGCGGCCCCGGCCGGCCCGGCCTTCGAGGGCCACGGGCTTTCCTGCGGCATGCGGGCGGCCGTGGGGGCGATCGACTCGCTGGCCATCGCCGATCTTGCCGCCCCGCCGCAAATGACGGTCATTGGCCAGGCCGCCCCCACCGGCATCTGCGGCAGCGGGCTGATAGATTTCGTCGCCCAGGCCTTCAAGGCCGGCATCCTTGGCCCGACCGGGCGATTCACCCCCCAGGCCGTTGAGAAGTGCCCGCGCCTGCGCAAGGTGCGGCAGGGCCAAACGGACGTGCTGGCCTACGAACTGGTGGAGGCCGAAAAAACCGACGATGGCAGAGCCCCTATCGCCGTCACCGAGCGCGACATCTCGGCCCTGCTGCAGGCCAAGGGCGTGATCTTCGCCGCCCTGAAAATCGCCATGAAGCACTTCGGCAAGGGCTTCGGCGACATTCACCGGTTCTACCTGGCCGGCGGCTTCGCCCGGCACATCGACCTGGACAACGCCGTGGCTATGGGGCTGCTGCCGGACATTCCGCGCGAACGTTTCATCTTCGTGGGCAACGGCTCGCTGGGCGGGGCGTACCTGGCGTTGGTGGATCAGAACGTGCGATCACAACTGCCCCACCTGGCCGGGGCCCCCACCGTCATCCAGCTCAACCTCGACCCCGAGTTCATGGACGCCTACACCCTGGCCATGCTCCTGCCCCACGGATAGTGCGGAGTGCGAAAGTGCGAAAGTGCGAAAGTGCGGAAGTGCGAAAGTGCGGAGACGCTGGTGGCATGCCGGGCGCTGTTTGCCGCCCTGTCTGGGCGGCTGCCTGTTCTAAAACCTAAGGCCCGCCAGGCGACAGATGAACAACACTGGCAGGGTGACCACAAACCATAGCACGGGAAAACCCCATCTTTCAAACAACAGGTCCAGCCTGCTGGGATCCTTTCCCCGGCGGAACAAGATCAAGAGCACTCCAAACCAATAACCGATGATCGTGAAGACTACCGCTCCAGCAAACTGGGCATCCAGAACTAACGAGACAAGAAGCAGTCCAAAGACCTGAAATGCCATTGAGGTTACAATCGGGGCACGATTCTTTGGCGACCAAGTGATCACGTCGTCACCTCAGGATCATTTCCAAGTCGGCTTGGCGTCTTTCCACCACTGCTGGATCTTCTGGATGGTCGATTGCTTTTGGGCCGCCGAGCCGGCGTAGGTCCAGGCGTTTTTGGTCAGATCGGCCAGGGCCTTGACGGCAGTTTCCCGTGACTTCTCGCCCGTCGGAGCCAGGGCGCCGACCAGGGCGTCGATGGTGGCGGCTGAGGCGTCGCCCACCTGGGCTATGCCCCCGGCGGCGGTGGCGCGGATGTTTTCGTTTTCGTCGGCCAGCAAGGCGCGGAGGATGGGCAGGTGGGTTTTATCGGGGTTGCCGCGGGAGACGGTTTCGGCCACTGCCGCCCGCACCTTCCATTCCTTGCTGGCCAAGCCGGCCTTCAGCAGTTCCTCCGGCACGGCCTTGCGGAACTTGAGGTAGCCCATGATCGTCCAGGCGGTGATCATGGGATCCTGGCCGGAGATGGCCAGCTTCATCAGCGGCTGGTCGAAGAGGGGGTTTTGCAGTTTGATCCCGTGATAGGCTGCGGCATCGCGCACGCCGGAGGCGGGGTCCTGCAGGGCGGCCAGCAGCGGCCCGACCGCGCCCTCGCCGCCGATGTCGGCCAGGGCGGTGGCGGCCCACATGCGGGCAAACTCGCCGGCCTGCTCGTCGCGCAGCACCTCTGCCAGGGTCGCGATGGCAGGCTGACCAATGCGGCAGGCGCGGTCGTGGGCGTTGCGGGCGCTCCAGGCGTCCTTACGCAGGTCGGCAGCCAGGTCGGCCAGCTCCTGCCTCTGCCGCTGCGGCGAAAGCGCGGCAAACTCCGCCCGCTGTATCTCCAGTTTCAGGCGCGGGCCTTCCAGCATCATGGGCCGCTCGCCCTCAAGGTAGAACACCATTCGCAGAGTCGCCGTAGCGGGCTTGAGCAGCCCGGCGAAATCTCCCAGCGGCGTGGCGGGCTGATCGGCCGGGGCTGAAGGGTAACCCCCGGCCAACTTCATTCCGCGGGCATAGGCGAAGGCCTTCAGGACGGCCAGGTCCGTCGCGGGCATCGGGAGGGTTTGCCCCGGCTCGAGCGAAACAGGCCAGCCCTTCGCTTCCGGCAGGATTTTCTCGCTGTAGAAGATCTCCTGCCCCTGGCCGATCAGCAGATAGGCCAATGCCTTGTCCGCCGATCCAAGTCTTACCGCCGAGGCGCCGGCGTTGCGCAGGGCCCACTCCAGTTTCATTGACTGGCCCTGGATGAAAAAGCCGGGCGTCTGGCAACCGGCAGACAGCCCAGCCGTCGGCGGGCCCCATTCCCACGCCGGCGCCGAAGAACTCGCCGGCTGCGAGGCCTGCCCCGCAACCAGGGCCAGGCAAAGACCGCACAGGTGAATTGCCGTCATGGCACTATGCTAGTTCCCCCGGTTGGCGGCGTCCAGCGCCGGCCGGGGCCCGCGCGCAACGACATGTTGCCGGTCCGGGGAAAATCTGCTACATTCCCCACCATGCCCAACAGCCGCAGGTCCATCACCGACAACCTCGCCAGGATCAGGGAGAATATCGCCGCCGCCGCCGCAAAGACCAAGCGGGAACCTTCCAGCGTGCGCCTGGTGGCCGTGACCAAGACCGCCGATCTCGAGCAGCTCAAGGCCCTGGTGGAGCTTGGGGCGGCGGACTTGGCCGAAAGCCGCGTCCAGCAATTGGGCGAGCGGGCGGACGAACTGGACAGTTGGCTCAATCGCCGCCGGAAAGAGCCGCCCCCGCCCGTCCGCTGGCACATGGTCGGGCACCTGCAGCGGAACAAGGTCAAGGACATCGTCGGCCGCGTCTGCCTGATCCACTCGGTGGACTCGCTGCGCCTGGCCGAGGAAATCGAAAGCCGCTCCGCCCAGCAGGAGTTGGTCAGCGACGTGCTGCTGGAGGTCAACTGCTCGGAGGAAAGCCAGAAACACGGCGTGGCGGTGGGCGCGGTGGCCTGCCTGGGCGAGCAGATATCCACCCTCAGCCACGTCCGCCTGGTGGGGTTGATGACCATGGCCGCCCGGACTGACGATCCGGAAACCGCCCGGCCCACCTTCCTTCGGCTGCGGGAGATATTCGACGAGATGCGGCGCGACCGCGTCGGGGGCAAGGACTTCGTCCACCTCTCCATGGGCATGAGCCAGGACTACCAGGTGGCCGTCGAGGAAGGCGCCACCCTGGTCCGCATCGGCACGGCGCTGTTCTCGTAGACATGCTGCCGCGCTGACTACTTCATCGCCTGGATAATGGCGGCGCAGAAGGCGGGCAGGTCGTCGGGTTTGCGGCTGGTGATCAACCGGCCATCGACCACGCACTGTCGGTCCACCCACCTGGCCCCGGCGTTGAGCATGTCGTAGCGGATGCCGATGAAACTGGTGGCCCGCCTGCCGCGCAGGGCGTCGGTGCAGCAGAGCATCCAGCCGCCGTGGCAGATGGCCGCCAGCACCATGGCCTGGCGGGCGGCGCAGTCCTGCACGAACTTGATCATGCCCTCGTCGCGGCGCATGAAGTCGGGGCACCAGCCCCCCGGCACAACCAGGGCGTCGAACTGGGCGGCTTTGACCTGGGCGACGGCGGCATCGCTTTCGCAGGGATATCCCAGCTTGGATGGGTAGCTTTGGCCTTTCCGCGGAGCCACGCGCACGACCTCGAATCCCTCTTCCATCAGCCGGTAGTAAGGGTACCAGACCTCAAGTTCCTGGTACTGCTGCTCCAAGAGCAGGGCGATACGCTTTGCTTTCTTTGGCGGCATGGTTGTTCCTTGTAGAAAGGCTACAGGCTATAGACTTAAGGCTACAGGCTAAAAGCACAAAAGAGCAAAACCAAAGAAACGACTGTAGCCTGCAGCCTTTCCTTTACGCCTGCGGTTTCTTGGTCTCGGCGAGGCCGTGCCTGGAGCGGCGCACGTATTCCTGGACGACCTCCAGCACCTCCTGGGGCTTGGCCAGGGTGGCCCAGACGACGCTCACGCGGGCGGCGCGGCCCAGGCAGACCAGGCTGCCCGCGCCCACCAGCCACTCCGGCAGCAGTGTGCGGACCTCGACCTGCTCGATGTCGGCCAGGTTGGCGATGCTGCTGCGGCTGGTGAGCACGCCCCGGGCGGCCAGGATGCGCCGGTTGGTCAGCACGTACGTCCGTCCCATCCACTGCCAGCAGGCCAGCGTGACCCTCACCAGGGCCACCGCCGCCGCCACCGACACCACCACCGCCGCGTCGGGCGACTCGGGGCGGTAATGGGCCATGAGGTAGGCCGCCGCCGTCACCGCCAGGGCCGCCAGCACCACCGGCAGCGACAGCACCGCCACCAGCCAGCCGCTGGGCTTGAGCACCAGCACGATGATCTCGCCTTCCTGCAGCGAGAGCGGCGGCAGGAACCTGGCCGCTAACTCCAGCCGTGTGCTGGCGGTTTCTTCGGCTGATGGCGTCATGCTATTCCCAATGCCGCTTGAGCACCACGATGTCGGAAAGGTTGCGGTACTTGCCGTCAAAATCCAGGCCGTAGCCGACCACGAAGCGGTCCTCAATCTCGAAGCCGGCAAAATCCACTTTAGGCGCACAGGCCGGCCCCCCTCCCCGGCGATGCTTGCGCAGCAGCACGCAGCAGCGGCAACTGGCCGGGTTGCACAGGCGGACCTGTTCCAGCACGGCCGACAGGGTCGAGCCGGTGTCGAGAACGTCATCCACCACCAGGACATGCCGGCCCTCCAACCTCGGCAGCACGCCGGAGATCACCGGCCCGCCAGGCCGCGGGCCGTTGCCGCTGTAGCTGCGGACGCTCAGGGTGATGATACGCAGGTCCATCTCCAGCCGGCGCACCAGGTCGGCCAGGAATATCAGGGCCCCGTCCAGGACGGCGACCACCGTCAGTTCGCACCCGGCGTAGGCGGCGGCGATCTCGCCGGCCAATTCGTCCAGCCGCCGCTGGATCCGGCGGCGCGAAACAATGACGGCGGCCACTTCCGGCGCCGCGGGGGCCTTGGCGGATGGCGTTGGCTCCATGTCGGGTGCATGTTAGCCGGGCCGGCGGCGGCTTGCAAGGCTGCCGCCGGGCGGACTGTCGCCGGATCGGTTTCTGCGCACTTTGTCCGCCCGCCGCCGGCGTGCGCGCCCGGAAAACGGCTCTTACCTATTGCCTGTATTGTCGTGGCGAAATAGCATTGGATTTGCCGGCGGCGGCATTAGAATGCGATATGGTTGGTTCCGGGAGCGACTGCATGCACAAGGTAACCTGCCCGAAATGCCAGCGAGTATTCCGCCTGTCACGACCCGTCAGCCAGGCCAGGATGAAATGCGAGTGCGGCGAGATCTTCGTCGGTTCCAGCACGCCGGAGCCGCCAGCCCAGGCGGGTGGGCCCCCGGATTCTCCGCTAGGCTATCTGCCGATGCAGGCGCTGTCCCGGCCGCAGTTTCGCCCCCCCGCCCGGCGGCGATACAATCCCGCCATGCTGGCCGGGACGCTGGTGCTGACCCTGGCCGTGCTGGTGGGTGTCGGCCTGGCCGTGTACTACAAGCAGCAGCACCCCAAAGTCCTGGTCAGGGAAGACTGGAAAACGCGCCAGGCCACGCCCGAGGAAGTCGCCCGGTATCTTGCCAAGCCTGGCCCCGCCGCCGCCAAGCAACCTGGCCCGGCCGGGCCGGAACAGCCTGACTCCACGCCGGGGGCGGAGACCCCGCCGGGGGCCACTAGGTCCGCGGCCACGCCCGCGACCGCCTCCGCACCCGCCCCCCCCGAAAGCGACAGCCGGGTCGATTTGGGCAGCCCGCTGGTCAAGACCAGCGATCTCGACGCCGCCAGCACGTATTTTGTCGGCACTATCACGAACCTGACCGACAGGCCATTGGCCAAGTTGACGATCAGGCCGCTGGTGGATGGGCAGCCGGTGGCTGACGCAAACGGCGCCGTGCTCGAGCAGAGCTACGAGTACATCCCGCCGCGCGGCAAAGGCAGCGTGCGCTACTGCATCGAGCTGCAAGGGCAGATCGATGCCGCGCAGGTCACTCTGGTCGCCCGGGCGACGCCCGCCCCGGAAAACATGCTGGTCTGGGACGCCAGCCAGAACATCCAGGCTTCCCAAGTTGACGAAGACGGAGCGATGAAGGTTTCCGGGTTTGTCAAGAACGTCAACGACACGCCGGTCGGGCCGGTGGAGATATACTGCGACTGTTACGACGCCGACGGCATTCTGGTCGGCAACGGCCACGGCAAGGCGGGCGCCGAGGGCGTTGGCATCAACAAGAGCGCGGCCTTCAATTTCAAGGTCAACGGCAAGGGGCTCTTTGCCGCCAAGCAGGTCCAGGCCCGCGCGGTGGCCCGGCGGTCTTGAGCGCGGGCTCACGCGGCATTTTGTTAGGGACTCTAGCCCAGCAGGCCCAGAACTATGATCCCCATTCGGACCGACAGAAAACTGCGCCATCCGCCGCTGGTCAACTACATGCTCATCTTGGCCAACGTGGCGGTCTTCGTGGTCTTCCAGCATGCCCAGGGCGACCTGCCGGCGGCCAGGCCCTTCCTGCTTCACCCTGACATGCCTCAGGTGAACCAGTTCTTCACCTGCATGTTCATGCACAACGACTGGACGCACCTGATCGGCAACATGCTTTTCCTGTGGGTTTTCGGCAACGCCGTAAACGACAGTTTCGGCAGCGTGGGGTACCTGGCGTTCTACCTGGCCGGCGGGGTCTTCGCCGGCGTGGGCTACGTGCTGCTGTCGGGGGCGGCCCCGGTGCTGGGGGCGTCGGGGGCGATTTCGGCCGTGACCGGGGCCTTCCTGGTGCTTTTCCCGCGCGTGCGCGTGACGCTGCTTCTGCTGTTGCCCTTCCTGCTTATGCCGCTGGAAATCCCCAGCCTGATCTTCCTGCTGCTGCAGTTCGTGTGGAACCTCTACGCCTCCTTCAAGACTTCCCCGGGCTCGGCCGTCGCCTACGCCGCCCACGCCAGCGGCTATCTCTTTGGCATTATCGTGGCGGCGCCCCTGCTGGCCGTGCGGCTGCTGCCACGGGACGGGTACGATCTGCTGAGCATGTTTGGCACCTGGCGCCAGCGCCAGGCCTACCGCCATGCCGCCTTGGCCGGCCATGAATCCCACGGGTCCGGCGGCGGCGCCCGGCGATGGGTCCAGGCGCAGACGCTCTCCAGCCAGCCGGCCGGCAGCGATTCCGCCGCCGAATTGGCCCTGCGCCAGCAGATCTCCGCCGATCATGCCCGGGGCCTGCTGGAATCCGCCGCCAACAATTACCTCAAGCTGCTCCAGGTTTCCGACCAGGCCGTGCTGCCGCAGAACCAGCAACTGGACGTGGCCAACTACTTCATGTCGGCCGGCCTGCACAGCGCCGCCGCCGACGCCTACGAACGCTTCCTGGCCAACTACCCCAACTATGAATTCAGCGGGGATATCCGGCTGATGCTGGGTTTGATCTACGGTCGATATCTACACCAGTATGACAAGGCGCAGGAGTGCCTCGCGCAAGCCCTGCCGGAACTGCGCGACGCCGGCAAGGCGGAGATGGCCCGGCAGGAGCTGGAGAGGCTGCGCCACAACCGTTAACGCTTTTGGCCAGAATGGGCCGGCAGAGCGCTGGGATACGCCGCCCGAGCAATTCCTGGCCATGCTGGATGTGGAAATCGACCATGATATTGGCTGGCATAGCTCCCCTGCCCATGCCGCCCCGGCTGATACTGTCCTTGATGGCGGCGGCGGGCATTGGTTTTGGCGCGATCCTGCTTTTGCGTGGCCGCCGGCATGGGGCCTGGGTGCTGTGCGCGGCCTTCGTGGCGGCGACCCTGTTGAACAGTCCGGCCCTGGACAAGCTCCTGCCGTTGCACAACGTTTACGTCATTGGGGCGCTGCTTTCGGTGGTGGCGGCGGTGTTGGGATACTTTTTGGCTCGGTTGTGGTGGGCGGCGATTCTTGGGCTGGTTTTGGCCGCGGTGGCGGCGGCCGTCGCCATACGCTTCTATCCGGGCGGGCTGAAGCTCCAGGCCGCATGGCCGGAGGGGATAGTCGACTGGCAAGGTTGGTTGGCCGCTGCCGGGGGCGTCCTGGCCGGGTGGCCGCACCAGCTCTGGGGAATCAACCCCATGTTCTTCGTGCTGGTGGGCGGGGTTGCCTGGCTGATCGGCCTGACGCTGGGGCTGATTTACCCGCGGTTCTTCCAGGTCCTGCTGACCAGCTTGTTTGGCGGGGCGCTGGCGGCGACGGGGATATGTCTGGGGCTGTGGGATTTCCGGCCGGACTGGGGAGGGGCTATCGCAGCCCGGTGGTGGTTGGCCATGGCGGTGGCGGCAGGGGTGGCCGCCCTGGGCATCAGCGTTCAATGTTATGCCGAGTTCGGAAAGAAGGATAAGTCCAATGACAAAGCTGCGCCCGACAACGTCGGCGGGCAGGCCTGAAAACCTGACCGGGCAAACTTCGGCCTTTGAGGGGGGCTCCAGATGATTCTGGCGGAAATGATGGACCTCAATCGGCTTCAGGAAAGCCTGCAGCGGCTGATGAACAATGCCGTCAACCTGCAGTTCCCAGGCCGGGGCGATTTTGTGGGCATGGCTGAGGGGCTGGGGCTATTCCAGGCGGCGGTGCTGCTGCTGATCGGAGGCATTTACCTGGTTTACGGCTACAGGGTTTTTCAGGCGCTGGTGATCGTCAACGCGGCCATCATCGGTTTATTGCTGGGGATGCACCTGGGGCAGTACGCCCATGCCCCGCTGGCTGGAGCGCTGATCGGCGGCATCGCCCTGGCGATCCTGGCCTGGCCGCTGCTGAAGGCGGCGGTGGTGATCATGAGCGGCCTGGCCGGAGCGGCCGTGGGTTACGCCGTGTGGGCAAGCGCGACAGGCAACCCCAGCCAGGCCTGGATGGGAGGCCTGATCGGCCTGGTGGCATTCGGGGCGCTGGCCCTGCTGTTGTTCAAACCCACTATCATGCTTCTCACCAGCGTGCAGGGGGCGATACTGGCAGGGGCGGGAATCCTGGGATTGCTCTTCCTCAATGACAGCATCCGCGCCACGCTGGCGGCGCCGCTGGCCCAAAAACCGTTCTACCTGGAGATAGGCTTGATCTGCCTGACCGCAATTGGATTCATATTCCAGGCCATGAGCAGCGCCGCCCGTCGCCCGCCTGCCCCCGCCGCCCGTCCGCCGGACTGAGCGACGTTACCTGGAGCTTTGGACCGCAGCCGCATCGGCCGGGGTGACGTTCGCCCGGTGACACAGGTTTTCAACCTGTGCCTGCACAGCCTGAAAAACTGTGCCACCAAGAGGCGATTCTTCTGGTTGTTTCTGCACCGATCCTAGAACGGCTTAAGATTGGGTGGCAACATCATGAATGGAAAGCGCTTCCTGCCTGTGGGCACAAATGGACATGCATCTGGCGAGGTTGGAGCGGCCCCTACAGGGCCATGGGAGGGTCTGGGCAAATGCAGAGTGGCGCAGAGAGAGGCTCATCCAGGCCCGCAGGGCCGGCAAGAATTTAGCCG
>PMYM01000076.1:12780-28707 GCA_003171235.1 Phycisphaerales bacterium | reverse complement strand
GGCTGGCCAGCAGGAACATCAGCCCCCCGCCCCGCCACAACGACCCCAATGGCCCCAATGGCCGGCTGCGCGGTCGAATGGATTCTGCCGCCGATTCAGCGGAGGCTGACATGCAGCCTATCATACCGCAGATCGATGAAGCTGTGAACGCCGGCGAGCTTGCCGCCATTGTCGTAGTAGTAGGCGTCGAGCTTTTCGATCTGCCGCTGGGGGCTGACGCAATAATCCAGGCCGTCGTCGGCGGCCATGCGTTCCATGCGGATGTCGGTGCGGGCCTGGCCCTGCTGGGCCAGCATCCGCAGCCGGGGCTCGGCGGGATCCTTGAGTTGGCCGGAATAGTTTCGCAGGTCGATGCAGGCGATCTGCCCCAGGTACGGTTTGCCTTCGAGCATCCGCAGCAGTTTGAGGGCGTCCAGCAGGTCGGGCGATTGCCATTGCCGGCCGGGGGGCGCTGCGGCGGCCGAAACGCCGCGGATGAGCATCAGGGCCGGGGCGGCCTGGCCCCGCTCGGGGGCCAGGGGCAGGACAAAGCCGTCGGCGTCGACCACGCAGGCGCCGTCGTCGCCCTCGGCCAGGGCCAGCGGGCGGCGGAAGGCGGCCTGGACGCGGACCGTGCCGTCGTGGCAGCGGGCCACCAGGTCGATGCGGGCGACCCAGGGGCTGGCGGCCAGGGCGTTGTAGATGTCGCCCGAGAGGTTGTCGTCAAATACGTTGCGGCCCTTGACGGCNNTTGGCGGCGGCGGCCAGTTCGCCCCGCACGTCAGGGGGCATCCAGCCTGGCCAGTCCATCACCACGCGGGCCGGCGCGGCGGGGACGGGCGGCTTAGCCAACACGGCCTGGCGCAGGCGATGCAGCCCGTAGCCCACGCCCACGCAGCCGCACAGCACGGCCGCCATGGCCACCGCCTGGCCGACGCGTCGCAAGTTCCCGTTGAGCGAGGCCATTTACACTCCCTTGCGTTCCAGTGCCGCCCGTGCCAGCCGGTCGCACAGTTCGTCGAAACCTATGCCGGCGGCAGCTGCCGCCTTAGGCAACAGCGAATGGCTGGTAAAACCCGGGATGGTGTTGATTTCGAGAATAGCGGGCGTGCCGTCGGCGGTGAGGATGAAGTCCACCCGGCCCAAATCCCGGCAGTCCAGGCTGGCGAAGGCCTTGAGGGCGTCATCCTGCAGGCGCTGGCGCAGGCCGGGGGGCAACTGGGGATCGACGATGTACTGCGTGGCGTCGTCGTGGTACTTGGCGAAGTAGTCGTAGAACTCGCGGGCGGTTTTGATTTCGATGGGCGGCAGGGCCTGCTCGCCCAGTATGCCCATCGTCAGCTCGCGCCCGGCCACGAAGGCCTCGGCCAGCACCTGGGGGTACTTGGCCAGCAGGCATTGCAGGCCGGCCTGGCGAGCGGCGGGGTCGCGGGCGATGATGACGTCCACGCTGGAGCCGCCGTCGATGGGCTTGAGCACCGTGGGCAGGGGCATCTCCCCCAGCAGGGCGGCGCGGCGGGCGGCGTCCTGGCCGGCCGACAGCACCAGCCAGTCGGGCGTGGGCAGGCCGGCGGCGCGGAAACGCGTCTTGCTGGCGACCTTATCCATGGCCAGCAGGCTGGCCTTTGGGTCCGAGCCCACATAGCACAGCCCGCGGTCCTCGCAAAGCTGCTGCACCTGGCCGTTCTCGCCGAAGTCCCCGTGCAGGGCGATGAACACCAGGTCGGCCCCCTGGCGGTCCAGGGCCGAGGTGTCCCGCGGGCTGATGTCGGCGGAGGTGACGGCGTGCCCCATGCGGCGCAGGGCCCCGCAGACGGCCTGGCCGGAGATAAGCGACACCTCCCGCTCCAGGCTGACGCCTCCCATCAGGACGGTAATGTCAAGCACGGACTTGGCCGCGACCGGCGCTGGGCCGGTCGGGGCGGCGGCGATTTCAGCCCTCATGGCTTACCAGACCTCTAATTCCATTTCGAGGTAGATTTCAAACTTCTTGTAAACGGTTTCGCGAATCAGGTTGATCAGCTTGAGCACGTCGCTGGCCCGGGTTCCGTCGTCGGCCAGGATGAAATTGGCGTGCTTGTCGCTGACGTGGGCCCCGCCGAAGCGGTGGCCCTTCAGAGCGGCCTTGTCGATCAGCGCCCCGGCGCTGGTGCCGCGGGCGTTCTTGAAGATGCAGCCGGCGTTGCGCGTGCCCAGGGGCTGGGTGTTCTTCTTGTAGATCCAGATCTGCTTGACCTGGCTGAGTATGCGGTGCGGGTCGTCCTCGGCCAGGCGGAACTGCGCCCCCAGGATCACCTTGGAGGTGATGTTGGTGGAGCGGTAGCCGAAGACCAGGTCGCCCCGGCTACGGGAGAAGGCCACGCCGTCGGTGTCCATGAGTTCGACCGACTCGACCACGCTGCCGATGTCGCCGAAGGCCCCGCCGGCGTTCATGCGCACCGCCCCGCCGACGCTGCCGGGAATGCCCGTCAGGCACTCCATGCCCGAAAGCCCCTCGCGCACCGTGCGCAGCACCATCTTGGACAGGTCGGCCCCGGCGCCGGCGATTATGCTGCCGCTCTCGAAGCGGACGCTGCAGAATTCCTCGCCCGAGAGCTTGATGACCGCGCCGCGAACGCCGGCGTCGTCCACCAGCAGGTTGGCCCCCCCGCCCAGCAGGTAAGTGGGCAGTTCGTTTTCGCGGCAGCGGCGCAGAACCTCGGCCAGTTGGTCCGCCCTGGAGGGCTCGACCAGGTACTGGGCCGGGCCGCCGATGCCAAACCAGGTGTAGGGAGCCAGCGGCGCCTCGCTCTTAACGATCCCTTCCAAGCCAGCGAACAATTTCATCCGCCACTTCCCAGACGTTGCCCGCGCCCATGGTCACCACCAGGTCGCCGGGCACGAGATTGTTTTTCAGATGTTCGACGATGGCCACGAAGTTCTTCAGGTAGATGGCGTCGCCTGCGTGCAGCCGAATTTGCGCCACCAGATCCTGGCCCGAGATGTACTCCTTTTCCCGCTCGCTGTCACGGACAAAATAGATGTCCGGCACGATGACCTTGTCGGCCGAACCGAACGAGCGGGCGAAATCCTTCAGCAGGAAGCGCGTCCGCGAATGCTGGTGGGGCTGGAAGACGCACCAGATGCGCCGCGGCAGGAAGAACTCGCGAATGGCCCGCAGCGTGACCTGGATCTCGGTGGGATGGTGGGCGTAGTCGTCCAGCACCGTGATCCCGCCCTGCTGGGCCTTGACCGTCATCCGCCGGTAGGTGCCCTCGAAGCTGTTGACCGACTGGACGATCTCGGAAGGCGTCAGGCCGGCGTGGTGCAGCAGGGCGGTGGCCGCCAGGGCGTTGTACACCTGGTGCAGCCCGGGCAGTTGCAGGATGAGCTTGCAGAACTTTTTCCCGCCGGCCAGCACGTCGAAGCGGTAGCGCCCGCGGTCGCAAGTTGGGCGGGCGCCGCGCCAGTGGCAGTCTTCCTTCAGGCCGAAGGTCTCCACCGTGCAGCGGGCCCCGCCGGCGGCCGAGAGGGCGTTGCGGTCCTCGCCGTTGACCACCAGCACGCCGTGGTCGGGCAATTTGGCGGCGAAGGCCCGGAACGACTCGACGATGGCCTGGAGGTTCTCGTAGCAGTCCAGGTGGTCTTCCTCGACGTTGAGGATGGCGCTGAAGGTGGGGCAAAGGTTCAGGAACGAGCGGTCGAATTCGCAGGCCTCGGCCACGAAGTGCCCGCCCGTGCCCACGCCCGAGGGCCCGCCCAACTGCGGCACCGTGGCCCCCACGATGTACGAGGGGCTGCGCCCCGAGTTGGCCAGGGCGTAGGCCACCATGGCCGTGGTGGTGCTCTTGCCGTGCGTGCCCGAGACGGCGATGCCGCACTGCTCCTTCATCAGCCGCCCCAGCATGGTGGAGTACTTCACCACCTCCACGCCGCGCTTGCGCGCCTCCAGCAGTTCGGGGTTGGCGTCGTTGATGGCGGCGGAGTACACCACCCCGTCCAACTGGCTGGGCAGGTTCTCGCCCCGCTGGCCGATGAACACGCTGGCCCCAAGGGCGCAGAGGCTTTCGGTAGCCGCCGAGGCCGCCATGTCCGAACCGCTGACCGCGGCTCCGCGCCCGATGAGCATCTGGGCCAACGCCCGCATGCCCGATCCGCCGGCGCCGATGAGGTGGATGTGCTTGCCCAGGTACGTCTTGTCCAGCACCTGCCCGGCCGGTGAGGCCTGGCCCTGGCTGCTCATGGAATCCAGCATGAAAAACACCTTCCTTGTGCCGGTGTCGATGTGCGGCCGTCCCTGGCCGCGGATTTGCTTCCTAGGTTTATTATCGCCAGACACCGGCGTCGAGCTTTAAGCGCTCTGTACTGCTGACGCAAAATAGTGCAATTTCTTGAAAAATGAAAGCAAAACCGCGGAAAAAACAGTGCGCAGTGCGGTGTGCGAACGTGCGGAGTGCGGAATCGTGGGAAAGATTTGCCGCGAACAACGCCAACATCGCGAACAGGACAGCGGAATTTAAGGTGCCATTGCGGCCGCTTTTTGCCGCCATGTCCGCTGCCTTTCGTATGCAACCAGTTGCACGCCCTATGCCCGACTCAATAACCAATCCGCGATTTTGGTAGCGGCGTCGGGGCGGGCCAGGCCCTCGGCGGCTTGGCGCATGCGGTCGAGTCGGGCCTGGTCGGCCATGATGGCAAGGAGCGAGGTGCGCAGGGCCTGGGCGTTGCCGCCGGCGTCCTTGAGGTCGGTGACCAGTTCGGCCGCACCGGCCGAAACCATCTCCTGGGCGTTGTGCCGCTGGTGCTGGTCGCGGTGGAAGGGATAAGGCATGAGCACGGCCGGCTTGCCGACGGCGTACAACTCGCCGATGGTCGAGGCCCCCGCCCGGCAGAGCACCAGGTCGGCGACGGCGTAGGCCAGGTCCATGCGCTCGCAGAATTCCAGCACCGTGGCGCCGATGCCGGCGGCGGAATATGCCTGCCGCAAGTCCTGGAGCTTTCCCGGCCCGGTCACGTGCAGCAGTTGCCATTGGCCGCCCAGGCCGTCCAGCTCGCCCTTGAGCCGGACGACGGCGTCGTTGATGGTGGCGGCGCCCAGGCTGCCGGGGACGATCACCAGCGTCTTGCGGCCGCTGTGCAGGCCCCAGAGGCGGCGGGCCTCGTCGATGTCGCCGCTCAAGAGCGACGGCCGGACCGGGCAGCCCACCTGGCGGGCTTTGCCGGCATGGCGGCCATAGTCGGCGGCGGTGCGCTCGAACTGGGTGAAGATCACGTCCACGTACTTGGCCAGGGAGCGATTGGCCAGGCCGGCCACGGCGTCGATGGACAGCAGGCACTGGGGAATTCCCCCCGCCCGGGCCGCCCTGACCACGGGAAAGGCGGCAAATCCCCCCAGGCCGAAGACCGCCGCGGGGCGGTTGCGCTCCAGCAGCTCCCGCGCCAGTTTCCGCCCGGCCAGCAGTCCCTTGGCGAAGGCCCCCCACCCGCGCAGGCTGCGCGGCATGGGCCTGACCGGCTGGGGGATCATTTCGTAGCCGGAGGCGGCCAGGATGCGGCGGTCGATGTCGCGGTCGCTGCAGGCGAAGATGATGCGGGCCTCAGGCCGGCTCTGCCGCAAGATCTGGGCCACCGCCAGGGCCGGGTACAAATGCCCGCCGGTTCCGCCGCCGGCAAAGATGAAGGTGGGAACTGCCAATATCAACCTCTGTTAATGATGCTGCGATTGCCCGGGAGATTGTCGGACATGCCGGCGGACAGCGCCCGCCATGCCACCCGGCTCGTCAACCAGAGAACATTTGCCAGTTCTTTGCATTTGTTTGCAACGTTGTAAACGGCCATTGAGAATAATGGACTGTATCCACACAGAGGAATATCAGGCCTGAAGGGCCGAAAGATGTTAGCCGGGGGTGGCCCGTCCCGAGCGCAGTCGAGGGGAGCAAGCAGCGGCAAAGCCGCTGCGCCGCGCAGCCCCCGGAAAGTCGCCATCTCCCGCGCCAAAGGCAGTGCCGTGATTGGGCGTCTGGATTGAATCCGCCCTGCCGATGGCTCGATTCGCCTGGACATCCGGCGCTGAGTGAACAAGTTTGCCCCGGCATCGCGAGGAAGATCAGCCCCCCACAGCACGTCCAGCCGTTCGCTCTGGCAGCTTTCCGGGGGCTGCGCTTCGCTTCGCCCCCGGCTAACATCTGCCGCCCCGTTGGGGCTTGACCGTATGTGCGGGTTGTCAGGAATCAAGTGCGATAGTCCTACTAATGGCAGCAAGAAGCGACCCACCAAGGACAAGGCCCTCACGCGTGTACGCTTGGGTGAGGTGGTTTGCACAGCACAGCGGCGCCATCACGCAAACCGGCGGCATGCGTGGCTGCTTCGCCCCTCCGGGACTCCGCAGCCCACGCCACCCCGCCAACGCAAACCCTCAGGCACGACCGAGTCTCGCCTTTTCCTCGTGCCAGGCCGGGCGCAATTCTCCGGGGGCCACGCTCCGTCGCGAGGTAATGGAGATCATGATGGCCACCGCCGCCGACATAGTCAGCAGGCTGGAGCCGCCGGAGGAGACAAAGGGCAGGCTCACCCCGGTGGGCGGCACGGCCACGGCGCAGACGGCGATGTGCAGCAGGCCCTGCAGCACCACCAGCATGCCGATGCCGCCGGCCAGCAGCATCCCCAGGCGGTCGGGCGCCTTCAGCGCCGCCCGCCGGGAGAGCAGCAGCCACAGCAGCAGCATGCCCACCACCAGCACGGTGCCCACCACGCCGATCTCCTCGGCGATGGAGGAGAAGATGAAGTCGTTGTCGATCTCGGGCAGGTAGCGGTACTTGGCCACGCCCCCGCCCAGCCCGGCCGGCGTCAGCCCGCCCGAGGCGATGGCCAGCAGCGACTGCAACGGCTGGTAACTGGCCGGCAGGTCGCTGTTGAAGGGGTTCTGGAAGGCCATGATCCTGGCCATGCGATACGGCTCGCGCGTGATGAAGAACCACCCCGCCGCCGCCACCACCGGCAGCATGCCGGCGAAGTAGTACCATCGCACCCCGCCCATGATCATCACCGCCGTTGCGCCCAGCAGGATGATGGCGGCGGTGCTGACGTTCTGCTTGGCCACCAGGGCGGCGCAGGCCCCCACCGCCAGCATCAGCGGCAGGAAACATCGCCAGAAACTCCGCCGGTCCACATTGGGCCGGCTGAGGAAGGCGGCAATGCAGATAATCAAGCCGATCTTGAGGATCTCGGAGGGCTGAATGTGCACCGGGCCCAGCTTGAGCCACCGCGCCTGGCCATGGGAAATCTGGCCTACATGCGGCACCAGCACCAGCAGGGAAAGCCCGATACCCGCCACCAGGATGAAGAACGCCGGCGTGGAAAGGAAGGCCAGCTTGCCCCACCCCGGCCATATCGGGCGCGGCAGCAGGTGGTAATCGAACCGCCACAGCGACACCAGCACCAACAGGGCGGCGGCGGCGAAGATGGCCTGGCGGATGTCGGTGCGGTTGTACCAGCGGACCGAGTCGGAGGTGTCGAAGCAGGCGCTGAACACCATCACCACGCCCAGGGCCATCATGGCCAGGGCCGTCAGCACCAGCCCCTGCCCGGTAAGGTTATCCCTCAGTCGCAAACGGACAGTGCCATCAGGAGAAATTCTCTTGTCTTCCATGACTCTTTCCGATCTCCATCTTCAATTGTCAATTTTCAATTGGCAATTGAACAGCAGAAACAGCAACCGGCGACGATCTTCCGTTGCTTCTTCAATTGTCAATTGACAATTGCCAATTGTAAATTATCTCAGTTTCAGCGTCGCCATGGCCAGGGCGGCGCACAGGATGCACAGCAGCCAGAAGCGCATCACCACCTTGGATTCGGCCCAGCCCAGCAGGTTGAAATGGTGGTGGATGGGGGCGCACCTGAAGAGCCGCTGCCCGTGGGTGGCCTTGAAATACGTCACCTGGCTGAGCACGCTGAGGGCCTCCAGGACGAAGACCCCGCCGGCGATGAACAGCATCAATTCCTGGCGCGTGACCACCGCCACGTAGCCCAGAAGCCCACCCAAGGGCAGCGAGCCGGTGTCGCCCATGAACACCTGGGCGGGCAGGCAGTTGTACCACAGGAAGCCCAGGCACGACCCGGCCATGGCGGCGCACAGCACCGTCAACTCGGCCGCCTCGGGCACGTGCGGCAGGTGCATCTGGTTGGCCCATTGGGGCACGCCCGCCACCCAGGACAGCACCAGGAAGACCAGCGTCACGATGAACATGCACCCGGCGGCCAGGCCGTCCATGCCGTCGGTGAGGTTGACGGCGTTGGAGGAACCCACGATCACCAGCACGCCGATGATCAGGAAGGCCGCCCGCCCCAGCTCGATGGGGTCGGCCTTGAAGGGGAAATAGAAACTGTGGGCGGCGTTGATGGCGCGCTGGTTGTAGTCGGCGTAGCGGCTTTCGCGGCTGTAGTCCCAGATGAAGCTGGCCAGCAGCACGGCCAGGGCGATCTGGAAGAGTATCTTCTGCCAACTGCGCAGGCCGTCGCGCGTGTTGCGGTCGGCGGCGCCCGGGCGCGGCGGAGGGGCGGCCGAACCCGCCACCGGCAGCGGCGCCGCGGCGGCCGGCGGGCGGCGGAGCTTGTACCAGTCGTCCACCGCCCCCAGCCCGCCCAGCCAGGCCAGCACCAGGAAGGCCATGCGGATGTAGTAGCACTTGTCCACGTCGCCGAAGATGAAGGTGCTGACGGCAATGGCCAGCACGATGAGCAGCCCGCCCATTGTGGGCGTGGATGATTTGTGCTTCATCAACTCGTTGAGCTGCCCGTGGTCGAATTCGGGGCGGTCGCCGAACTTCTTCTTCATCAGCCAGCGGATCATGCGCGGGCTGGCCAGGGCCACGATCAGGAAACTGGTAATGGCCGCCCCCACCATGCGCAGGATCAGCTCCTTGCCGCCAAAGAGCGGGTAAATCGCCAGCCGCAGCAGGTACAGCACCCCCGCCAGGGCCAGCAGCGAGGCCGTGATCAGCAGCCATCGCCCGGGCTGGAAGTGTTTGCTCATGCCGGCTCCTGGGCCTTGTCGGCAAAGGCCCGGCGCAGGGGTTCGATCAGCCGCTCCATTGCCATGCCGCGTGAGCCCTTGATCAGCACCACGTCGCCGGCCCGCAGCAGACCCGGCAGGGCGGCGGCGGCCTCGTCCAGGCCGGCAAAGCACTGGGTGAGCAGGCCGTTGTACCCGGCGGCGCCCTGGGCGATCAGGGCCCCCAGCGTGCCCACCCCCACCAGCAGATTGAGCCCGCAGCGGGCCAGGGCCTTGCCGGTGTCGCGATGAAGCTGCTCGGCCGATGGCCCCAACTCGCGCATGTCGCCGGCCACCAGCACCCGCCGCGTTCCGGCGAAGCTGGCCAGCGACTCGCCCGCCGCCTGCATGCTGGCGGGGTTGGCGTTGTAGGCGTCGTTGATCAGCGTCAGGCCGCCCAGGTGAATTTCCTGCAGGCGCATGTCCTGGCTGCGATAGCTTTCCAGGGCCAGGGCGGAGGTTTCCTGGTCGATGCCCAGCTTGCCGGCGGCGGCGATGGCGGCCAGGGCGTTGCAGGCCATGTGCCGCCCGGGCACGCCCAGGCGGTGCCAGCGCCGCTGGTTGATCTCGTAGCGCCCGCCGCCGCTGTCGGGCTGATAGTTGGTCAGGCGAAGATCGGCCCGCTCATCGGCCCCGAACCGCACCAGCCGCACCGGGTAGGCCTTTACCGCCTGGGCCAGGGCCGGGCTGTCGGCCCAGATGATGCCCAGCCCGCCCTCGCGCAGGCCGCCCAGGATGGACGCCTTCTCCAGGGCCACGTGCTCCAGGTCGATGAGTTTTTCCAGGTGCGTCGGGCCGACGGAGGCGATGACGGCCACGTCCGGCTGGGCGATGGCCGCCAGGGCGGCGATCTCGCCGGGGGCGTTGCTGCCCAGTTCGCACACGACGTACTCGTCGGCCGCTTCGGCCGCCAGCAGCGTCAGCGGCACGCCGATGTTGTTGTTGAAGCTCNNCTTGCCGTTGGAGCCGGTGACGGCCAGCACTGTCGCCGTCATGTGGCGGCGATACCAACTCGCAAGTTCGCCCAGGGCCGCCGTAGTGTCGGGCACGCCCAGCAACCCGCCGGGAAAGAGCCGGGCCAGTTCGCCCTCGATCGGATAGTCCTGGTCGATAACCGCCGCCGGGCAACCGGCCGCCGCCGCCTGGGCCAGAAAAGCGTGCCCGTCAAAGTGCTGCCCGCGCAGGGCGACGAACAGGTCGCCCTGCCTGGCCGTGCGCGTGTCGGTGCTGACGCCGCCGACCTCCCTCGGCAGGGCCGCCGAAAGCAGCCGCCCGCGGACGGCCGCTCGGATATCTTCAACCAACAGAGGTTTCATTACTGCACTCTACTGTGTCGCGGGCATCTTGCCCGCGCGTCGCGCCGTCGTATTCTGCAAGATGACAGTAAGTTAGCGAAGTCAAGAACCATCGGGCCTCGCGGGCGAGACGCCCGCGACACACTTGAACTGCCACGTCATTGCCGCAAACACTCCCGGGCCACTTCCACGTCGTCAAAATGCGTTTTGTCATGCCCGATGATCTGGTAGTTCTCGTGGCCCTTGCCGGCCAGCAGCACCACGTCGCCGGGTCCGCCGGCGGCGATGGCCGCGGCGATGGCCTTGCGCCGGTCGGGCTCCACCTGCACCTTCTGCCGCCCTGCCGGCGAGAAACCGCCCAGGATGTCCTGGATGATCGCGCCGGGCTCCTCCAGCCGCGGATTGTCGCTGGTGACCAGGATGCGGTCGGCCCACTGCTGTGCCACCCCCGCCATCCGCGGACGCTTGGTGCGGTCGCGGTTGCCGCCGCAGCCGAACACCACCGTCAGTTGCCCGCGCGTCAGCGGCCGAAGGGCCGACAGCACGTTGGCCAGGGCGTCGTCGGTGTGGGCGTAGTCCACCAGCACCTGGAAAGGCCGGGCGGATTCAACCCGCTGCAGCCGGCCGGGCACGCCGGCCACCTGCTCCAGCGCCGCCGCCACCGTCTCGGGCGGCAGGCCCAGCCCCAGGGCCGCACCCGCCGCCGCCAGGCAATTGGAGACGTTGTGCCGCCCGATCAGCCGGCTGTGAATCTCCCGCCCCTGCCCCTGCCAGACCAGGCGGAAGGTCGTGCCGGAAGAGTTCATCGCCAGCACCTGGGCCGACAGGTCGGCCTCACCGTTTGTGCCGTACCAGATGACCCGGGCCTGCGTGACCTTGGCGCAGGCGGCCGAACTGGGGTCGTCGCGGTTGAGCACGGCGCAGGCCCGGGCCGAGAGGCCCTGGAAGAGCCGGCACTTGGCCGCGAGGTAATTGTCCATGGTGCCGTGGTAATCCAGGTGATCGCCGGTGAGGTTGGTGAAGGCGGCAGCGGCGAATTCCACGCCGGCCACGCGGTCTTGGTCCAGGGCGTGGCTGGATACTTCCATGACCAGGTCGGTGCCGCCGGCGGCGACCACGCCGGCCATCATCTCGGCCAGTTCCAGTGCGCCGGGTGTGGTGTTGGAGGCCTGGACGGCCGATTGCAGGCTGTCGTACTGGATGGTGCCGAACAGCGCCGCCTTGCGCCCGGCGGCCTGGAGTATCTGACGGACCAGGAAGGTGAAGGTGGTCTTGCCGTTGGTGCCGGTGACGCCGGTGACGGTGAGTTTTCGGCTGGGCCAGCCCAAGAACGCCTGGGCCAGAGGGCCCAGGGCCCTGCGGCAGTCGCCCACCAGGGCGCGGGGCGTGCCCTTGGGCAGGGCGGATGCGTCCTGGCAGACCACGGCGGCGGCGCCGGCCGACAGGGCCGCCGGGATGAACTTGTGTCCGTCGGCCGAGGTGCCCGGAACCGCCACAAAGCAATCGCCTTTCCGCACGCGGCGGGAATCCGCCACGACGCGATCCACGGGGCCGTCGCCAGCCAGTTGGGCCGACACGCCGGCCGCCGCTATCAAGCTGCTAAACAACATGCCGTCTCACCGCTTGCGGAAAGGATCATGATCGCCGCCCGGGGCGGTTGGCACTACGAGTGTCAAACCCGTTGCCCGGGCGAGCGCTGGGATACGCTCAAATCTGGTTAATCGGTTAATCAGTTGATCGGTGAATCCGGAAAACATAACCGTCCATCTGGCCTACTGATTAACCGATTCACCGATTAACTATTGTTTTTCTCTGCATCTTCTCTGCGCCTCTGCGGCGCAGTTATTCTTTTACTCGGCGTCCACTTCCCCGCCGGCGGTGGCCACGCCGCTTTGGGGCGTCTGGTAATCGCGGTCGGGCGGCACGTCCAGGTAGGTCAGGGTCCTGGCCAGCACGTCGCGGACAAAGGGCGCCGCCACCACGCCGCCGGCGTGGCCCTTGGCGTAGTCGGGGTGGTAAACGCTGATGCCGCACATGACGGCCGGGCTGCCCACCGGCCCGCCGCCCACGAAGGTGCCGGTGTACGCCCGGTCTTTGTAGCCGCCCGGGCCGCCGATCTGGGCCGTGCCCGTCTTGCCGAAGATCGTCCACTTGTCCAGCCGGCACCTCTTGGCCGTGCCCCGCTCCACCACCTGCGCCAGCACATCCTCAACCGCGCTCCGCGACACCGCGGCATCCAGCACGCGCCGCACCGGGTGCGGCCGGTTCTCCCACAGCACCTTGCCGTCGGTGTCCAGCACGCAGTCCACCACGCGCGGGCGATACAGCACCCCGCCGTTGGCGATGGCGCTGTAGGCCGTCACCAACTGCAGCGTCGTAACCGAGATGGGTCCTTGCCCGAAGGGCACGCGGCGGAGCGAATAGCCCCGGTCCCAGCGCGAGGGGGGCAGCAGCGTGCCGCCGGATTCGCCCGGCAGCTCGATGCCCGTCTCCTTGCCGAAGCCGAAGGCCTTGGCGATCTCGTACAGGTTGCGCTCGCCCAGGGTCTCGCCCAGCTTGGCCATGCCGATGTTGCTGGAGTGGACCACGATGTCCAACAGCGGCAGCACGCCGAAGTGTTCGCCCGGGAAATCCCGGATGGTGCCCCCGCCGGGGGCGTCGTAGCAGCCGTAGTGGCAGAAGAACTGGCTCTTCCAGGTGGCCTTGTGCATCTGCACCGCCCCGGTGGCGATGAAGCTCTTAAAGACGCTGCCCGGCTCGAAGGGGTCGGTGAGGCAGCGGTTCTTGCGCTCTTCGGGGCGGGCCAGGCTGTAGTTGTTGGGGTCGTAGGTCGGCCAGGAGGCCATGCCCAGGATGGAGCCGTTGTTGGGGTCCATGACCACGCCCATGACCGCCTGGGCCCCCCACTTCTCTCCCGCCTCGGCCAGCGACTGCTCCAGAAAGCCCTGGATGTTCACGTCCAGGGTCAGCACCAGGTGCTTGCCGTC
This sequence comes from Phycisphaerales bacterium, assembly GCA_003171235.1. Taxonomy (GTDB): domain Bacteria; phylum Planctomycetota; class Phycisphaerae; order SM23-33; family SM23-33; genus FEN-1344. The sequence goes on along the minus strand of PMYM01000076.1, from coordinate 15,418 downwards.
GGTGGGCGGGTCGAACTCCTGGAGCTGGGCATAGATGCCGCGGCGGGCGGCGTCGGTCTGCAGGATCTTCTTGCCGGGTTTGCCGGCGATCAGCCGGTCGCCCTTGGCCTCCAGACCCTCGGCACCCACCCCGTCTATCTGGCGATAGCCCAGCACCTGCGAGCCCAGCGAACCCAGCGGGTACTGCCGCTTCCACTCGTAGCTGATCTGCACCGCCTTGAGGTCCAGCTTGCGGATGGCCTGGGCCTGCTCGTCCGTCAGGTCGCGCAGCAGGACGGCGTAACGCCTGTCCCGGCGATCATTCAGTTCCTTGAGTATGGCCTGGCTGTCAGTGCCGGCGGCCTGGGCGACCTTCTGCGCCACCTCGGGGATTTCATCATCCGCCAACAGTCCCGGGTCGGCGTAGCAGCAGGGGGCCTGCTTTGAACCGGCCATTACCACGTAGCCGCCGGTGCTCTTGCCGAAGATGTCCCCGGGCCGGCCGGGAACGGTCACCACGCTGAGCCGCTGATGTTCGGCCCACAGGGCCAACTCGGCGGCGTGGGTCTGGATGTACAGCACCCTGCCGGCTATCGCCAGCAGGCCTGCCGCCAGCAGCCCGCACAGCACGTTGAGCCGCCACCGCCCTGCCTTGGAGTCGTTCATTTCGTAGCGTTCCCTGCCACCAGGCCCGGCCGATCACACAGGCCCAAACGGTCCATCACTCTCAATCAGCCGTGCCACCCTCAAGCAAGGCTTGAGGGCGCCTCTTGTCGTTGCCGCATGCCCTTCCGCACNNAAGACGCGTAAGGGCATGGCACCCGGCCGCCATGGCGCCCGGCACAGGTTTCAAACCTGTTTGCCACCACTGGGCACTCACTCAGAACCCGCCGGCGTCTCCATTGGGGGCCTTGTCGGCGGTCTTGGTGACTTTGCGCTCGGTGGGAACCAGGTCCAGCGGCCCGGTCATTTCCAGGGCCCACTGGCCATGAGCCTTGAGGTACAGGGGATTGGACAGTTCGGCCTGGCGGAGCTGCTGCTGCCAGATCTGGCGGCGGAGCTCCAGGCGGCGAGACTCCAGGCGGCACATCTGGGCTTTGAGGTCGTTCTGCTGGGCTCGGATGTGGACCAGCACGGCCCCGGTGGCTGCCAGGAAGATAATCAACCAAACCAACCGGATCATCGAGGGCCTCCAGGCCCGTGGGCGCCGCACCGCGCCGCCCGCAATCCATTTACCTTGTCGCCGCTCCGGCGGGCCCGACGGGCCCGCCCCGTCCGGAAGACGTGGCCGCGCCATCCGCCACGCCGCCCGGCCTGCTGCAAGAATCTAACCTTGCGCCACCGGAATGACAATGGTCTTGCCGGGCAGGAGCTTCTTGGGATCCAGCCCCGGATTGGCCTTGATCAGCTTGTCCACGTTCTTGCAGGTGCCGGTGGTTTCCTGGGCGATCCTGCCCAGGGTGTCGCCGGCCTTGATGGTGTAGGTCTTGGCGGCCGTGCCGCCGTGGGGCGCCGGATCAACCACCACCACCGTGCCCTCGATTGCCGGGACCGGCGCCACCGGCGCGGCGCCCGCCGGCGGCGGCGGAATCGTAACCACCACGCCGACCACCAGGTGCCTGGCGTCGCCGATCTTGTCCTTGTTGGCCTCGAGGATGCGGCTGTAGAGTTTTTCCTGGCCGTAAACCTTGCGCGCGATCTTGGTGGGGGTGTCGCCGGTCTGGATGGTGTACGTGCGGGCCACGACCGTTTCCGGGCGCGGCGGCGGGGCAACCACGGGCGGGGCGGGATCCGTCGGGCCCGGGCCGGGCGGCGGGGGCATGGCGATGTCCTCGCGGCGTTCCGGCTCGGTGGCCAGGCGGCGCGGCGGCTCGCCGCGGGCGATCTCCACCGGCGGGTTATCCTCCCCGTGCAGCACGGCAATGTTCATTTCCGGCGCCGGGGAGGAGGAGGGCAGGCTGGTGACGGCCAGTTGGTCGGAACTCTTCTGGCCGACGGGCAGCGTGCGCTGGCCCAGCACCAGTCCGAACAGAACGATGAACACCAAGCCGATCAGTAGGGCAATGCGCGTTTCACGAGTCATGGCTTCAGGCTCCATCCTGCTGGGCCGGGGAATTCGCCGGCCCGTTAGCCAATCTTTTCAATCGCGCGGAGTTTCGCCGATCGGCTCCGCGGATTACGCTGCAGCTCCGCCTCGTCCGCACCCAGGGGTTTGGGCGTCAGTATCCTTACCGCGCCCTGTTGGGCCATCTCCGCGAAAGACCGCTTCACCAGCCGGTCCTCCAGCGAATGGAAGCTGATTATCGCCGCCCGGCCTTGCGGGCCAAGGCGGCTGACCACTTGTCCCAACAGTCGCTCAAGATTACCCAGTTCGTCGTTAACTGCAATCCGAAACGCTTGAAAAGTACGTGTGGCCGGGTGAATTTTCAGCCGCCTGGCCGCCGGCGGCACCGCCTGCTCGATCAACTCGGCCAGCTCGCGCGTCCGGGCCAACGGCTCACTCGCCCGGCGGCGGACGATGGCGCCGGCAATCCGCCGGCTGTAGCGCTCCTGGCCGTATCGCCAGATGATGTCCGCCAGCTCGCGCTGGCCCAGACGATTGGCCAGGTCGGCGGCCGTGGGGCCCTTGCCGCCAAGCCGCATGTCCAGCGGCCCGTCG
>PMYM01000076.1:0-12714 GCA_003171235.1 Phycisphaerales bacterium | reverse complement strand
CCAAACCGCGCCAGGCGAAGCTTGGCCTGGCGGAGATTGTCTTCATCCAGGTCTATGCCGATCAGCCGGCAGTTTGGCCCGGCCTGATCCAGCAGGGCCTGGGCGTGCCCGCCCAGCCCCACCGTGCAATCGACCACCACATCCCGCAGCGCCGGCCCCAGCAACCGGCAGACCGGCTCCGCCAGAACAGGCAGGTGGCCGGAGTCTTCCATGACGCCGGCCTCAGGCCGTCCCGGCTTGCGCCGCCAGCAGGGCCTGAACTTCCTCGGACAATTCGACCCGGGCGTACTCCCCGCCCAGTTCCCGCACCCGCGCCAGTTTCTCTGCCATTTTCAGCAGGCGCTGCCGGAGGCCGTCGCTTACATCCGCCGGCCCTTGGCACTGACGCAGTTGGCTCAGGACGTCTCGCAGGCTTCCTTGCCCCGAGACCCCTGACACAACGGGCATGCTGGAGAGGAGCATGGCTAATCCTTTCGTCGTGGCCGTCTTGTCCGTCCGCCGGCCTTTGCGGCTATCCTTGCCGCGCCGGCGGAACCTGTCCACTGCTGCATATCGCTGCGGCCCGGGATACTAAGGCAGCCATCCTGGCTGCGCCGCGGCGGCCTTCCCTGGCCGTCGCCCGGGCCGAGAGATCGCCCGCCGGCGTGATAGGCTTCCTTGCCTGCGCCGGCGATCCATCGCACTTATGCCCAAGGGCACCGATCCATCCCTGATCGGCACGCACCAATCCTGGGCCCTCGCCCGCGGCGTGCGTCCTTGCCGCACGCGGGCGCCACTTCACTTATTGGGATGCCTTTTCGGCTCCGTCGCCGGCATCCAGCACATCCTGCCCGTACCGCGGCAGGGCTTCTTCCAGATGCTTGTCCCACTCATCCGTGGGCCACAGCTCGATGTGGTCGTTGTTGCCCACCAGCGTGATCTTGTCGCTGAAGATCGCCCGCTGCATCGACTTCTCCGGCAGCACCACCCGCCCCTGACCGTCGGGCTTGATCACCCGGGCCATGGCGAACATCAGGTCAAGCCGCTGCGAGGAGCGGCTGGGCAGCACCGACTTCTGGAGCTGCCCGAGTTGCCGGCGGTAGTAACGGTCGGGGTACAGCCACAGGTGCCGGTCGTAACCCAGCACCAGGTAGAAGTCCGGGCCGTCCTGCTGGTCGTCGGCCAGTTCGCGCAACGCGGCGGGGATGGCCAAGCGATGCTTGGCATCCACCACCAGGTCGAACTCTCCGACGAACAGTGCCATTGTTTGGTCCTTCTAACCGCTCGTCACCACAGGCAGGGAAATTACACCACTCACAGGGAAGCTGCAACGAAAAAATAATTCCGGCCAATTATCTGGCTACCGAACAGAATCCGAGTTTGCTCAAGCTGTGGCACATCTTAAGCATCGGCAAAACAACCTGTGGGGGATGAAATTTTTTCACTTTGGCCAGAGGAATTCGCTTTTTCCCGCCGGCAAGAAACTGCTGCGGCGCGCCGATTCCTCCGCCTGCGGCGGAGACGCCCAGGCAGGACAAGCTCATTCCTCGTTGTTCGAGAAATCCGCGTGCCGGTTCGTCGAACATGCCCTTCCGCACAAAACGCGTAAGGGCATGGCACCCACCACAGACGCGTAAGGGCACGGCGCTGTGGGCACAGACCCGCGTGCAACAAAGTTGCACGCCCAACGGGATGGGCGCTATTCCATAATCAGGAACACGGGTTGGCCGGCGGAGGCGCGGAGGGTGAGCTTGCCGTCTTGCGGGTCGAGCTTGCGCGAAGCGCCCATCAGGTTGACTAGTGTGGCCGGCTTGGCCGCCGGCAATGTCGCGTTCAATTCACCGGTGGGATTCCAAATGGCCACGACCGTTCCAGGCGAACCGCTTATTACCCCCGGAAAGTTCGCAGCGCTAGTCCCAGCAGCACCGCTTGTCGCGTTCGGCCCGCCCGCCCCGCCGACGAATCGGAAGGCCACCGCGTCCTTGCCGGCATCGACCTGGGCGTCAAAACGTTTGCCCGCCAGCAGCCGCGTGAGCGTGGCGAAGGCCCGGTAGGCGGCCTTGGGTTGGTAGTCGCTGGTCACGATGCCCATGTTCATCTCGGCGTAGAACGGATCCCGACCGTCGTTGCGGAAGTCGTACCAGGAGATGTTCTGGCAGACGCCGCTGGCCAGTGCGTCCAGGTACGAGCGGGCGAGCAGTTGGGCCTGGAGGCGCTGGCTGGTGGGATGGTAATCCTGCCCCATCCAGGGATATTCGGTCTGCGTTGACCAGCCCATCTCGGTGATCCACGCCGGCCGGACAGGGCCGCCGGGCGGCTTGACCAGTTCGGCTGTGCTCTTAAGTTCCTCGATGAACCGCAGGTCGTGCAGCTCGGCCCGGTAGGGATGGATGGTCAGCACGTCGAACGGCCCGCCCAGTTCCATCGTCCGCTTGATGAAGGCGGTGTCGATGCCGGCCGTCGAGCAGCCCAGCACCTGGGCCTGGGGGTTGGCCTCTTTTATGGCGGCGTAGGCCCCCTTGAGCAGTTGGGCGTACTGGTCGCGCGGCCCGGACCAGAAGAAGATGTTGGGCTCGTTCCAGACTTCCCAGTCGCCGATGTCGTCGCGGTAGCGCGCTGCGGCGGCGGCGGCGAAGCGGCAATAGTCGTCGATGCCTTCCTGGGTGTAGGGTTTTGTCCAGTCGGACCAATAGGCCAGCAGGCCATAGACGCTGATGCCGTGTTTTTTTGCGGTCTGGACGAGCTTGTCGTAGAAGGACCAGTCGAACTGGCCTTTTCGCGGCTGGATGCGGGCCCAGTGGAATTCCTCGCGCGACCATTTAACGCCGGCGCGGGCGGCCAGTTCGGCGGCCCGGTCCATATCCGCCAGGCCCTCGGGTGTGTTTTGGTATCGATACAGGTACAGCCCCATGCCAAACGGGCTGGCGGGGTCGAGTTTCTCATCGAGCTTGGCCTGGAGAGGCGCGACGCGGCAGGCGGTGATGGGTGCGATCTTCTGGCCGGGAAGCTGGAGGGAGAATTCCGCCTCGACGAAATCGGCCGCGTCGGCCGGAGCGTCGATGGCAACTTCCAGCGGCTCGGCCAGGGCGGGCAGGGAGATGTTTTTCGTGCCTTGTGTCAGGACCGCCCCGTCCCAGTCGCGCAGGGTCCAGGCCAGCGACCCGGCGGCGGGTTTGGGGGACAGGCCGCGGGCCAGGGCCACAAACTTATTTTCCTTGGCCCGGTAATCAGCCAGCAGGGCGCAGGCCCGGTTGGCGGGGTACTCGGCCTTGACCTGGATGTCCAGCAGCTCCAGTTCGCCCTGGTCTGCCGTTGGAGTGTCGCGGGCATCCTGCCCGCGCGCGGGCGAGACGCCCGGGACGCGCGGATCTGCCTCCAGCACCAGGCCGACGATCCGCAGCGGGCCGTGCAAGGCGCCGTCGTTCTCGCCGCCGAAGAACTGCCAGTCCTTGCCCGGCGGGGCCGCCGCGACTATTTCGTGCTCGCCCGGGCCGGCGACTTCGCCCAGGCTGCGATGGAAGACCATGAAGTGCGTGGCCATTTCCAATCGCAGGGCGTGGCCGGGGGCCTGACCGCGAAGGTGCAGGCGAATCTCAACCGGCTTGCCCAGCAGCGATTCATCCGGCGGGGCGATTGTCAGGCTGCGTGCGCCGCGGGTGAAGTCGTAGGCGAACTTGCCGCCCGTCAACTTGCTGGTGCCGGCATTGCCGGAGGCCCGCAGCGACCAGCCTTCAGCCGGGACGAAGCGATAGACGGTGTAGGTGGCCGTCTCGGTGGCGGCCGCTTGGCCGGGGACCAGGCGGATGTCGTCAATGAAGAGTTGGCCGCTCTTGAGGTCGGAGTTCTCGACCATGAACCAGAGCGACTTTGGCCCGCCGCGGAGCTTGCCGTCGGCGCTGCCGCCGAAGTGCCCCTGCCAATCGTCGACGGTGACGGTCAGGTCGGCCCACTTTCCCTTGGGCGAGGTGAAGGGCTTCTGGTGGGTTTGTCCGGCTTGGTCGATGTAGCGGAAGACCAGGCGGTTTTCGCCGGGGTTGAAGACCCAGAGCTTGACCGCCGCCAGTTCCGGGGCCTTGTCGGGCGTGAACACGGCGGCGACGTAGTTGCCCCCGCCGGTGAAGTCGAAGGACAAGCGGCCGCCCAACTGCCCGGCGTGGGCGGCGTCCTTGGCCCGCTCGAACTTGCCCTTGGCGCCGGGGAATTCCCCCCCGTCGTAGAAGCCCCAGCGGTCGGGTTTGGCAACGGCCTCGAAATCCTCAGCCAGCACATCCTCCGCCCGTGCGGCGGCGGGGGGAAATAGAATCGCCAGGGACAACAGGGCCACGATAGGTCTCATTGAAAACTCCTTTTGAAGCCTGGCCACAATGATAGTTGACCAGCGTGGAAAAGTAGAGAGATGAAATGGAGTCAATCACAGGCCCGAAGGGCCATGGGATGGTTCGTAGGGCACGCTGATTTCGCGGCTGCGAAATCTGCGTGCCGATGCTCGCGCCGTGGCCATATAGCCACCGGCGTGAGCCGGGGGTTTTTGGGGGTATCTATGATCTTGCGGTAGAGATACGGACAGCAACCCCCGACTCACGTCGGTGGCTACAAGCAGAAGCGGCACGCTGATTCCTCGCCGGCGGCGATGAATCAGCGATGCCCTACGTTACGCATTTTTTGCGGATGTCTCAGGCCCGAAGGGCCGCCGGACGGTAGCCGGTGGTGGAGCGGCCAAGCGAAGTCGAGGGGCGGAACCACCGGAAAGCGATGGCCATTCAAGAGAGGCAGTGCCGCGACAATCTTTGGGCCTGATTCTTTCCTGCCGATGGAAAGATAAGCTCACGCGTTTTGCGCAAGATTGCCGCAACAAGGAAATATATATTCCTCCGGCTTGCCGTGACATCGCGAGCGTGGCCAATTTCGCACGCAGGTCCAGGCGCTCGCTCTGGTTCCCCCGGGGTCGCTATCCGTGGGCTCGCTGCGCTCACCCACGGCTACCATCCCCGGCCCCTTCGGGGCCGAACAATCGATTGTCCCTCAGGTATGCCCGACCTATTCTGGCACACGGAACCGTTGGCTTCGCTCACGGACCCGCGTGCCCTGCGAAACTATCGCTCGGGATGAATCGTCCATGGCTAACATCCCCGGCCCACCCGGGACCGATGAAAGATTGAGCAGATGTATCAGACCTACGGCTGAGAGTCCGCGCCGCGACTGGCTGGCAGCGAGGCGGCCGCTGAGGCAGGCTGGGCGAGCATGCACTCGCTCAAAGAGGTGACGATCCTGGCGGCCAGGTCCTGGTCCAGGCCCTCCCACGTCAGCTCCAGCCTGTGTGAGATTGGTTGGGTGATGGTGACAACGGCAAAGACACTACCGTTGAACAGGACGGCCAGCGGGCGGTTGGGGTTATCCTTTGTGAGCTTCTCCAGGGCGGCTGAGGCTGTCTTGTCAAGTCTCAGTACGACTGTCGGCCTTCCCTGGGCATTAACGACGAAGTTGACGGCCGTTAGACCCCAATCAAGGCGGGCCGAGCCGCGCAGCAGTCTTTCCTTCGGGCGGTCGCTCAGCAGCAGGTACTCAGCGCCTCGGTCGCTTGTCCGCTCCAGCCGCGGCGAAACCTTGCAGTAATCCGGCCGCCAGAACCACAGGAATGAGTCGCCGCGATGCCGCCCGCCGTTGGGGCCTTTGTCGGCAAAGAGCCTCTTGTATTCCTCGACCTGCGCGGTACTCGGCCCGTCGGCCAGGGGTTGTGGTCGATCGGACTTGTCATCCCCGGGTTTGGCGACTGCCAATCGCAGGTCCAATACGTTGGCGGACGATTGCCTCAGCCGCTGTTGCCGGGCCGACTGACGCTCAGTCAGGCCCATGGAGGTGAGGATCTTGTCTGTGATAGCCGGCTCGCGCGAATCTGTGGCCAGAACCGTCCAGTTGTCGTCGTCGGCGATTGTGTCAAATCGAACATTAACGTTCTTGAGAAATAGCGCCACCTTAGCCTGACCGTCCTGGTCCTGCGGGAAAGGGAAAATGATGTACGGCGAGGCAAGCCCGTACCAGGTGGTGAAGTTGGCTCCCGACTCCGGCCCCAGCCCGGCTGCCCGCTCCTTGCGGTTGATGCGCCAAGTGTTCGCGGTGGCCTCGCTCAGACGCTTGGCCAGGTCATCCAGAGCCACCCGGGCGATATCCTCAAACGATTGCTTGGCACGTCGGGCAACTTCGACATCGCTAGCAGACGCTGCGCTTTGCAGCGCCCGCCTGGCCGGCAGCCCGATCTCTACCAACGCCGTCTGTGCCGCTTCGCGATCCTCAAACTTGTCGCTGCCAAGCTGCTTGATCAACCGGTTGATCTGGGCTTGGTCAAATGCCGGCACACTGGCGGTCACTGTGTGGGCCTTTGACGAAGTCGGATGGGTGGCGGAGACATCAGCAAAGATACTCGCAGCCAAATAGCATAACGCTGCCGAAACCAAAACCACACCTCTGGCATGATTCGCCCGGTTGAACATGATTGGTCTCCAGTCCGGCTAGAGCAATTTGCAAAAATGTTGTCGTCTGTAAAGCATCATTAAGCTCTGAAAACAGGGCCAAATATCTATATCGTCTTACGTCATCTCGGTCGCAAAACGCTCTAGCCCCACAGGCTGGGGCAGAAAGCAGGGCGTGCGGCTGCTGGGCGGGCATTGCCCGCCGTCAGTCCTTCGGAAGAGTTCACAAACTGAATTGCGCGAGCGGCCCAGCAACCGCTCGCCCTACCTTTTCATCGCGAACAATCCGCCCGGGAGTTGGCGGACGCGGCCCTTGAGGGCGAGCATGGTCATGGCGGCGGTGACCTTGGCGGCCGGCTGGGCGGCGCGGCGGACCAGTTCGTCCAGGGACAGTTCGCCATTGGCAAGGCAGGCAAGCAGTGCCTGCTCGTCGGCGGAGAGTTCGACGGCCGGAGCGGCGGGCTGCATGGCCTCCTGCGTCGCCCCGCCGTCCCTCAGGCTTTGGCCGACGGCGCCCAAGGCGGCCAGCACGTCGTCCAGGTCGCGGGCCATGGCGGCAGAGCCCTTGGCGATCAGGCCGTTGGTTCCGGCCGAGAAGGGCGAATCCACCCGCCCGGGCACGGCCAGCACCTCGCGCCCCTGCTCCAGGGCCACGCGGGCGGTGATGAGCGAGCCGGATCGCCAGGCCGCCTCCACGATCAGCACCCCCAGCGACAGGCCGGAGATCAGGCGGTTTCGCGTGGGGAAGTTGCCGGCCAGCACGGTGGTCCGCATGGGCAGTTCGCTCAGCAAGGCCCCGCGCCCGTCGGCGATCTGCTCGAACAGGCGGGCGTTCTCGGGCGGATAGGTGGTGCATAGCCCGCAGCCCATGACGGCGATGGTGCGGCCCCCGGCGGAGAGGGCGCCGCGATGGGCGGCGGCGTCGATGCCGCGAGCCCCGCCGGAGACGACGGTCAGTCCGGCCCGCCCGGCCAGGCCCCCGAATCGCTCGGCCTGCTCCAGGCCGTAGGTGGTGCAGCGCCGGCTGCCGACCACGCTGAGGGCGACGGCGTCGGCGGGGGCGAGTTGGCCCTTGACGTACAGCACGGCCGGCGGGTCGTGGATGTTGTCCAGGGCGGCGGGATAACCCCCCTGGCCGCGGCAGAGGATCTTCACCCCGTGCTTTTGGGCCAGGGCCAGTTCCTCGTCGATGGCGCGGTCGTCCACGGCGGCGATGGCGGCGGCGGTCTTTGGCCCCACGCCCTCCACCGCCCGCAGGGCCGGCGGCCCGGCGGCGCAAATCGCCTCCACGCTGCCGAAATGCTCCACCAGCCGGCGAAAGGTTAGCGCCCCAACGCCCTCGGCCAGGTGCAGCCGCAGGTATTGCCGCACGCAGCCGTCGCCGCTCCAGGCGGATTGACTCTCCATAATTTCTCCCCACGTACGCCGGGAACAAGGCTTAAGGCCTCAGGCCTAAGGCTTCAGGCCATAGGAAGAATGATTTTTCCGTCTTCCTGCAGCCTGCAGCCTGAAGCCTGTACCCTGCAGCCTTTTTTTGTCTAGACGGCCTCGACCGGCTCGATCTTGCCGCTGGCCTGGGACTTCTCCAGGGCTTCCAGCACCGCTATCGGGGCCAGCAGGCGCGAGTGGGCGAAGGGCTCCTTGCCGGTCTGGAACATCTTGACGAATATCTGGGTGCCGGGCAGGGTGGAGTTGGCGTCGTCTACCAATTTCATGGTGATGGGGCCATTGGCGGTGGTGACGCCGAACTGGAAGCCGGTGTCCCAGCCGTCGATGCAGTGCATGCTGGCGACCAGGCCGTTCTTCCAGTAGATCTGGGCGGCGGCGTGCTTGGCATCGAACTCGGTCAGGTGGGCGGCGGCGATGTCGGTGCCAAACAGTTCCACCAAGGGGTCCACCTGGTGGATGCCGTAGAAGAAGATGTTGCCGTACTGCGAGTGAATGTCGACCGGGCCGACGCTGTAGGCGGCGTAGATCTTGCCCAGGCCCGCCACCTTCTTGGCAAACTCGCCGAAGCTGGCCTGGCGGGCAATTCCGCTCATGGATGTCACCGGCACGCCGGCCTTGCGGCAGCGGGCCAGAAAGTCCTTGCCTTCGGCCAGGCGGTAGCACAGCGGCTTGTCGATGAACATGGGGACCTTGGCCGCCAGGAACGGCTCCATGGCCGGGATGTGGAACTTGGGATGGCGGTGGTCGACCATGACGCCGTCGATCTTGCCGATCATCTCCTTGGGGTCCTTGACGATGGAGGGGATCTGCCCGGCCTGGGCGGCCTTGGCGGCGAACTCGTCGGTCTCGCCCCAGACGGCCACGACGCTGGCGTCGGGAATCGTCTTTTCCACGTTCATTATCTTGGCGACTTGGGCCGTGTGGCTGTTTTCCGCTCCCACGATACCGATCTTCAACATTGACGTTCTCCTGTTCTTCTAGAAAATGATTCGATGGGTCATCTTGCGAAAGTGCGAATTGTCCTCTCTGGCCAACGGTTTGGCAAGGGTGCCTGTGTAATTTGAGCCTCGCCACTTGTTGTTGCCTTTGATGGATTCTACTTGAGCACAAATCAAGATTGACTGAAATCGAACTATGGCATAGAACCGGTCAGGCCCGAACGGGCCGGACAGGGTTTAGCCGGGGGCGGAGCGAAGCGCAGCCCCCGGAAACGGGACCCAGAGGCGCAAGCCCCGAGGGGGCGAAAGGAATCACATGTCCTACATCTCGTTGAAGTACCACCTGGTTTTTTCGACAAAAGACCGAAAACCATTTCTCCCGGTTGAGATCATGTCCCGTCTTGGCCCCTACGTCGGCGGAATAATCCGCGATCTGCACGGCGACATGCTGGCCGCCAACGGGCCGGCAGACCACATCCACATTGCCACCATTCTGGATCAGAAGGTCCCGCTGATGGACGTGCTGGGAAGAATTAAGGCAAACTCCTCAAAGTGGATTCACCAGACGTTCGACGGGCTGGCGGATTTCGCGTGGCAGGAAGGTTATGCCGCTTTCTCGGTTTCGCATTCCGCAAGCGACCAGGTTATCCAGTACGTGCGCCGGCAGATTGAGCATCACTCCAAAATGGATTTTAAGCAGGAACTGCGTGCCCTGCTGGACCGGCACGGCATTGTCTACGACGAAAAGTACCTTTGGAAGTAGAGCTGATCTTTCGCCCCTCCGGGGCTCGCATATTCGGGCTCGTAACCGGGGGCTGCGCTTCGCTCCGCCCCCGGCTAAGTCCTCGCCAGCCCTTCGGGCCTGATCGGCACTAAATCAGCGACATTCCGACGTTGCCAGCGTTTGTTGGCAGCCATTCCCTTTTATAAGCCAAGGCTTTTCACTTTTTCCAAGAACTCAACGAAACACTTACTGGCCCGTCTGCCCGGCCAGGTCCAGCAGCTTGTCCAGCTTGTCCTTGGGTAGGATTCTTTTTTCCAGGCAGAGCTGGCGGACGGTCTTGCCCGTGGCGGCGGCCTGTTTGGCGATGGCGGCGGCAGCGTCGTACCCGATCACCGGGGCCAGGGCGGTCACGCTCATGAGCGACCGCTCCAGGAGTTCACGGCAGCGGGCCTCGTCGGCCTTGAGGCCCAGTATGCACTTTGCCCGGAAGACCCGCGCCGCCGCGGCCAAGAGGTTGATGCTCTCCAGCAGGTTCCGCGCCAGCACCGGCCAGGCCACGTGCAACTCCAGCAGGCTGCCGACCCCGCCCAGGCTGGCGGCGGCCACGGCGGCGTCGTTGCCGATGACCTGGCAGGCCACCTGGATGACCGATTCGCAGATGACCGGGTTGACCTTGCCGGGCATGATGCTGCTACCCGGCTGGGTGGCCGGCAGCACCAGTTCGCCCAGCCCGCAGCGCGGGCCCGAGCCCAAAAGGCGAATGTCGCCGGCGATCTTGGACAGGGCGATGGCCGTCGTCCGCATGGCCGCCGAGGCCGCCAGCACCGACAGCGGCACGCTCTGTGCGGCGAAGTGGTTGGCCGCCTCCTTGAAGGGCAGGCGGGTCTTGCCCGCCAGGTAGCGGCACAGAGCGGCGGCGAAGCGCGGCGGGACGTTCAGCCCCGTGCCGACGGCCGATCCGCCGATGGCCAGTTCGCATAGCTCCGTCTGGGCGGCAGCCACCACCTGCAGCGCCTGGCCCGCCGCATCGGCATAGCCGGAAAACTCCTGGCCCAGGCGAATGGGCACGGCGTCCTGCAGGTGCGTGCGAGCGACCTTCACCACCTGGTCGAATTCCGCCGCCTTGGCCTGCAGCGCCGCCTGCAGCCGCGACAGGGCCGGGGCCAACTGCCGCTTGATCTCCAGCGCCGCCGCCACCTGCACCGCCGTGGGCACCACGTCGTTGGAGCTCTGGCCCATGTTGACGTGGTCGTTGGGGTGCACAGCCTTGGAACCCACCTGCCCGCCCAATAGCTGCAAGGCTCGGTTGGCGATGACCTCGTTGGCGTTCATGTTGCTGGAGGTGCCCGAGCCGGTCTGGAAGACGTCCACCGGGAAGTGCTCCTCCAGCCGGCCGTCGATAACCTCCTGGGCGGCCTGAATAATGGCGTCGGCCAGGGCCTTGTCCAGCCGGCCGGCGCGGGCGTGAACGGCGGCGGCGGCCTGCTTGACCAGCCCCAACGCGGCGACGAAGGCCCGCGGCATGGGCTGGCCGGAGATGGGGAAGTTCTCCACCGCCCGGGCCGTCTGGGCGCCGTAGAGGGCCTTGGCCGGCACGCGCATCGTGCCCATCGAGTCCTTTTCCACGCGATGCTGGCTCTGCGCATTCTGCTGGGTCATGACTGGCCTCGTGGCCGGCAAAAACGTCCGGCCAAACCGGGCATATCATACCGCCGGCGGGTGGCATGGTCACGCTGCTTCATCTCCCGCGTGACCATGTTTAATGTTTCAGCGGCGGGAGTGCGTAATAGGCTGGGGCAGAGCTGGGAGGGACACAGGAATCTGTATTGAATCTCGCCAGCGCCGCCCCAGCGGGCCTTGGCCGTGACCCCGTCGTGAACATGCTGGGGCGTCGCCGGCGGGATTTCACCGGCTGCCTTGGCCTGGACCGGCTCTGCCCCAGCCTACGCGCTTTCAAATGCCATTACGTCAGGGTAATGAGCGTGAAGAGTATGCCCATGAGGATAAGCGTATTGCCTACAGCGCCAAGCACGAAGAGGGCGAAGTTCAGCGCAATGGCCAAACGCGGCTTTAGAAACCGGGCGAACAGGCATGGCAAGACAGCCAAGGCCACAAGCACGCCGCAGCCTAACGGCACGATCATCGGTGTTCGCTTGCAGTAGTCCAGAAAAATGATTACCGGCACAACCGCCGGTGACCAAAGAGGGCCAAAAGAATCAGCGACCTTGCGGAATGGCGGGAACCATAAGAAAACCAGGCATGCAATAAACACAAATTCGATACAGCATGCGCCGCTCAGGAAATAAGCCATCGATCGAAGGCGCGGAGTCTTGCCTTGGGCCGGAGGGATCGGTTCGTTTGATGTCATGGTTGTCTCCACTTAAAGCCGCTCACCCGCTTTGGATTGACTGGCCCATCGCCCGCAACGGCAGGTACATGCTCAAGGCAATGACGACGATCCCGCCGGTGAGCAGAAGGAAGACCAGGACGTTCAGCATCTGGGCCAGGCGAGGCTGGAGCGATTTGGCCAGCAAGAACGGCACAATCCCCAGGGCAATCAATCCGCCGCTGATCGGCAAGCCCAATGGCAGTTGGGCGCAATAATGGCGAAATTCAAAGACATATACGGTGATAACCGGCAACGCCGCACCAAATTGCTTGACGAGCGCCTCCATGTGTGCAACCCAGAAGAAAAACACGTACCCAAGCAACAGGGCTTCCACGCAGCAGACGACGCCGTAGAAATAGGCCCTGGATCGCTGGCGAGAGAGTTTCTTTGGATCCTCGACGGCCTGTTGGATCGATGTCATAGCAGTCTCCCTGAGTTAATTCTGATGTTTGGCGCCGGGATGTCAAGGCGCTGGCGCGATAAGCACCCCCAAGCTCCGCTTCGCTGCACTTGAGGGTGGACAGGTTTTCTCCGCACTTCGCACTTCCGCACTTCGCACTTCCGCACTCCGCACTTTCGCNNCCGCACTTTCGCACTCCGCACTCGGCTGGAATTCTTGCAACATGGCCCCGGTTGCGCGGTTTATACTGGTAAGGCATCATGTTTGGCGGTTTGGGCGTCTGGCCCGTAGGCTGGCGGGTTCCGCCGGCCAATGAGGAGAAAGTTATGTCCCTGGCCATGAGATCGGCCGCCCTGGCGGCGGCGATG